>NVTH01000005.1 GCA_002401525.1 Moraxellaceae bacterium | reverse complement strand
AGCATTAGCGTTGAAGTGTTGGGTGAACATGATTCTGCACGGGAAATGATTTTACCTGTAGGGGCTAGCCTAAAAGACGTTTTGGAATCGATAAATTTTACCCGGCGCTCCAATCAAAGTGGAATTCAATTGTACCGAGCATCAGTCGCTGCGGAGCAAAAAGAGATGCTTGCCGCTTCATTATCCTTGCTCGAACGAAATGTGTTGACTACACCTTCCTCAACGAATGAAGCGGCACTGCTTAGAAAAGTTGAAGCAGAAGGGGTGTTAAGCTGGATTAGCAGAGCTAGGCAGGTAGAGCCTAGGGGGCAAATAATATTAACCGAAGGATTCGATCCGAGCGCTGTTTTGTTGAGGCAAGGCGATCGAATAGTGATCCCTAGTGTTAATAGTATAGTGCAGGTTCATGGGGATGTTACTTTTCCAGCGGCGATTGTGTTTAAGCATAAGCAGAGTGTGATGTCCTATTTGAACCAGGCCGGGGGTGTTTCGGGGAGAATAAAAAATAAAATGATTTTTATTAAGAAGCCAAATGGTAGTTTTTTGTCATTGAAGGGGTCAGTAAAATATCGAGGTGCGGTCGAGCCGGGTGATGAAATATTTGTGTTGTCTAAGCCTGAGGTTAAGTCTTTGCAGTTGACTAAAGATATTAGTCAAGTGCTTTATCAAATTGCCATTGCTGCAGCCGTGGTGGTGGCGTTTTAGTTCTATGCGGAACGGAATAATTGTGTGGAGGAGGCATAACTGTCTATTCCGTTTCTGATGTTGTTTTTAGTGGATAAGTGGCGATGTTAGAAGGATGTAGTATTTCTATTCGGGTTGGGACCACGAAAAAAAAATCGGTTGTATGTCAGATCGCAGAAATGCAAAAATACTACCTTTCTAATAAAGGGTATAGCGTTGATATTGGTGGGGACGGTGCAACGATAGAATTTGTGCATAAATATGGAGTTGTTCCGAAAGGGGAGTTGTTAAATGTTTTCTTTTTTCATTTTGACCCTTACGACCCAAGGCACCAGATTCCTTTAAGTCAGCTGGCGAGTTATCTTGAGGTTTTTGACCAAGTGATTTGTATTAATCGGAAGCAAGAGTATTTTTGTAAAAAAATCGAATCAGTTGCAAAATAATTCCCCATGGAAGTGATATGGTTTGCAAGGCCTCCATTCCATATTCTAATTGGAAGAAAGGTAAGGTCTTACCGGTAGTAGCATTAGTCTGTGATTATTATAATGGCAACGTTAAAGGTGAGTTATATTTTAGTAAGCTTGCAAAAAGGATGCGCGAGGATGCGCAGTTTGTGATTATAGGGAAGGGGTGGAAGGATGTGCCTGGAGAAAATGTGTTGCATTGGTGTGTATCATCATATGCTGATGTGAAGAGGGTGTTTGCATACGTTGATGTGGTATTCATTGGGTCTAGATACGAGGCCGGTCCAGCTAGTTTTCCTGATGCTGTTAACGGGGGGAAATATGTGGTATCCACTAAGGTGGGTATGGTCATGGATAATTTTATTGAAGGTTGTTCCGGAAATTATCTCTCGCTGAATGAGAAGGAGGATGTGGTGAGTATAAGGATGATTCTTGAAAAGGTGAATAATAATATTTCTCCTTTGTATAGATGCTCGTATCTGAGTTGGCAAGAACAAATAGATTGTTTACTAGAATTTTTGAGTGAGAGTTGTGAACAGGAAAATACGTAAATTAAAAAACAACCCAAAACTTTTCTTTAAAGATATGTATTTGAAGCGGGCGGTTAAGAAGAAGGTTCCTGTCTTGCATGAGGAGCCTAGAGTTATCGGTTTCCTGGATATGGAGGCTTCGCCTATATTTAAATATAAAGATATGGTTGTTAGAAATCAAAGATATTCAACTTTGTTTTTGGTGGATTGTACTGTAGGCAGGCTGGGTAATGCTCCACTATTGGGTGAGTTGTTAAGAAATAAAAATGATTTTATTGGGTTTAGGGAGAAGTTTTTATTCGCTCTTAGAGTGGTTGAGCGGGGGAATATATTTTTGCGCAATTATGAATCTATTTCTAATGACAAAAGTTGGTATGACGGAAAGCTGTCGGAGTTTCGTAATGTAATATTGTTTGATGATTATATTAAATATGCTGGATTGATTCGATCTTCAAATGTAAGGGTTCGGATTATTGCAGTTGTTGATCATAGCCCTGGTGGGGTCGAGCCGGCTTATAATGATATTGATCATTTGATTTGCCATAAAAAAAATTGTTCGAAAATTAAGTTTAGAAAAGATGTTTCGTATTTTAATGATACGAAAGAGTTGGTTTTAAAGTTGGAGCAGATCATAACGCAGGCCGGGGAGAAGTCTTATGATTATTTCGTTCCTGTAAGTGGGAAAGTTGAGTACCTTTCAGATATAGATGAGCTGAATGCGGGGCCTTATGATATTGTTGTTAATCTACATACCCATGATTTGGAGCTTTCATTAAGGGTGGAGAATTTTAGTGAATACGTTGAAAAGCTTTCCGAGAATATGGAATATTTATTGATGAGAGAGAGTTGGATGCAACGGTATGCAAGTCTTGTTTCTTGTGGTGATAAAGCATTATTGCTTAAGTGCGCTATACGAGATGGCGCGAGGGTACGCGTATTTTGAATGTCGTTCATTTATCAAGGACTCCTTTGGCCGGTAGCCCAGGGAGGATGTCTTATCATTTAAATCAGATAGGAGTTTCTTCCACTCATTTCTATGAAAAGGATTATCCCGGAGATTTAAGAGGGAAAATGACAATGAGAAGCTTTCATTTTACTGGAGCTTCTGAATCTATTGAGCTTTTAGAGCATTACTTATCAGAGGCTAATGTAGTTCATGTGCATAATTATATCTCCGCTGCGCTAGTGGTTTTGATTAATAAGGTGTTTGGTGGAAAGAAATTAATTTTTCATGTTCATTCTCCATTGCGGGAGGGGCCTCTATTCGCTGATGTAAGTCGTGTAATGGATTTAGAGTTTACTGATTATTATGTGGTTGCTCAGTACCAACCTAGGCATTATCAGGAATATACTCCTATTTGCAATATCGTACCAAGCGTAAATGAATTGAATCCGGTTGTCGAGAAGTTGAATCGGGATGCCTTGTCAGTAATATATAGCCCCGCTCAAACTAGAAAGGGAGGAAGATGGAACCAAAAGACCTCCAAAACTCTTATGCTCGTTCTGGAAAATGAGGTGATAAAAGGGGCCGTTAGGTTAAAAGCCCCGTCAAAAATGCACGAAGCACAGTTGTTAGCTTATAGGCAGCTGTTTGATGTAACTATAGATGAGATTGTAACAGGGGCTTTTCATCAGATTTCTTTAGAAGGGTTGTCGGCTGGTAATATTGTGGTTAATAATACAGATTTTTTTTCGTTTGAGATGTTAAAAGTGGCTATACGTTCGATAGAAAATCCTCCTTTTTACTTGATGTCTGAAGCTGATTGCGCGCAAAAGATAAAGTTTTTAGCTTTATTGAAAGATTCTGAAGTCGAGGAAAGGAAACAAGAAAGTAGGGAGTATTTTAAACGTTATCTTATGCCCAGTAGATTGGCTTCGTTGTTAGTTGAGAACTATGAAAGGTAAGATATGTTAATGCAGCAGATTTTGGGTGGGATAAAGAAAAATAAAATCCAACGATTGAAGTCCAAGGAACAAGGTCGAGATATTGTTATTCTCGGGAATGGACCTTCTTTATATGATATGGATTTTAGTAAGCTTAAGGATCCTGTTTATGTTGGTTTAAATGGATCTGCTCTGTTTTCTTCCGAGGCGGGGATTTATGAGGAGTATTACGTTTTAAGTGATTTGAGGTTTGTTAAGGACCCTCTGAAAATGAAGATATTGGAGGATAATTTAAGAAGCGATGCTCTGTTGGTGGTTCGTCGTGAATTATCGGGATACTTCGCTTCTGATTTTACTCGGGAAGTTTGTTCCGTTCGTTCTTTAGGGCGAGATGGTTTTAGTTTCGATTTGGCTCGTGGGTTTTATTTTGGCTGTACTACTGTAATGCTTGCGATACAGCTTGCTTCCTTTTTAGGGGCAAAAAATATATTTCTTTGTGGTGTTGATCTCCGGTACGATCCAGAGAAGCCTCGATTCTACAAAGAAGATAAAATCCATGCTATAGATGATTTTTCGTGTGTGCAAATCCATAATATCCGTAATTCCTATAAAGAGCTAAAGCCGAAAGGAATCTCGCTTTACAACTGTTCCGAAAACTCATTGTTAAGGCCCTATTTACCTTATTATGAACTGTAGTGAATACCGAATAATGATTGAGGAAGAGGCTGTTGCGACGAAAAGTCTTTATGGTGAGGTGCTTATTTCAGGGGTATCTATCGGTGCCAAGGAAATGTGTCAGGTTTATGATTTTTATTCTCAACATGCCAACCAACTTCTTTCGCCTACACGATTTAGTTTCTTAGGGCCAAAGAATGGTTCTGTTTCTAATAAGAATATCACAGAATCATATGGAAAAAGGTATCTTTCACTTAGCTGGCTTAATGCTGTGATATTCTTGAAAGATATTTTTCGAACTGCATGTTACAGGTCCTTAAAAAGGGTGGAATAATTTGGCCATGAGATATTTATGGATGTTTTGTTAGGCTTCTTCAGTAAGTTAGTAACAGGGAATTAAGAAAGGGGTTGTGACTTATAGTGCGGCGGGTTGCGTTTGTAATTAATTTTTTTACTTTGGTGAATCGAATCCATGTCATCTTTTTTATACGTTAAGCCAGTAGGGGATTAAGTTTTAGTGGCGAATCTAATTTGAGTAGTCCGATGAAACTGATTACTTTTTCTCGCGGCATCGTGAATAACCGACAGCTTGCAAAGGTGTTACAGGTAAATAAGATTTACATGCACTTTTCGCAAGATCTTGATTTTGCTCGAACCGACATTTTTGTAGGTTGGGGAAACAAGCCTAATACTCGAGCATCGAGAAAATTGGCGAAAGATGGGGAGGTAGCGTTCTGGACCCTTGAGGACGGCTTCATAGCTTATATTGAACATCCCTCCAAGCAAGCAGAGCGCCTTTCCCTTATCAAAGACGAACGAGGGATCTACTATGACAGTACAACCCCCTCTGACCTAGATCACTTGCTTGAAAATCAATCTCCCTGGTTTACGTCTGAAATGGGTGTTCGATCTGCCAACGCTATTCAGCAATGCACAAAACTTGGTGTTAGTAAATACAATCAGTGCCGTCAAGAATTCCCTGATTGGTTGCAAGAATCCATCGAGCTAGATCATGACATTATTCTAGTGATCGATCAGACCTTTGGCGATTGCTCCATTGTTGGTGCTCAAGCAGAACAATCCGATTTCTCACGTATGCTAGATTGGGCAGTTGAACAAAGTAGAACTTCTAAGGCAAAAGGTAGTTTGGTCGTCATTAAAACCCATCCGGATGTGTTGCTGGGAAAAAAGCGGGGTTATTTCGGCTTTAAGTCCCTTCCCGACGGTGTCCGGCTGCTGTCTGAGGATGTGTTGCCTAAGGCGTTAATTTCTGTTGCCAGTTGCGTTGCAACCGTAAGCTCTCAATTAGGCTTTGAAGCGCTATGGTATGGCAAACCAGTACATTGTTTTGGTATTCCTTTTTATGCTCAAAGAGGCTTAACGATTGATCATGCGAGGTTTGAGGTTAAACGAACTCCTGTGTCTCTTCACCAACTGTTTGCGGCGGCGGTTTTTCAATATCCTCTTTACTGGCACCCTGAAAAACAGTGTCTCTGTGAATTCGAAGAAATTCTTGAGTGGATGCAAGCTCAAATTATGGCGCGAAAGCAATCCTGTAGTGCATTGAGTGTCATTGCCACAAGCCTCTGGAAACGAAGTTTTTTACCTGCTTTTATAGGTCCCTCGGCAAATAAAATTCGTTTTTCTACTCGAGGCGTTGGCAACGTTAAAGAATTGCATTGGGGGATGAAGACCAGCCCCGTTGATCAAGAACACGATTGTTGGCGCATGGAGGATGGGTTTATTCGTTCGGTGGGGTTGGGCGCTGACCTTAGGCGGCCTTGTTCTCTGGTGCTCGATGACGTGGGTATTTATTATAATGGTCATGCGCCTAGCCGGTTGGAGGATATTCTAAATAAAATTGAGCTAAATGAATTTGAGAAGACTAGGGCTCAGCGTCTATTTGATCAGGTGATCGATTCAAATATTACTAAATACAATATTGAATCCTCGGACCTTAGTTTGGCTGATAGTTACAAAGAAGCTGCCGTTGGAAAAGAAATATTATTGGTGGTTGGGCAATTTCAAGAGGATTTATCCATTCAATTTGGTGCTGCGACTATCAATACTAATCTTGGACTACTTAGGGCTGTGCGGGCGCGGTTCCCTGATGCTTATCTCATTTATAAAGAGCACCCTGATGTCTACAGTGGAGTCCGTCTAGGGAAATTGGATGATCATGACGTGCTCCAATGGGCGGACGCTTATGTGACAGACCTGCCGATTACGGTGTGCTTTTCTTTTATCGATCGTCTTTGCACTATTTGTTCTTTATCTGGCTTTGAAGCGCTGCTTAGAGGCGTTGTTGTTAGTACCTTTGGGTTGCCTTTTTACGCGGGCTGGGGCCTAACAGATGATGCACTTGATGTTTTCTCCAGACGTAAAAGAACGTTAGGTCTACTAGAGCTTGTGTACGGTGTGTTGGTTTTGTATCCGAGATACGTTAATTGGGATACGCGTACACTTAGTACGCCAGAGATAATAATTGATCAATTGATACAGGAACGTGATAATACCGTTCTTCTCAAGCCTAATTGGATGCGCCGGCAAGTGCGTAAGGTTCGTTATCTATGGGAAGCCCTGATTTGTTGATTGACAGCTTGATTCTGATCACTTGAAAGAAGTAGTTTGAAAAGCAAAGTGATAATTTGGTATTGGAAGTCGGATAGGATTTAACTTGGCAGTTCTTTTACTTCAAGGCCCTTTAGGCCCTTTCTTTAAGCGTGTCTCTCAAAGGTTGGAAGAGAGAGGCGAAACAGTTTATAAAATAAACTTCAATGGAGGCGACGATTTATTTGCCTCTTCGTCCAATTCTTTTGATTTTTCACAATCTCTAGAAGACTGGCCTTGTTATCTCGACTCTTTTGTCAAACTACATCGAATTAAGCACTTATTTGTATACGGTGATTGTCGGGGCTATCATCTGCGTGCTAAAGCCGTTTGCTTAAAGCTAGGTGTGCGTTATCACGCTTTTGAAGAGGGATATCTCAGGCCGAATTATATTACTCTTGAAGAGGGCGGTGTAAACGGTCATTCTCCAATCCAACATGGAGACGTGGACCTCTATAAGCCTTCGCATAATCCTAAAAACGAGATTAAAATTAGCCGGAATTTTTATCGTAGGGCTGCTTTTTCCATTTTATATTATGTCAAAAGTAGCCTTACAGGTTCGAAGTATCGATTTTATCGTCATCACCGTTCATTTAGCCCTTATTACGAGCTTTATTGTTGGTTAAAGGCTGGGTGCCGTAAAATACTTTATCGAATGACTGAATTTAGTTCTCTTGAGGAGATCAAGAAGACACCGTTTTTCTTGGTGCCTTTGCAAGTCCACAATGATGCCCAACTTGAGCATCATTCCCGTTTTGATTCCATTGAGCAGTTTATTACCGAAGTGCTGACTTCATATCGACAAGCGAATATTGCGGCGCGACTGGTGATTAAGCACCATCCCATGGATCGAGGTCATTGCGATTATCGTCGGTATATTCGAGATGAGGTGGCTAGGTTGAAGTTGTTTGGCAAGGTGGACTATGTGCATGATTTACATTTGCCGACATTATTAAAAAAATGCGAAGGTGTGGTCACCATCAACAGTACCACGGCGCTACAGGCTTTCTATCACGGCGCCTCGGTCAAGGTTTTAGGAAATGCTTTTTTTGACATGAAGGGGTTGACCGACGGAAAAGAATTGCAGGAGTTTTGGCATTCACCTGAACCTCTTGATCAGGAGTTTTCGGATCGATTTAAAGCCTATTTACTCGATCATGGCCAAATAAACGGAAGTTACTACAGTAACGAAACGATGACGTTAGATCATTTGATGACATATCTGGAGAGTCGACAGATAATTTCTAAATCGGTGAAACGCTTGATACCTGCAACCAACCTTCAGACGTTAGAGCCTACAACTCTTCAAAGCGATCAGCAGTTGAATTATTAGCGTTCTAGTATCAAAAATAGCCAATAAACTTTTTGGCTAGTAATAAAATAAATAAGATTAGAGAAATTCCAAGAAAAATATTGCTGAGCCCTCCACTTTTTAAGTCTCCCATCCATTGCTTGTTATTCGTCATATAAAGCAACGTTACCGCAAGGAAGGGCATAAAGAATGCCCCTGCTACTGAATAGACAATAATAAGCCAAACGGGCTTGCCTAATAAAAGCATCGAAGCGGGGGGGAGGGTTAAAAAAAGTAGAAAAAGACCGTAATACCGACTGCGAGACTTGAATGGTTGAGTGTTGGCCTTGGCGTTCAAATTAAGCGGTTTTTTATGCTGCATTAAGTCTTCAAATAGATAGGGTACCCCTTGCCAAACCCCAAGCATCGAGCTAAATACCGCGCCCCAAAAACCTAAAAGAAAACACCAGCGTCCAAATGTGCCAATGGCTCTGCCTACTTCGTCAGCCATGGCCACTACAATCGCAGGGCCCTTTACCATGTCCGGGTGAAGCCGGGCTGCAATGATGATAATGGCGACGGCAAAAAGGCCGGTTAGTGCATAAGCGATGCTTAAATCGGTCCTCACTACTTTTACATAGTCTGCCCCAAGCCAATTTTTTTCACTGATCCAATAGCCGTAACAAAGCAAAGTGACGCTGCCCCCGACGCCTCCAATAACCCCTAACAAATACTGAATTGAGTTTTCTGGAATGGTGGGGATTAACAGTGAACTGAATAATAGCCCCAGCGGCGGGAGGAGTTTGAACGCGGCGTAAAGCACCACCACAAACATAAGCGCGATCAGCAGCTTCATTAAACGTTCAAAATATTGGTAGTTGAAAAAACCAACTAACACGGCACTGGTTAAGGAGTGCAGTATGCCCCAAGCGGCGACGCTAAGTTGAGGAAATAACGCATGAGCGGCGATGCCACAAGCGGCCATGATTGCGGCAGCGACGAGAAAACTCCATAACACGAGATAACCTAAAAAATACCAATGCACCCAAGTCGGTAAATGTTGTATCCAACCGGTAATGAGAGAGGTTTGGGTGGCCAGCTGCCAGCGCGCTAAGCCTTCATTGAGCGCCAGCTTGAGTACTGCGCCCAGTACTGCGACCCACAAGATGACCACTCCAAATTTCGCGCCCGATACGGTTGCCGCCACCAAGTCCCCTGCGCCAAGGCCTGTGGCGGCCATGACAATTCCTGGGCCCATGGCAAAGGCCTTGGTTGGCGTTTTATTGGGACTGTCCTGTCCTGAGTCAGGGGGAGGGCTCATGGAACTTCCTTGTTTTCTGTCGAAGGTGAAGCGCTAGTGACGTCGCCTCTTGTCGTTGTCACGATTGTACGCGATCATTATTGTAGTCGGTCTCGGCGGTTGCGGCTGTCTATTGGARCTCTTTTCGTACTGTAAACTTTCCTTTGTTTTTATGACTTACCTTTATGAATTGCTTTTACCGATTGTTTTTACAAATGGTTTTTAGAGAATATTTTCACGCACTGTCTTTTAATATCAAGTCCGCGCCTTTTTCCGCAATAGCGACGGTGGGGGCATTGGTGTTTCCGCCTATCAGTGTGGGCATAATTGAGGCGTCAATGACTCGCAGGTTAGTGATGTTTTTGACCTTTAGATTACGACTGTTGACCACGGCCATGTCGTCTTTGCCCATTTTACAGGTGCCCACAGGGTGAAATATGGTGCTGGCTTCGGAGCGGATAAAAGTTTCGATGTCGTCATCATTGCTGAACTCATGGGTAGGCGATAGGTAGCCGGTTCGATAGAAGTCGAATTCTTTTTGTTGAAGAATGGACTGAGCTATTTTGACGACTTTTATTAACACGTCTAAATCGCTTCGGTCGCTGAGGTAGTTGGCGTGTATTTTTGCCGGTGCGGTTGGATCGGAGGAATGTAAAGTGATCTCCCCGCGGCTTTTGGGGCGCAATTGACAGGTGTGAAGGGAATAGCCATGCTCGGCGGCTTTATCCACCATGGATACCGGCAAGAAGTGGAATTGTAGATCGGGCTTGTCGAGACCGGGGTCGGTTTTTGCAAATCCGCCGGCTTCAGAAACGTTAGAACTTAAAGGGCCTTGCCTATTAAGATAGTAATTCAATGGAGCGAGGGCATTATTGAGTAAGTACTTAGCAGAGCGGCCGAATGAAACGCTTTGTCCGCAACGTTGAACCAAAGTAACATCCAGGTGATCTTGTAAGTTTTTGCCCACGCCGGGTAAATTGTGCACCATGTTAATGTTGTGTTGTTCCAATTCTTCGGCTGGCCCGATGCCGGACAGCAATAGTAACTGCGGCGAATTGATCGCGCCGCCGCACAATACAATCTCTTTGTTGATTTCAATTTCTTTTTCAACACCGTTTTCAATGACTACCAGGCTGCAGGCTTTTTTACCTTGGAATTGAATGTGGCTGGCCGCAGTGTCAGTTTTAATGGTGAGGTTGACGCGATTTTCTATGTTACGTAAATAGGCGCGGGCAGTGTTGCAGCGCTCGCCTCCTTTTTGAGTGACCTGAAATAGGCCGCAGCCTTCTTGTTCTGCGCCATTAAAGTCGTAATTGTAAGGTTGGCCCGCTTGCACGCTGGCGCGTACAAATGAATTTGAGAGCGGATTGACAGAGTTTAAATCGGCAACGTTAAGAGGGCCGCCGGTGCCGTGGTACTCACTTTCACCTCGCTCTTGGTTCATTGATTTTTTAAAATAAGGCAGCATGTCTTTATAGCGCCAGCCGGGGTTGCCCAATGACGACCATTCGTCATAGTCGGAGTGGTGACCGCGGATATAAACCATGGCATTAATGGATGAGCTGCCGCCTAGGGTTTTCCCTCGAGGCCAAAGAATCTGCCGATTGTTGAGCTCTGCTTCAGGTTCAGTGTGGTAGCACCAATCAAACGCCTCCTTGCCGATCATTCCCGCAAAGCCGATTGGAGTTCGTATTAATAAACTATCATCTTTGGGGCCTGCTTCGATTAGACAGACAGAATGGGCGGGATTTTGTGAGAGCCGGTTAGCCAATACACATCCCGCTGAACCGCCGCCTACGATCACATAATCAAAACCCATCTTGCTACTCCTCTTACCACGACTGCAGAAAAATATTGTTATTGAAAAATTTGCATGTTGAGTATTTTTTCGAGCAATGCCTGTTTAAGGCTGGAGATGCTCAGCACTGTTCTTAGTCAGCCCTGTTTGTTCTCAGGACTGTTCTTTCTCAGGATCAGGCCTGCTCGGAACAGTGCGGCCGTACTATACCCCAAATTTGACTGCAAATCTGACCGCAATACAGACCTCAGCTGGGAATTGAATGGCTTCTTTGAGTGCACTGATGTTTTTGGGTAACTATGGGATAATCTGCAGCGCATGGGTGAATTGATCGCCTCTATTTTGCCAAAGAACTGAAGAAGGACATAAGCGTGAGTTTTGTAACCCCAGATTTGTGTGATGAAAACCCAGACAGTATTTCAGTGCTTGAACCCCTGTTTACGAATTACGGTGGCAAACGCGCTTTTAGCGGCGAGATTGTGACCGTGAAATGCCACGAAGATAATACCGTGGTCAAAGAGCAAAGCGCTCTGCCTGGTCAAGGCAAGGTGATGGTGGTGGATGGAGGCGGGTCATTGCGTTGTGCGTTATTGGGGGACCTTATTGCTGCGAAGCTCGCTGAAAATGGCTGGGAAGGCATTATTATCTATGGTTGCATTCGAGACGTGGATGCCATCGGTGAAATAGACCTGGGGGTGCAAGCGTTGAGAACAATTCCGATTAAGAGTAATCGTCAGGGGCGAGGGGACCTTAATGTGCCAATCAAATTCGCCAGCGTTGACTTGCAGCCTGGGCATTACATTTATGCCGATAATAACGGCATCATTGTTTCTCCCCAGGCTCTAAAAATTGACGCTTAAAATGTAATTTCAAGCGTTCGTGATTAGAAAAACGCCTGGATCCCGGTTTGTGCTCTGCCTAAAATTAAGGCGTGAACGTCATGAGTCCCTTCGTAGGTATTCACTGTTTCGAGGTTCATGCAATGTCGAATGACGTGGTAATCATCCACAATGCCATTGGCACCGTGCATATCCCGTGCATGGCGAGCAATCTCTAAGGCTTTACCGCAAGCGTTGCGTTTGATCAGCGAGATCATTTCCGGTTCTGCTTTACCTTGACTCAGTAGTTGTCCGACTCGAAGTGACCCTTGTAACGACAAGGATATTTCGGTTTGCATGTCTGCGAGCTTTTTTTGAATCAATTGGCTGTGGGCTAAAGGCCTGCCGAACTGTTTGCGGTTAAGCACGTATTCCCGCGCTGCATGCCAACAAAACTCTGCTGCGCCAATAGCACCCCAGGAAATTCCGTAACGAGCGGAGTTCAGGCAAGTGAATGGGCCTCTTAAGCCTCTGACCTCGGGGAATGCGTTGGCTTCAGGGACATAGACCTCTTGCAAATTAACCGAGCCAGTAATCGAGGTACGCAAAGAGAATTTGCCATCGATTTTCTGTGTGGAGAGACCGTCCATGCCTTTGTCTAAAATAAAGCCTCTGATTTTATTGTCATCGTCTTTAGCCCAGATGATGAATACATCGGCGATGGGCGCGTTGGAAATCCACATTTTCTCGCCGTTAAGGCGATAACCGCCGTCGACCTTTTTAGCACGAGTGGTCATGCTGCCGGGATCAGAGCCGCTCTCTGGTTCAGTTAAGCCAAAGCAGCCGATTGCTTCGCCGCTACACAGCTTGGGCAAATACTTTTCTTTTTGGGCTTCGGTGCCAAAACACGAGATGGGGTACATGACTAAGCTGGATTGGACGCTCATCATGGAGCGGTAACCGCTGTCGATGCGTTCAATTTCTCGCGCCACTAAGCCATAAGCGACGTAACCTGCATCTGCGCAGCCATACCCTTTTATGGGCAGTCCAAGCAGCCCCAATGCGCCCATTTCTCGGAATATCTCGGGGTCAGTGATTTCGTCTCGAAAGGCGCCTTTCACCCGTGGCATTAGATTTTGTTCGGCAAACTTTCTGGCCGAATCTTGAATCATGCGTTCTTCATCGCTGAGCTGGTCTTGTAATAAAAAAATATCGTCCCAGATGGGCAGTGGAGCATTTTTTGCGGCCATTACGGATTCCTCTCCCTAGTGCGTGAGCTTATTGGTTAATGCTTTTTGTGCGTGCGCTTATTGGTTAAGACTTGCTTAGTTATACTGGCTAAGCATTACTTGTAGAAAAAGCGTTAACGCTAAACTATGGCGGCCAGTGATTATTAAACGTTTTATTGAGGCTCGCTGAGGGTAAATATACTGCTTTGTTGGCTCGGTTGGAAACCTGATTAGACGTTGTGGTGCAGCAATACAGCAGGCTGCACCATGGTTCGCGGTCAATGGTTCGCGGTCAATTTAGGGAGCGTTGACTCCTGATTGATACCCCGATTAGGTCGCGCACTTAAACCACGACCTAAATTGAGAAACGGTGACTAGGGAAGTAAGTGAGCCACTGCATCACGTTCTTCTTTCAGTTCAGTTTCTGTAGCGGTCATCTTGGTGCGACTGAAGTCATCAATTTCCAAACCTTGTACGATTTCGAAATCACCGTTCTTACAAGTCACAGGGAAAGAATAAATCAAACCTTTGTCGATGCCGTAGCTACCGTCAGAGTATATGCCCATGCTGACCCAATCATTTTCTGCTGAGCCTAATGCCCAATCGCGCACGTGCTCGATGGCAGCATTGGCTGCTGAGGCCGCACTGGAAGCGCCTCGCGCTTTGATAATGGCGGCACCACGTTGTTGAACATCAGGAATGAAAGTCTCTTTATACCAGCTCTCATCGACTAATTCGGTGGCTGCTTTGCCTTTTACAGTGGTTTGAGAAATCTGCGGGTACTGAGTGGCTGAATGATTGCCCCAAATAGTCATCTTAGCGATGTCAGTGACGTGAGTTCCCGTTTGATTGGCTATTTGAGCGATGGCACGGTTGTGATCCAAGCGAGTCATAGCAGTAAATTGCGATGGGTTAATGTCGGGTGCATTGCGCTGGGCAATTAAAGCATTGGTGTTGGCTGGATTGCCCACCACAAGGACCTTGATGGCACGATCTGCAGTTTCGTTAATGGCTTTGCCTTGGGCTGAGAAAATAGCCGCGTTGGCTTCCAGAAGATCTTTTCTTTCCATGCCGGGGCCACGGGGACGAGCACCCACTAATAAAGCGTATTGGCTGTCCTTGAAAGCGACTTTTGCATCGTCAGTAATGACGATGTCTTGCAAAAGAGGGAAGGCGCAATCTTCTAATTCCATGGCGACCCCTTTCAACGCGTCGAGCGCGGGGGTGATTTCTAGCAATTGTAGAATGACGGGTTGGTCAGCGCCTAACATGTGGCCTGAAGCAATTCTAAATAGTAAGGAATAGCTTATTTGACCAGCCGCTCCGGTAACGGTCACTCTTACGGGGTGTTTCATTGATAATCTCCTGGGTTCGAAATCAGCTGATCAATTCGATCAGACTAGTTGCCTTTTGGGCTGGCCGCTGATTTTATTCATCTAAGGGGCGAATATCCATTAAAAAATAGGCGAGCCTGACAAGTTTTGCAAAATTGGTGGTTTTTCTAGCGATCATTCTTTCTGCGGTGCTCTGATTCATTCTGCGGAGCGTTGATTCTAGCGGCGACATAAAACTGCAATCGACATTATTTTTTGGAGCGCTCGGTTGTCACTTGAGATCGGAAATTGGTGCAAGTGATATGACCGTAGGGTTGTTGGGTTATATAAATAGAATGATTGCTTTTTACGGCGGTAGGTTGTGATGCTTTACGCCGCAGGTTATCCACAGAGATATGCACAGTATTGGACAGTCCTAATATTAGAGGTCTAAAAGATTGTCAATCGACTTTAAAGGAGATATGGAGAAAATAATTGGCGGTTATATGCGATTCTATATGTAGGATATTAACCACAGTGATTTGTAAAATTAACTGTTGACAAGATTCTCAGAATTATTGTTAAGCGCTACAAAGATAAAAATATCTATCTCATAAAACCCGGAACTTGTTACCTTCTATCAGGCTAAATTCACTTCTACACTTCTTTTTATGTATAACTAATTGAATAATAATAATTTAATTGTTCTGGTTAAAAAGTGATCAAAGTGAGGTAGGCCGACGTATTCTCTAGCCTGTAGGACTTTGCCCCAAATATATCCCCAGAGTTATGCACAGAAATTGTGGAAAAAAGAACAAGTTGGCAGTCTTTGTGGGGGTAAGTCACAAAACTGTCTGATCGGGCCGTCGAAATGAGTAAGCGGTGTGCCATCCGATACCAATTGTTCAATTAGTGTCCATACTTTGAATGAAGTAGGCGATGTTTCTCAAGTGTGTGTCTTTCAACGCTTGTTCAACTAGATTGATCGCTTGAAGAGAGTTAGAGCTTGCTATGGAGCAGTAGGCAGTATTGCTTTCAGTGCTGAGGGAGTTCCAGTGTTTGGAGGCGGCCTTAACTTGATGTGGCTTGCTGATGTTAGAAACTGAAATCTTCACTTGGGGAATCTCGAGTTATTCATTTTATTTTAATTACGCGTTCTCGATTCCCACCGCGATTATCGCTATTCGAATGCACAAACCAATCAGTATTACATTATTAGCAATAGTGCCCTTTATTGGGTTTTCATTGCAGTTGTTTTTGCTTGCGTACAATGATTTTTCTCGAGGCTCTAAGTTAAAGTAAAATACCTGCTAGGTTAAAGTAACGTACATGCTAGGTTATTTAAGATGCAACTTGATGACGGATTGGCAGAAAAATGGGTTGTTGAGTGGGTTTTGGCGTTTAATTGAATCAATGTATCCCTATATTAGTATAAAAGCGCAAACCGATTAGGCGAGACTTTGGCTGTGATCATCGGCATGATTCCAGCTTAAAAGTTGGCCAGAAGGCATATGTCGGTTGAAAGAAATTGATTTTTGGGTAAATGGGACATGATCGAACGATTAAAAAAGAAAGCGGAACAAATTTTATCTGACCGAGTAAAGCTCGAGTCACTTTTACAAACAGCGCAAAACAAAGCCAAGAAGAATCGACAGCAATTAGAGAGCGTGTGGCAAGATTTTTCTGTCTTGCTGCGAATTCTGAGGTCGTGGATGCGCCGGGATTACACGGCGATTCCTTGGAAAAGTTTATCGTTGGTTGCTTTTGCAGTGTTGTATTTTGTAATCCCCACTGATTTTATACCGGACTTTGTGTTTTTTGTGGGGCTGCTGGATGATATTGCCATCATTGGTATGGTCATTCGTTCGATTAAAGACGATATCGATCTGTTTTTGGAATGGGAAGTGGCACAGRATGAAATCAGTGAAGAACAGCTTGAAGAAAGATTGAATGAGTAACTTCGAYAAGAATAAGAATTATTCCTGRATCAATTTGATAARGTCACTTATAGGTTGTYCGCGCMCTAWCGATCAATGCCCCAACATTTTTTCGATATCGTCTAATTCATCTTTCGCTTCCTCAATAATGTTGAGGCTGAATTCCGGAGTGAGATTGTTGGACGAAAGATTTTTAAACGCTGGGATTTCATTGATGCGCGGGCACGTTTTCATATTATCGGTGCCAACAAAACTATGTAAGCGCGCGAGTGTAACGACGTCTGATAAATCTATCTTTTTGCCGGTATCTCGTAGCCAGTTATTACGATTACGCAGCACTTCAATTAAACTTTCTTCAAAGTCCCATTGGGTGAGTAGCATCACGCCCACTTTGCCGCTATAAACGTTCAAAATCTGATTGATAGCAGGGCGGTTTTTAGCCAGTTTTGGATGTTTAGAAATTTCCGCTAACAAGGGCAAGGAACCTATGTCGTGGAGTAATCCTGCGAGCAACGCTTTATCGGGGCTTACCCCGGAACAATGATTTGCAATGATAGAAGAAATTGCTCCRACCCGGGTGCTTTGTTCCCAGAGCTCYGAGGTGACGCTGCGTAAGGTYGCGGTGCGGCCTTGAAACAGGGCGCGYAGYGAATAGCTRTASACKATATTTTTAGTGGCCTGAAACCCAAGYCGACGRATCGCGTCCTGAAGGTTTGCACTTTTTACGTGGGTTCGAAATAGCGGTCCGTTGGAAAACTGAATGATTCGTGCAGTGAGAGGCGGGTCGGTATGAATGATTTTGGCGATSGCTTTTATATTTATATTGGGATTACGGATGGCTTTACGTACTTTTAACGTGACGTCGGGAAAGCTAGGTAAGTTGACTTCGCCGGTCATCACTTTTTGGTAGATGTGTACGTAGATACCATTGTGATTACTTGTATTGGGTGACGATTTTTTTTGAGGTTGCTCAGGTGAATTCATTACTGTTTCATTAGTGCCGCGTTAAACGTTTAGCATGCCCTGAATTTCCATGATGTCTTTTTTCGCGTCTTCGAGAATGGTGAGACTGGATTCTGGGGTGAGCGAATCAAATCCCAGTTTTTCGAAAGCTGGAATTTCTGCAACYTTTGGACAGTTCTTAAAAAAGGGTTTGCCGATGTAGGCATGGTAACGAGCGATAAGGACTAAGTCAGCTAAATCAGCGTCCTTATTTGGCTGACGATTCCATTGGTTTTTGCTGGCGGCCACTTCAACAATATCGTCTTCAAAGTTCCAATGCTTTAGTAACATAGCCCCGACTTTGGGACTGTACTCGAGCAGCATCACTTCGGTTTGATCAGTGTCCACAAGCAGTTCTGGGTGTTTGTTCAGTTCAGCAAGTACTGGCAAGGTGCCTATGTCTTGCAGAAGTCCTGCCAACATGGCTCGATCAGGATCAAATCCTTTGCATTGTGAGGCTAATACCGAACTTATTGCTGCAGTTTGTGTGCTTTCAAGCCAAAGACTTTTGAGTAGCTTTTGAAGAATTTTAGAATTTGATTTAAATAGCGATTTTAGAGAAAAGGAAACTGCAATATTTCGTGTTGCTTCTAGGCCAAATCGAGAAATTGCCATTGCGACGTCTGTGGCGTTGTTTGCCGTGCGGTAAAGCGGGCTATTGGCTACTTGAATTAAATGGGCGGTGAGAGGAGGGTCCATTTGGACAATCTTGGCAATCGCAGCGATGTCATTGTTTGGGTTCTGAATAGCAGCACGAATTTTCAAGGCCGCATCTGGTAGGCTGGGCAAGTCTACTGTGCCGGCGAGTATTTTTCTGAAAATATCTAAAAAAATATTGTTGCTGGTCATAATTTTCCAAGGTGCAAACTTAGATTTGTCTGATGAATAAACAAACCAACTCATAATTAATAATAGACGACTGTTGCTATTCAATTTGCCCTTTTATCTACGAATCTAGGCGTTAAGGGAATAGCGCTAATTGCAATATAGCCTAAACTGTAGCAATGCTGTAAATCCGCTTTATTCTCCCAGAGTATAATAAAAGGATTTGATATTCTCTCATTGCGCCGAACGCCTATTGGGGCAATGAGTAGGTCTATATGAATGGATCTAGCTTGAAGAATTAGCTTGCTGATCTGTGAAGGAACAAGTCTAGAAGAAATCAATAAGAGTTAATTCAACGAATTAAAATAGGTAATATTCAATAAGGACGAAATTGAGTGAATTTAATTAAAGACTACTCAAAAAAATGGCCCCCAGGACCAGAAAAATTCACCACTGTTATTCAGTCGTTTCAACGAAATGAAGCCAGCGCGTTACTTGATATGTGTCAGCAATACGGTGACGTGGTGCATTATAAAATGGGTGCGACACCACATTATTTAATTAATCAYCCAGATTATATTGAGCACGTTTTTCTGCGTAATGATGCGTGTTTGAGCMGGGACACTCGCAATGAACGTATTCAAAGTTGGGGGATTCAGGGTGATTTGGCAAGGGGGGATGGAATAACCTGGGAACAAAATCATAGTTTGATTGCGCCTTTATTACAGGAGGATTTGTGGGGGCTTGATGCAAACTTTTTTTCAGAAAAAATTGCTCAACATTTTGAAGACGTTATCGCCAAGAAGAGTATGGGAAGTTTTGCYCTTTTTCCCGCTATTGATAATTTGGTGTCTTCGTTACTTTGGCAARTATTCATTGGCGAACCTGAAACTTCCAATGCTCAAAARTTGGCTCGYCATCTGAGYTCAATTGAAAGAGAATTCTCTCGTCGTTCACACTTGCTTTACCCTTTACCCCCRTTAAGAAACACGCCTCGGGATCGTTGGTTTCAACGCTGTACGTTGCAATTAAGAGAGATTATTCAGGAGTCTCTTAATGCTCAAAGCAACGTTCAGCGGAGCGGTTTTTTGCAATCATTATTAGAATCCCATGATGAAGAAACTAGGGCTCAATTGAGTGAAGAACGGGTGCTGGATGTTGTGTTGGGTTTGTTTGAAACTGCTTATTCTCCGCTGACAAGTTTTCTCGAATTCATGCTGCTTTGTGTAGCTACTAATTCAGGTCAGCTAGAAACACTTCGTCTGCAGGATTTTGGCAATAGCCCTATCGAGGGCGAGAGTGGGGTTTTGGCTATTTCAGCGAATGATTCAGCTGATCGCTCGCCTGCCGATTGTGTAATGATGGAAACTCTACGACTCTTTCCGCCCAAATATATGGTATCTCGACGTGTACTGACCGAGATCTCTGTGGGCGGGTATCAATTTGAGCGCGGGGCATTAGTGTGTGTTAGTCCTTACGCGCTTCATCGTCGCCCTGAGCAATGGGACCGGGTGAACGAGTTTGTCCCCGATCGATTTAAGCGTTACCATCCCGCTGCGACCGAATACTTGCCGTTTGGATTAGGCGTCAGTCGCTGTTTGGGAGAGACGTTATTGAAACGTATAGGTCATGATTTTTTAGAGCAGATGACAGTCCATTTTAAAAATTTATCCATGGATCGGGGGGGGATGGATGTTTCTTCGGGTTGGACTCTGCAGGTTGCCGATCGAGAGAGTCAGGTGATCGCGTTTCAATCGTCTCGTTATTAAATGCTCGCATTGCAATGCGAGCAAATGGTTGAGGGGAATTGTATTGACCGTAAATGGATCGCTATTGAATGTATTATTTTTATGCACCGGAAATTCTTGCCGCAGTCAAATGGCGGAGGGCTGGGGCAGGGCTTTGGGCAACCACAGAATTCGATTTTTTTCGGCTGGAATAGAAAAGCATGGTTTGAACGAATGCGCTGTCCAAGTCATGGCCGAGCGTGGAATCGATATTAGTCAGCACCAGTCTAAAACTTTAGAAAATTTAAAAGAGGTTGAATTTGACCTGATTTATACGGTGTGTTCCCATGCTGACCAGACTTGCCCTTCGTTTTCAGGTTCAGTTCGAGTAATCCATGTTCCCTTTGATGATCCTCCCAATATGCCTGTTATAGGGGATGATTCATTGTTTCATTACCGTCGTGTGAGAGATCAAATCGGACAGTTTGTTGCCGAATTGCCCGACAATATTGAGGAAACCCTTGCTAAATAATGCGTTATCAATGCGCTCGATTAAGCGCTTAAGGTTTCTAATTTTTGATTAAGCAGAGGGTAAATGACGTTAAAGGGTTTGGGTGAGGCGAAATAAAAACCCTGCGCGTAATTAACAATGGGGGTTTTGTCTTTTGGGATTTGTGACTGGTTTTCTATTCCCGTAATAATGGGTATTAGGTTGAAAGCCTTGGTTAGATTAATCATTGCGGAAAAAATGGAATTACTTTCTTGGAGGCTATCTGTGGCGTTCTCTAAAGAATCCTCCTTGTGGTTATCTTTTTGAGGCGTCTTTTTGATGTCTACCACATATCCCTTATCGATTTTGACGAAGTCGAAACGTAATTTTTTAAGCGTGTTTAAATTAGTCAGCCCTGATCCAAAATTGTCGAGAATTAACTTGACGCCTAGTTTTCTTAATTTTTCTAACTTGTGACTTACGATTAGGCAGTCTTCTAATAAAATCCGCTCGGGGAGTTCAATTTCGAGTTTTGTCAGTACTTTTGATGAGGAAGCAAATTTTAAAATTAACTCTTCGATATTAAGCTGAATAAATGAATCTACGGATAGGTTGACTGAAATATTGACATTTTCTATTCCTTTTTGGCTAAGAAGGGCCAGGTCAGAACACGCTTGCTGAAGAGACCATTTATCGATTTCGAAAATCAAATCTTCTTCACTAGCGAGTGGGATAAAATCAATGGGTTTTAGTCTTCCAAGTTTTGGGTGGTCCCAATAACACAGTCCCTCCAAGGAGGTGATTCTGTTTTCTTGCAGTTGGACTCGTGGCAAATAGAATAGTTTGAACTGCTGCTTTGGAATCGCCTCTTTTAGGGAGGATTTGAGAAGCGCCTTTCCCTCGTGTCGAGCTGCAATATGAGGTTGGAATACCTGATAAGAATTACTATTTAATTCCTTTGCTGAATACATCGCCTGATCCGCATAGGAGATCAGATCTTCCACTGTTTGAGCATCCTTTGGGTAGACCGATATACCGATGCTAGCGCTGGTTTTTAATTCGTGTTGGCCGTACGAAATGGGTTTTCGCAGTGTTTTTAATAGTTCATTGACAATGCTTGTGGTTTTATTAGCGTCATGGACTTGGTTTAGAATAATAGTAAATTCGTCACCGCCGAGTCGGGCAACCGTATCACTCTCGCGTATTCCGTGTGAAAGCCTTTGGGCAACGATGCGCAATACTTCGTCGCCAGCGCCATGTCCATAGCGGTCGTTAATGGTTTTAAAATTATCGAGGTCGATAAATAGCAAGGCGAACTGACTGTGGTTGCGCTTCGATTGGTTCACTGCCTGAGAAATTCGATCAAAGAACAATTGTCGGTTGGGAAGCTGGGTGAGTGGGTCGTAATAGGCTAAATGTTGGTGCCTGTTTTGCGCGAGCGCTAACTTGGATTTAAGTTCGTGTCGAACAATGGCGTGCCGAATAGCTCTTTTTAAATAAGGCGTGTCCCAAATCTTAGGTTTGATTAAATAATCTTGCGCGCCAAAACTCACCGCTTCGATGGCTTTTTGTTCGTTTGATTCGTCTCCTACAATAATAATCGGAACGCTGGTGTCAGGGCAAATTGACTCCATTAATTGATAAAGGCTTGTTTCATTCTCGATGGCATCGTTAATCATGACAAGGTGGAATTTTTTTTGATTCATCCTTGCGTTGGCTTGGGAAATTGTTTGTGCAAGTTCGGTACGGTAGGGGCACGTTGACGCGCCTGAGCAGAGCGCGAGGTCTAATCGGCGCGCACTTTCATTATTTTTATCCACCAATAGAATCTCTATCGGAGCTTGATCTCTTTCCAATTGAATTCCTTTTCTATATCCATTGCCGTTCTGACTTCATGTCAGAATAAAGCTGGCTTGTTTGGCAGTATAGCCCATAGGTGGGGCATTGCGAGAACAAAAAAAAGCAATAAACCTGTGACAAGCTTCACGATATTTGATGCAAAATACTGATGTGAGCTCATATCCTCTAAAAGTCGATATTTGGGGGGTGAATCTCAGCTTTGTTTTTCAATCATTCTGTGTTTACCGGCCTAAATTTGGGGATACAGAAGGATAGGTACCTCCTATTGATCCCTCTAATCTTGAATTTAGGCCAGGGGGTAATGGTGGGGCGTGCTGCCGAAATTTACAGCGATTATCAAGCGGATCATTTTTAGTCAAACAGCCGCTGAGCTGAAAAAATATTGGACTGGTCGAGGAGTCAATGCTTAGACGAATAAAAGTAATATATATTAATGATCTAAAGAAATTTGTTAAGAAACAAGAATCTTAGATTATTGCGATCTAAAATTAGGGAAAACGTCGGGAAGATATCGCGTTATGCCCCGGGATCTTTATGAAGTTCGTGAGTTTTCGTGGGTCTTACCTAAAAGGTGAATATTGGAACATCGAAGTTACCACCGTTATCCGCTGAATCTTGACGCCCAGATATCGGCCCAGGGCGCTAATGTACAAGACTGTAGAATCAGAGATTTTTGCCTCGGAGGACTATTCATATCCTTTAGCCAAGTGGCCGGTTCTCACGGCTTTGTGAATGGGCTGAAAGTGGGCAGCGTGGTGGTAATTCACTTGAACATTCCCACGCAGAAAGGYGCCAAYAGCTTTCAGCTKAAAGCGAATATCGCTCGKATCCTWAAAGGCGCCGCAGGGCTAACGTTTTSCGATCCTGATCCCGCGGCRTTACAGGCYMTAGAAAACGTYGCCAACTTTGGCRWTGMTRSANGCACMARRYTCAGCTCAGTATCCACCTAAGCTGGGTCGCGAGAATGTCCATCGAATACTTGCTTTGTGTCGCCGTGGCGTTTCTGACCACCTGTCAGCGCTTCTACAGGGCTTCTTCCCCAGCGTTGAAGAGGCGCTTTTTGCAGCAGCAAACTATGCGCGCAGTAACGACGAACAACGTGTGTTCATGGAAGCAATTGGCGAGCTAAAAAAGCGCCGCGGGAAAATTATCACTTCCTTTAATCGCGCCGCGCTGGATCAAATGGATGAACTCTCGTCCACCGGTACGATTAAACTCAAGGAGCAGGATCTTAAGGACATAGAGCACAATCTTTCTTTGGTCAACAAAGATGAATTCGAAGACTGGCTGATTATTAAAGTGATGATATCGAAGGCTGAAACATGCTTGCAGGAAAAGTTATTTGCATTGCATGTTCGATTTAGCCAGCTTACTGGAGGACTCTTTAATGACGAAAATAACCCAGTAGGTCCGTCGGTCATTTGTCACTCGTTTTCTTCCGCTATGGAAGGGCTAGAGTTCCCAAGCGAAGTCGAAAGGTTGATTTATCAATCGTTCGAGAAAGCGGTGGTGCTTAAATTGGGCGATATGTACGATGATGTAAATTCAGTGCTTATTAATAGTGGAGTGCTTTCGGAAATTGAGTTTTCTAAGTTAATCAAAGGCAAGATTGAAAAGTACGGCCCTAATATTTCCTCTAAAGAAGTGTTTGATACAGCTGATTCTAAAAACACTTCATTTAACCATCAGTCCGGTCTTAACGAGGCGGCAGCGGTATCTTCCTCTGCCGTGTCTGCACCTGTAGCCTCTTCACCCGCGGTATTACATGGGACCGAGCAATCTGCTAAGAATTCCTCTGCAGGTGGGCATGTCGCTAGGAATGGTGAAGCAGTCGAATCGGCTGGCCAGCGGTTCGAAAACCTGCAGCGAATTGCTCAAGATTCTTATACGACAATCCAGCGTCTGATTAAGCTCCAGAAAGAGTCTCAATCAGTGGTTAAAAAAGCGCTACCCGAACCGAGTCAAAAGAATAAGGACGTTAGCGACGCTTCAATGCCACCTTTTACTCAGGGAACAGATAAAGAAGTAGGACCGGCGACAGAATCCCATGAAGTTGAGCGAAAAAACGAATTATTTCAGGCCTTAGGGCGACTACAGAAGCTTGTGCCGCCTCAAGGTCAAAGCGTTGAAGCGGCGGATGAATTGTCTGCTGGGCAGCCCAACAGCATTGCTGAGGTTTTAAAACACTCCATTAAAAACGCTCAGGGCGAAGACATCTGTCTCAGTACTGATGAGCGAGATATGCTGTCTAATATGGGAGATTTGTTTCGAGCCATGCTGGAAGAAAATCGTTTGAGCAGCGGAAGTGCTGAGTTAATTAAGCGCTTGGAAATTCCGCTTGCAAAAGTTTTTCTACAGAATGACAGTTTTTTCTCCATTGACCAACATCCTGCTCGTTTGGTTGTTAATCGATTGGCTCAGATTGGTCAAAAGAGCGCAGTGAAAAACGTCGCCAGTGAAAACGCTGCTCAACGAATTGTGGATCGCATTGTTAAACAATTTGATAGTGATATTTCGGTGTTTGACGACGCTTTGTTGGATCTGGATAAGTTAATTGAAAAGCAGGATAAAATATATTCACGTAACGTCACCAGGTTAACAGAAGCGTGCGACGGACAGGAAAGGCTGTCAGCCGCGAAGTTAAAAGTGGAAGAGGCGCTTGATGCTCGATTGGCGGGTAAATCTGTCCCTAAGGCCATACCGGTGCTATTGGATGCCGGCTGGAAGGAACTACTAACGTTAGCTTACCTTAAGGAGGGCGCTGAAAGTGAGCGCTGGCAGAATGGCTTGGCGACAATGGATGCGTTGGCTGAAGAGTTGGAAGCGACCTCTGTTGCATCGTCGGCGGATAGCGCTTTTGATGGTGAAGCTAGATATCGGGAGCTATCTGAGAAGCTTGAGCAAGTAGTGAGTCATCAAACCAAAAATGACAGTGCGTTAAATGAACTAAAAAGACTGCTAATCGATGCGAATAGCGGCCATTCCCCCATCGAACGAGTGGCGCTGCCAGAATCTAAACTGAAACAAGTGCCTGAAGCTGAGGCGCAAATTAAGCTCGAGGAATTAGCCGATACAAAAAATAAATCAGCCGATGAACGAAGGCTTGAATTGCGTAAATGGATACGAAGAGCCAAAGGCTTTAAAGTAGGCAATTGGATTAACTTGCAGCAAGAAGACAATGAGCCTGTGCGGATGAGAATCGCTTGGATTAGCGATCAGTCGGATCTATTCGTCTTCGTCAATCATCAGGGTCTAAAGGTTTCAGAGCTCACCTTGGTTGAAACGGTGAAGCATTTGTTTAATGGCGTTCTGGTCCTTGATCAAGGCATTGATCTGCCCCTAGTGGAGTTCGGATTAGACAGTATGGTGCAGTCCGTTTACGAAGAGCTTTCCTACCAGTCTACCCATGATGAACTGACCGGCCTTGTCAATCGTAAGGAGTTTGAGCGTCAACTAGGACGGTATATTAAAGGGGACCAGATCGCAGGTAAAACGCATGTATTGTTATATCTGGATTTAGATCAATTTAATTTAGTGAATAGCACGTGTGGTAATGAGGGCGGGGATCAACTGCTGAAAGAAGTGGCGAATTTATTGCAACATTGGATGACGAAGGAGGGTGTGATCGCCCGAGTTAATGGCGATGAGTTCTGTATATTAATGCCTAATTGCAGTGAAAATGAAGGCTATCAAATTGCCGATAATCAACACGTAGCGATACAAAACCATCGCTTTAGTTGGAATGACGTGCCCTATGTTGTCGGTGCATCCATTGGCTTGGCGTTGTTAAGTGAAACGACTGAGGATGCCACCTGTGCAATGAAAATGGCTCAATCTGCCTGCAGTAGTGCGAAAGAAGGTGGACGCAATAGAATTCAGATTTATCGTAGTAATGATTCGGATTTGGTGAAGCGTGATGATTTGATGGAGTGGGTCATCAAGCTCAATCAAGCGTTGGATGAAGATCGGTTGCAACTACGCTGCCAAGAAATCTCGCCGATTAATAAGTCAGAGGGTCGATTGCCCCATTACGAAATTTTATTGTGCATCGAAGATGAAAATGGTCTGCAAATTCCGCCCGGGGATTTTATTCAAGCCGCCGAACAATACAGCAGAATGCAAGCGGTTGACCGCTGGGTGATTGCGAAGGTATTTGAATGGATGGCTGATAACCGATCAATGTTGGAGAATTTTGGTGGTTGTGCGATCAACTTATCCGGGCATTCTCTTAATGATGAAGGTTTAATGCAGTTTATCTTTGAGAAAATGGTTAGCTTGGATATTCCGAGAAATAAATTGTGTTTTGAGGTCACCGAAACCGCAACTATTTCTCATTTGGGAGATGCGGCAGATTTTATCCGAGAAATGCGCAATATCGGCTGTAAGTTTTCGTTAGATGACTTTGGTTCTGGGCTTTCTTCCTATGCCTATCTTAAAAACTTGCCCGTTGATTACATCAAGATAGACGGAATATTTGTTAAAGATCTGGTGGATGATGCGAGCGATTATGCGATGGTTAAATCCATTAATGAAATGGCTAAATTTCTGGGCAAAGAAACCATTGCTGAATACGTCGAAAATAATGAGATACTGGAAAAGTTAAAAGAAATCGGCGTCGATTATGCGCAAGGTTACGGCATTAGAAAGCCAATTTTATTGAAGGAACTCCGCTYGGAAGACGTAGTGCCTGACGCTGAATCTGCACTCTATTGAGGATTTTTTCACCAACAGTATAAAGATACGGTAAAAAGATTCAGCAAAACGGTTCGTTTAAAGAACGTCGCCAAGCATAATCTGCACACTTTTCTTAAAGTGGAGCATCGACCGCAAATTCATCAAAAAGGTTAGGTCGCCTTCTATATCCTGTAAGTCATCAATGGTGAACTTCATTTTTAATAGCATTAATGCATTGCCGGGTGCGTCGCCGTATACCAGTTTAAATATTTGACCATAGTCGCCATGGAGTAGGTAAGGTAAGTCCGCGTTAGCTGCACATTTTAACATATTAGAGATGCTGTTAAAACACGCGTTAATGACAATCTGCCCAAGCTCTTTCATTGCGTCTTGATGTAACGGATCTTCATAGTCGTAATCTGATTTGGTGTTCAAAGTGATTTCTAGTAATTTTTGGGCAATATTTTTTGGGAAAAACAGTAATGCTTTCCCTGAGATGTCGCCGGTGAAGGATTCGACAATGACATCGAGGTCATTCGCGTCGAGAGAAAAACCGAATTCTTTGGCGATATCACATTGAGGGATAAATCGCAGCACCGGCAGGTTGAGTTGCACCTCTTTTCCAGTGATCTCGCTGAGGGCTCTCCCTACTTGCCCCATTCCGATATTGAATAGTTCGCCTACGGCATCTTTTTCTATGGGGGAGAGGATGGCGTCGCTGTAGAGAGTGGTCGGTAAGGTGACAATAAATACAGAACCCTTGTCGATTTCACTGTGTACTTTAATGGTGCCGTTGTGGAGACGCACTATTTCTTCAGTGATGGCAAGCCCTAGGCCTGTCCCTTCTACATCTTTGGTTTCTTCGTGAGTGATTTTGCTGTAAGAAATAAATAGATTATTGATGCGTCTAATTTCAATGCCAATTCCTGTGTCGATCACTTCCAATACAGCGACCTCGCCCATTTCATTGTCAGGTCGTTGATCGACAACGATTCGGATTGAGCCTGTTAAGGTGTATTTAATGGCGTTTGAAATTAGGTTGCTAATCACCTGTTTGATGCGTTTTTTATCGCCTTCGATGATGATGTTTTTTACTTTTTCTTCAAAACTGTAATCTAATGACTTGTTATCGGCGAGGGTGGAAAGGTGATTAAAGGTCTCGTAGGCGACTTCGTTAAAATTAAGCGATTCGGTATTGAGTTCTAGGCCGGTTTCTTCAGCGCGAGCCAGATCAAGTATGTCGTTAATGAGCTCCAATAAATGAAGCCCTCCTTCGCTGATGTGTGTGACGGCGTCAACATAGAGGTCGGGCGCCTGGTCTTTTTTAAATAACTTTTCAAGCCGTCTGGAGTAACCTAACACCGCATTCATCGGGGTTCGCAATTCATGAGAGGCTTTGGAGAAGAATTGTAGTTTATTTTTGTGGGCTAAAATTGCATTGCCTTCCGATACTCTCAGCTGCTCTTCAACTTCTTTCTGTTCGGTAATATCTTTGGTAAAACAGCGCGTATACATAAATTCGCCGTTAATTCGATAGACGTTTGAATTGATTAATACGTGCTTTGTTTCGCCGTTCTTACATTTCAATCTGGCTTCGAAATTGGATAAAGTTTCGTCGTTAGCGAGTCGATAGAGCATGTCGAAAATAGAGATTTTATCGGCATGAAAATTCGCGATGGGTTCACCGATGTATTCGTCAGCACTGTAGCCTAATAAATTAAGTTCAGTTTTGTTGGCCCAGATGATTCTTCCTGCATGGTCGCAGCAGTGGACGCAAACTGCTGCGTTGTTGAGGAATTCGGTGAGGTTTTCTAGGCTGTGCTTTTCGTCTTTAAAGTGAGTGAACGACTCTTCAACATAGACGGAAAATTTATCGATGGAGAACGGCGAGCCAATTTGATGAGAATGTTGACGCGTACAGGGTGCGTCAGCTTCAGGATTTTGAGTGTAAAAAACAATGTGAGCATCTTGAGTTGTGGAATTGTTGGCGACTCTGTTGGATATTGCTGGGATTTCCAGCGAGCTAGAATCTGCGTCGAAAAATATAATGTCGGGTCGGTGTTTGAGGACCGGTTCAAACCAATTTTCATTGGCAGGCTCAGCGGCAATATCAAATCGATCTTCAAATGATTGTATGATCGATTCAGTAATATTGACTTGATTGTTTATAATTAAAAGTTTTGGCTTCGCATGGAACATAAAATTCATACTGCGTAATTCTTTGTCTGTATGATAAATTATAGACCAATAAAAATGGCATGCTGAAAGGGGTAGGAAATAAAATCTTCTATGGATAGGGGTTTAAAGATTAGGAAGAACCTATAAAATTCCGTAGATTCAAGAGCATCTACTATAAAAACCGAATACCTTATTCAATAATAGAGCGTGTTTCGCACCGGAACGTCCTGTGCGGAGCCTTCTCCGGTGCCATAGGGAGTTCTGCTTGAAATGAATGGACAGCCATTCTTAAAGGGAACAACCGCTGTGTTTTGAAAGGTGTTGGTAGGATTGGATAGGTCGGTAGCGATAAGCTTAGTTATCACTGTCAGGCGCGTTGTGATGGGCTAGATTATTAAATTGGCTCAGCGATATGTAATCCGTGATGATTTTTCCAGCTTCCTGCAATAGAAAATCATTGTTATTTTTTTCTGAATCATCCACTTTTTGCTCTTCATCAATATCTGACAGTTWTATTAACGGTTCCAAGCCTAGAGCGAGTCGACGTTCATTTTCGAGTTGCAGYTTTAATTYTTCCTTRCTTTTTTGGTCGAGCTTTCGGGATGCTTCGTTAAGGCTAATGGATGAATTGCGTCTTGATTCGTTTAACACCTCAATTTGTTTTGACAAGTAAATAAAGTCCGGGTTCGCTTTAATACGTTTTTTGTGGTTTTGTCTGAGTTCAGCGATGTAGGGTTTTAAATTGTAGCTTTTCCTGAATTTAACGGCGGTGATGGTATCCCAAGGAAGGGCGTTTGAAAGGGCGCTTTCGCCAATCTCTTCGATATCAAATAGGGTGGGATAGGCGATGTCGGGAATAATGCCTCGGTTTTGATTGCTTTCGCCAGAAATTCGATAGAATTTGGCGAGTGTAAGCTTTAATTGCCCGTTATTGAGGGGGATTAATGATTGTACKGTGCCTTTGCCAAAGGTTTGCCCGCCAATAATCAGTCCGCGACCGTAGTCCTGTATTGCGCCGGCAAATATCTCGGAAGCCGATGCGCTCATTCTGTTCACCAGTACTGCAAGTGGGCCGGTCCAGATTACACCAGGATCTGAATCTAGCATTAAGTCTACGTCACCGTTTGAATTGCGCACTTGAACAGTGGGGCCAGTTTGGATGAATAGACCCGTTAGGGAGTTTGCTTCTTGCAGCGACCCTCCGCCGTTATTGCGTAAATCAATCACTAAACCGTCTATATTGTCTTCTTTAAGCTCGGAAATTAATTGTATGACGTCTCTAGTGGTGCTTTTGTAATCCTTTTTTCCAGCTTGGAGTTGCTTAAAATCTAAATAAAAGGTYGGKACATCGATGACGCCRATTTTTAAAGTTTTACCATTTTGATCGACCTCGATAATACTTTTTTGCGCGGACTGTTCTTCAAGCTTAACYGTATTGCGCACTATTTCGACGATTTTTGTATCTTCAATACTATTGGCGTTTGCCGGAATAATTTCGAGTTTGACTAGGCTTTTCTTTTTGCCTCTAATCAGTTGAACCACTTCGTCTAAACGCCAGCCTACCACGTCTGTGAAGGAGCCGGTTTTACCTTGGGCTACGGCGATGATTCGGTCGGCGGGTGCTAATTGCTTACTTTTATCCGCTGGGCCTGCTGGCACGAGCCGAATAATTTTGGTGAATTCGTCTTCGGTTTGAAGTACTGCACCAATGCCCTCTAAAGAAAGTGACATGTGGATGTTAAAATCTTCRGATGTGCGAGGTGAGAAATATTGGGTGTGGGGATCATAGCTCTGGGTCAATGCGTCGACGTAGGTTTGAAAKGCGTCGYCACTATTGGTCTGCAAGGASCGATTGATCTGATTTCGATATCGTTTACTCAGCAAGGATTGAATGTCTTCAATCTCTTTGCCTGCGAGTTTAAGGTTTAATACGCTGCTTTTTAATCGTTTGTGCCATAAAGAATCCATTTCCGCTAAATTCTTGGGCCAGGGGGCGTGATCTCGATCTAGCTGTAAGCTCTCTTGATTCTCAAAAGAAAGATCGTCAATGGAGTTTTCCACTAACTGTACTAAGAATTTTAAGCGATCAAATACTCTCGATTGATACCGGTTGAATATATGGAACGCTGGTTTTAGGTTTCCGGATCTTAATGCTTCATCAATATGGTATCGGTACTGTTCAAATTCCTCGATGTCTGAGGCAAGGAAATAACTTTTAGTGCTATCGAGGTTGTCAATGTAAAGATCGAATACTTTGGAAGAAAGGTCGTCATTAATTGAATGGGTTTTATAGTGCATTTGTTTGAGTCGGCTAATCACCCCAAGAATGGTTCTAGCGTGCTCGCGCTTGGGTTCTAATGCATTGGCTTCTATTGTGTTTAAGTCGGTATCCGCTTGAACTGCTCTACCTTTAAAGTTAAGCGCGTGGCTTGAAAGCGGGGTAAAAACGACTGAGAGGAAAAAAAATACGGTTGCTACGTATGAAAAGGTTGAGGTCTTCTTGTGCATGAAGTAATCCTAATTTCTTCGGTAGAGCCCCCACGATAAACGCAGGGTGTTAGCTCAGCATTTCAGTGGCGCTAGGCATAAATTCAGCATAGTCGTAATAGTTTCAGAATTGAAGTCAAAATGGCTTCAACTGTAAGATGGCTAATGACAACGGAAGCAATTTCACACCTAAAATGATGCCTAGTTCCTATTTGGTTAGTGGCTTGTTCGGAGTGGTACGAATGGATGCAGGCAACGAGTGAAGAACGATATATCCATGGGGTTAACCTTAAGCGGTCTATCGTTGCCTTTAGGTGGGCAGGTAGGAGCGCTAGGGCATGGGGGGTAGTCTACTAGGGCTAGGGTAGCGCTCGTTTAGATCTGTGCCAGGATCTATGCGTAGACAACCGTTCGTAGACAACTCATGCGCAGGCCACCGATAGGCAAGGGGGATTTGCTATAAATATTCGATATTTTTAGAATGTTGCTGGATATTCAGCTATTTTTATTTTTTGAGTGATGATGCGATTTATTTACTTATTAGGGGCTCGTTATGCACAGTGATGCTACTTGTCGCTTTGTCCTGATCGGCTGGCTGCTATCATAACCTTTTGATTGTAGGCAATTTAAGGGGCCTTCTTGGCCTCCTTTGCGGTGGGTTTTGCTTGCAATCAGAGCTAAAGAGGGGTATCAAATAAGCCTTAACAGGGGTGTCGAATGTGAAATTTAGAACACTCTAGGGGTAAAAGCGGCGCTTAATTGAAGGAATTTGAATAAGCGGGCTTAAGAAGTTTGATTATTTTGAGTCCATTACATTTTAAATACGCAGTGATCGCGGTATAGACCTACAAACGTGAATATTTATGGTTCAGGGTCGACGTCACTTAAGCTAAATGAGCGGCTAGGAGGCCACAATGACGGAGTTGGCTATAAGAGAAAAGAGAATCATTCCCCGCAGGAACTTGATGAGTTACGTTAGCATATACGAGCTGGATAGCTGTGAGTATGTTGGTTTAATTGTAGATTTGTCTAAAGGCGGTATGCTTTTAACCAGTGTGGAGGCGTTAAATCCGGGTAAGCTTTATCGGTTTGGACTGGTTGATACTCTGGAGCCTAATGCGCCCGATCAAATTGCTTTTGAAGGCAAAGCTAGATGGTGCAAGAAGGCGAGCTCCGTTTTTTATGACACTGGCTTTGAATTTATTAAGCTTACGAATACTGCCAAAGAGAAATTTGGTTGTTACGAATAGGGAGATCTCTTTTCAGATAAATGCTCAGAAAAGGCAGGCCTACTCGATGATCGTCATGCATTGGTCGATTTGGGAGGCGTTGCCTTAGGTTGAGCGTTCGGCGTCGTTTTTCTAACGAGTGACCTTCTGGCCGCGCTTCCCGATCAGGATATTCTAGAGAACGGCCGCTCTGTACATAAATCAAACAATTGAAACATCGATTAACGCGACTACTTTTCTATTCGCTTCAATTGCTTAGGATTAACGTTCCAATAAGGTTTATTGTTGACAGTTTTCTATTCTCGATAAGCTAACGATTGCCGTGTTTTAATGTCGTTGTATCGGGTTTGGGAGTTGTCCAGCGCATAAAGATTTTTGAGTGCGTAGTCTTAACGACGTTAAGTAAAATAATAATCCACATTGGAAATTAAATTGAAAGCAAAAATAACGGTTCCAGTACTATCTCGGCAATATGAACTTCGCTCAGGCAGACTTATATTGAAAACCAAAATTGGGTTCAAAACTTTGAGTGACCTTAAAGTACCTAAGCTGTTAAGCCATCAGCGAATGAAARCCGCTAAAGACGCTGCTAATTCGAATCTGAATGAAACTTTTCTTCGCATTCCGTCCGATATGAGAAACGCTTGGTAGTTAAGGGGCTTGTTAGAGCGGCATTCATTAGGTGAAGAATTCGCTCTTCAGGCTTATATTTTAAGCTATGTCTTCAGATCTATATCTAAACTACACCCCTCTATTATTATAAACGCCAAGAGTTAAGGGCTCGTCGGGTGCTTTAAATAGCTGCGCGAAAGTTTGTTCTTCGGACCGTGCAATTTCTCTGGGGCTTCTGTTTAGTTGCAAACAGAATTCTACATAAACTAAACCACTCCTAGTGCGGCAGCTAAAAGAATTGCGCCCGCAATGCTAATGTAGCCGTTCTGTTCAGTGAACAGTAAAACACTCCCAATGACAGTTAATTCCCCTAAAGCAGCATATCGATGCAGATCTCGCATTGGTGCAAGGACGCTTTTTTGGGTGCGGATTTCGTTCGCCATGGTTACTCCATCCATAGCGATTGCTGGTCCGCTTAAGAGCTGACCTAGTTTACGCGTATATCAAAGGGGTGGGCTTGCTCTGTGCGGACTCGGAAGGGAGGTAGATCTGCAACCACTTCTCTGCTTCTGCTTCTGTAGTAAATAAACGTACTGGATAGTTTGATTTATGAATGCGCATGAACATTCGACCCAGGGTTTGTTCTAGGCGCGTTCTAGTAATAACAGCGACAGCGCTGAATATTTCAGCGGGTTCTTGGCTTGCCTGGTATTTACCGGCGTCATAATCCAAATAAATGATATTTGGACCCGAGACGATGAGGGGATGCTTAACCGTAATCAATTGACTCGCTTGCGAAACAGCGGATTTAACCAGCTTCAGGGTAACACGTCTTTGGTAGCCGTATAAAACCCTTATAATTTGGTCTTCTCCGAGCGTAATCGAGAAAAGTTCGTTGTCCTGCATCCGAAATGTTGCCCCAAGCATAATGGTTAGCGAGTCATTGTACGGATCTCATCTCAATGATCAAATTTATTAATTATAGGTTTGAATGATTGTGGTGGATGTTGCCAACAGGTTTGCGCTATAAAGGTGCAAGCTTGCCCCAATATTTGCCGTATATTAGGGTGTTGGGAGGGATGTCATTTCAGATGAGGGATAAATATAGTAAGTTTCTTATTTACCCTAAATTCGGTTTCGCAATACAGAGGCCAGATAAAACGACGAGGTGTGTGATGAAGACAGCAATCAAAGATACTGCACTTGAAAATACTGCACTTGAAAATATCGTACTCCAAAATATTGTGGTCAAACGTGTGGCAATGAATAAAAAATTAATCAATGCCGTTGGGAAGGTTTCAATTGTCCTCTGTTCTGCATTTTGGGGTGCTTTTGTAGGCGCAACCGAAGCCAGTTTACACGGCGCTTCTTCAGCGCTTCTACCGCCTACTACGAGCTCTAGTTCGTTGTGGGTCCTGGCAAACCAGTTTGAGGTGGACGGTGCAACGCATTGGCAAAAAATGGTTGCTTTGTTCCAGAAGAATCCCCGAAGGTTTGTTGACAACAATTTAAATCGATTAAAAAAGGACGTGCAGCTGGCGATCCCAAGTGCTGAGGAGGTTCATGGGGTGACGAGGCGGGAGGCGCAGCGAGTTTATGCAGATTCATTAGCTCGATTCAATAATCAAAAGGATGGCAAACGGTCGCTATTGAACTCGGATGTGGAGTCGCGGAAATTACAGGCGGAGCTGGAGAAGTCCGAAAATAATATTGTTCAGTTCGGTGATAAAAATGTGCATCTTAGTCATCAACTTCAAGGGCTGGAGGATAAGGCGCAGTCTCAAATTGAAGCGTTAGGCCTAAAAAACCAACAGCTTGAGTCGATCCGACTTCAGCTTGAGAAGCTTGAGGCGCAATTAGGTGAAAAAGGCGAGATATAGTCTATATTTGGGAATTCATACGCAGATTCATTAAGTCCTAAGCAGCACTTTAGGTTTGGAAGTCTTCTGGCGTTGAAAGAATGCTGTGTTTCTCAGGGGGACTGACTTATGGCAACTCAACTCAAAATTGACAACGAAGCGGAGCGCAGGCAACGAGAAAGGCGAGAATTAGTTTATTATTTACGACTTTTCGATCACGACACCAAAGAGTTTCAAGGTTATGTGGTGGACTTATCTGAAACCGGGGTGATGGTCACTTGCGATAAACCCTTTGATTCAGATCATGTCTATCATTTCGACTTGGACCCTAATATCGATATTGAATTAAATACTGAATATGCTTTTGAAGCGCGCCTAGTGTGGCTAAAGAGTTTGGACGGTGAATGTGCCTACGATGCTGGGTTTCGCATCCAGAATGCGCCACCAGAAACTCGACAACTGCTGCAATCATTTAAATACTAACGCTTTTTGTGTAATGTTTTAGCTTTCCAACAGTGAACTAATTCTGCCTCTGAGTGCTTGCTAGCGGCAGGTGGTTGCTAATTGTTTGATTTTCAGCTCTTCTAAGGCGTTGTTTAAATTCCTATTTCAAAACCTTCCTTTTTTTCAAAGCCTCTTTCTTTCGTAGCTTCCTAGCCTTTTATTCGCTGGTTTTATTTTCCTGTGAACGCCCTATTACCTGCCGCCATTTCTCTATTAATTCAGATCTTCGGGTTTGGGGACGACATTTCGATGGCCTGGGCAATCTCAGGGATCGGTGACCATCCCCACTTTCAATCGTGACTTATTGTTAGTAGAGGGGGTACCAATAGGCTGTTTTTTTAGCCTGCCCCCGAGAATTGGCTGATGAAATGATGTGTCTTAAATCTTTTGCAGTAGTGGTTATAACATTGTGTGCGGTGTCTAACGCGTGTTATGCATTAAGCGTTAAATCGAAAACGTTTGATCAATTAGTGCTGGAATCTGATGAGGTGATTCAAGGGCGGGTGGTGTCAATTGAAAGCCGGTTTGGCGAGGGAAGTCTGTCGCATCATATTTTTACTTACATCGAGTTTAATGAGCTTAAAATAATCGATGAGACGGATAATCAAGTCGATGGCAGCTATCAGCTGAGAATTGTGGGTGGTCGCGTAGGCAATGTAATCCAAGCATTTCCGGGCTTGCCTAGCTTTGATGTGGGCCAAAATTACGTGCTTTTTGTACGCGGTAATGGGCATGAGTTGTTTCCTTTAGTGGGCGTGTATCAGGGGGTCTATAAAGTGGTCTCTGATGACCAGGGAGACGAGGTGATTCGAGAAGTGGGGGATCACCAACAAATTTTACGTTCAGTGGCTGAGTACCGAGCGGCTCAAAAGCAAGGTTCAATAGTAGGGCGCGATATAGCGACATCGCAGCGCAGCGAGGAATCACTCAAAGCAGATGAGTTTATGACGCTTATTCGTCAAAGGTGGCAGCAGCTCCGACCGCACCCATTATTTCCTCAATCTCAGGGGAATCACTAATGAAGCAGTGTGTTGGATTAGCGCAAGGGCATTGGCAAAGCATTCCCCCAAAGATATCGTTAATCGCCTTGTTATTAGCAACGTGGTTCGGAGCCGGACAATCGTGGGCTTACGGCTTTCGGGTTTTGAATAACGGTGATTCGATCATTGAAGCGTCTTCTAGCAACGCTTCTGCTGAGCCCATTGTTTGGGCGCTTGATAAAGTCGCCTTTACGCTTCAGTTCGACGAAGGTTCCGCACCTAGCAACACCGCTTTACTTAATGAATCATTGACGTGGAATGAAAATGCTTTCGCAGCAATGGATGCCTGGAATGATTCTGGAGCCAATTTTTCCTGGCAGTCAGGAACTGATCAGGCGGCTATTTGTGAGGACAGCGCGGCCACTCCTGATGAAGTGAATAGTACCGGTTGGTCCAATGATTATTGTGGCTTGGCCTGGGGAAGTGATGTATTGGCGGTGACGGAAGTGACCTATATAGTGGTGTCAACGGGCGGAGAAAACCAGRCTTACATTGTCGACACTAATATTATTCTAAATAGTACTGAGCGGTGGGACGCCTATGATGGCAGTGTCATATTGACCACCAGTAGTGGCCACGCTGTTTTTGATATCCAGCGAGTTCTTCTTCATGAGGTGGGTCATGCTCTAGGATTGGTTCATCCCGATGAGGTGGGGCAATCTTTATCGGCTATCATGAA
>NVTH01000219.1 GCA_002401525.1 Moraxellaceae bacterium | reverse complement strand
CCCCCTTGGTCCCCGACTAATCGCGCCAACTCAGCCAGCACCGTTTCCGAACCCCCTTGTTCAGGAAACTCCACTAAAACCCCAAGATTCAACGCGTTATGAATCACCGATTGACCGATATCCAACACATTAACCGAGTGCTGAGCCAACACACCAAAAAAAGTCGAGGTAAGTGCCTGACTCTCTTGACCACGGAGCTGAACTAATATTATTTCCCGCACAATAAAATAGATTTTCCAGATTAATGAGTGAATTTAAGAACAGTCATTGGCGCACAACCACTGTGTGCCCACTGAAGAAAAGGCGCAATTATACCCAATTTTTTACCGAAACGAAGTGCTTACCTGCCATCAAAAACCGCTATAATGCGCGGCACTGTTTCAATTTCAAACGATCCTAGTTAAACCATCTTAGTCAAACTAATTTGATCACGCTTTAAGACACACCATTTGCAAACATTCTAACAAGGCACAGCGGAAGTGAACCATTGAATCAAATCATGCTCAATAAACCCTCTACTTGGGGCAACAACCTACCGATCTCTTACAAAGTAGCGCTGTCTTTAGTAGGACTTGCCGCCTTAACCCTGGGCAGCCTGTGGTTAATTTTATCAACCAACCTCTACCAATTGATTGACGATCAAACCGACACCTTTGGGCGCGCCATCGCCAAACAATCCGCCTACGCAGGGGCAGAATTAGTGCTCGCAGATGACCTCCTCAGCTTAAATGTAATCGCCACCAAATTAGCGGAAGATACCAACGTCCAAAGCGCCATATTTTTCGACTCCCACGGCAAAACGCTGGCAAAATCAAGCAAACTACCGGTCTCTCAACAAACCTTGATTGCCCCAGATAAAAACGCCCAAACCAGCCAACAACTGTTTAACGTCATCCACCGCCAAGGCGACACTTATGCTGCTCCCATCACCTTCCAAGATGTGTTCGCAGGCTACGCCCAAATCACTCTTAATAACCACGCCGTCACCCTCACCATCCGGCATTCCATCGAGCTTATGACCGTCACCACCGTCACGATATTTATTTGCGCAATATTATTGTCCCTGCTGCTGAGTCGAAATATTACCCGCCCCATCAAAAGCCTCACTGCCGCCGCCAACGCCATTGCTCATGACGAACTGGATTACCGCATCACGGAACGACGTACCGACGAAATCGGCACCCTTATTCACAGCTTTAACACCATGGCGCAAGGTCTCAAAGAACGCCACCAATTGGAAAAAACCTTTCATCAATACGTCGCCCCTGGGTTTGCAAAAAACATCTTGGCCAATTTAGACCAACAAGGAGTCCCCAGCACCTACGTAGACGCCAGCGTCCTCTTCATTGATATCGTGGGCTTCACCGCCATGTGTGAGTACCTTGCCCCCCAAGAGGTGGAAGAGCTGCTCAACGAATATTATTACCACATCGTCAAAACCAGTCAGGTTTACCATGGCACCGTGGACAAATACATCGGTGATGGCGCCATGGTGCTATTCGGCGTACCCAGCGCCGACCCCGACCATCGATTTAATGCCATTCGCTGCGCGCAATTACTGCTCCTCGTAGTCAGACAACTGAATCAATTAAGAGCCACTGAAAATCGGCCCCTGGCGGAATTCAAAATAGGCATTCATTCAGGGGAAATGTTAGCAGGAACCTTAGGTTCCACGGAATACTTCCAGTACACTGTGGTAGGTCGAGCGGTCAACCTAGCCTCCAGACTGTGCGATATGGGCCAAGCAGGGAAACTAATTGTCTCCAAACAGGTCTACAGCCACAACACGGTACGCGACAAAGTAATCATTACTGGGCAGCAGACCCTGCAAGTGAAAGGTAAAAACGAACCTGTCGAAGTGTGCATCGTTGAACAATTAACGGATGAATATCAAAATCAAATTGAACATCAAGCCAGCCAATTACTGGCTCAACCAGTGGCCAAGAACTGCCCTGTGTAAACGCTTTAGTTCAGTCCTGCTCACTGGCTTATTAGGCAGCCTATTGCTGCTCGCAGGCTGCCAAACAACATCACCTCAAACAACATCACCTCAAACAACGTCGCCTCAAACAACACCACCTCAAGCAACGCAGCCTCAAGCATTACAGTCTCAACCCAGCACCCCTGACGACAGTTTTAATCAAGCCATTCAAACCCAAAAATTTAAGCACGCTGAAGCCATACTGAATAAACAATTTCGGCAAAAACAGCTCACCTCGCCTCAATACCAACAACAAAAAAGCGTACTGGAAAAAGCAGACCGCCTGCACAGCACTAAAGTGTTGCAACGAGTAACCGTAAAAATCAACACGCATTACTGGCAAGAAGCAGAAGCATTATTATTAGCGGCAGAACGAAACTCCATTAATCCTAAAATATTCAACACCGCGTTTAAACGCCTCTTTAAACAAGAAAGAATCCAACTGGCATCACTCAAACTGCGCACTAAAAAGGCAAAAATGGTTTGGCTGCAAACCGCCAACAACAATATCAGCGCCCTGAATCAATCCACGCTCGAATCACCCTTGAGCCGATTTAATCAATTTCGCTACAAATTAATGATTCGCCACGCCAATCGCACATTTTTTCATTGCGCCAAGAACAACTTCGATTCAAATCACCTAATCCGTTCAAGATCTTGCTTCACCTTTATTGACCGAGAGAATCTTCCCCCCACCCTAGAAACGGAATATCAAATTCTCAGCCATTACTTTGCCAAACAAGACCCAGTGGATGGAAGTTACCTAACACAACAGCGTAGCAATCCACGCCCGACTGACTCCAATCGAAACCGCACCACCAACGAAGGCCAACTTACTAGCCAGAAAAGTACCGAGCCCTACCTTAATGCCCCCTACTTTGGCGAGCAAAGCTTGCTCAATAACGCATTCAACCAGCAAGCGGGTTACACCCCCAAAGATCCCGCGACGCAGTCGACGGTAAAAAAAATCAAACAACCCTCCGCAGCCGAGAAACACGCCCAGTTAAAAACACTGCTACAACAGCTTGAAACTGATTTAGCCAATGTAAACCTTCTCGATATCAATGCTACGTTGTCGACAATCGCCACGCTTGAACCGAACCCATTAAGCGAACAAAAAAAAATCCGCCAAGCTAAACAGTTTTTAAGTGGTCAAATCACCAAACTAGATCAGCGGGCAGATAATTTTTACAGCCATGAGCGCATCAGCCAGGCCCACTCCATCTGGGAATACTTACTTAAACTAGACCCAGGCAATGCCGCTATAAAACAAAAACAAGACCGCTCACAGCGAGTCATCGAAAAAATGCGCACCTTGCGAGAAGAGCAACCGGCCAACAACTCGTTAGCCGATGCGATTGAAGGGCCTTGGCGACCCTAAAGAAATGATAAATCGGGAAATGATCAATAGAGTAATGATAACTAAAATAATGTCACTATCGAGTTAACAACCACAGGCCTTTCATCAAAGACCTGTGGTAGCGATAGAGCTATTTACGAATCACTTCCATGCGCTCCACCTTCTGGAATCCACGAGGCAATTTATGCCCTCGACGTCCCCTCTCACCGTAATAATGCTCTAAATCAGCGGGCTTCAACTTCAGATGCCGTTTGCCTGCATAAATCACCACTGAATCCTTAGCGCCCATCACTCCGCACGCCAACATAATCTCATCGCCGCTAGCGGCGCGATCCGTTGGAATACTGATAATTTTGTTGCCTTTACCGCGCGGCATTTCGGGTAAATCTTGCAGCGGAAAAATAAGTAAGCGACCTTCATTGGACGCCGACACCACCCAGCTCGCCCCAGTACCCACGATCAATTGGGTCGCCAGAGGCTTGGCATTGTTCGGCAATTTCAACAACGCTTTGCCGGCTTTATTCTTGGTCACCATGTCAGCAAAAGTAGTCACAAACCCATAACCTGCATCAGACGCGACCAAATACCGATCCGCCTCATCGCCCATCACCAGCGAAATAAAATGCGCACCACTGGCGGGGCTTAATTTGCCGGTTAATGGCTCACCTTGTCCTCGCGCCGAAGGCAGAGTACGGGCCAGCAATGAAAACGACCGCCCAGTGGAATCTAAAAACACCACCGGAGCATTGCTCTTGCCTTGGGCGGAGGCCAGATAACCATCCCCCGATTTATAACTTAACGCCGCACCGTCTACCTCATGGCCCTTCGCCATCCGAGCCCAGCCCATCGTCGACAACACTATCGTGACAGGATCGGCAGAGACTAAGTCCTCTTCACTAATGGCGCGGGCTTCGCCACGAGTCACGATGGGGGAACGACGGTCATCGCCGTATAACTTCGCGTCATCCTTGATCTCTTTAATAATCAATTTCTTTAAACGCGCTTTAGAACCCAGCGTCTTTTCCAAATATTGGCGTTCTTTCTCCAGCTCTTCTTGCTCGGAGCGGATTTTCATCTCTTCCAATTTGGCAAGATGGCGCAATTTTAAATCCAGCACCGCTTCCGCTTGCAAATCAGACAGCCCAAAACGCTCCCTAAGCACTGGCTTGGGTTTGTCTTCGCTACGAATAATCGCAATCACTTCGTCGATATTTAAAAAAGCTAATAAAAACCCTTCCAATAAATGCAAGCGCGCCAAGACTTTGTCCAAGCGACACTGCAAGCGCCGAGTCACGGTACTGGTTCGATACTCCAACCATTCACCGAGAATGGTGGGCAAAGACTTGACCTGAGGCCGGCCATTCAGGCCAATCACGTTTAGATTCACTCGGTAGGTTTTTTCCAAATCCGTGGTGGCAAATAAATGCGCCATCAAACCGTCCACGTCGACACGATTCGAGCGCGGCGTAATCACCAAGCGAGTGGGGTTTTCATGATCCGATTCATCGCGTAAATCCGCCACCATAGGCAGCTTCTTAGCATTAATCTGCTGCGCAATTTGCTCCAGCACCTTCGCGCCAGACGCCTGATGGGGCAAAGCGGTGACAATAATATCGCTCTCCTCCTGGCAATACACCGCCCGCATCCGCAAGCCACCTTTACCCGTGGCGTACATATTAAGAATTTCATTCCGCGGCGTAATAATCTCCGCTTCAGTAGGGTAATCAGGGCCGTGAATAAACTCACACAGATCATCCAGCGACGCGCCAGGGTTTTCCAGCAGATGAATACAGGCCCCCGCCACTTCGCGAAGATTATGCGGCGGAATATCCGTGGACATGCCCACCGCAATGCCGGTGGTGCCATTCAATATAATATTTGGCAAACGTGCCGGCAGTATCTTCGGCTCATTCAGAGAACCGTCAAAGTTCGGCTGCCAATCCGCAGTGCCTTGGCCCAACTCCCCTAATAAAACGTCTGCATAAGGAGAAAGCCGCGCCTCGGTATAACGCATCGCCGCAAAGGATTTGGGATCGTCCGGCGAACCCCAGTTACCCTGCCCATCCACCAAGGTATAACGGTAGGAAAAAGGCTGCGCCATCAGCACCATCGCTTCATAACAGGCCGAATCCCCGTGAGGATGGAACTTACCCAACACATCCCCCACCGTTCGAGCTGACTTTTTATGTTTCGACGACGCCTTCAAACCCAGCTCAGACATGGCATAAATAATTCGTCGTTGTACCGGCTTTAGACCGTCCCCGATGTGGGGCAAGGCGCGATCCAAAATAACGTACATCGAATAATCTAAATAAGCGCGCTCCGTGTATTCACGAAGTGAAATTGATTCGGTCTCTACAGCTTGCGACATAATAAATTCAATAACTAAGCAATGAGTGAACAATGGATGGAACCCAATACAGGGATCCGCGGAGTTTTCTAAGATGATGGGCAAGAATAGAGTTAAACCGTTAAAAAGCAATACTCAAGCCGTAAAATTGCTAATTAAGCCGTCATTCACGCCCCATCCTCAAAACCAGCGTTGAAGATCCACTGCCCGCTTTCGAAACCAAGGCTAAAGCCACGTCATTAATTTGACACCGGTTTCGGCAACATCAAAAAGTGTCAACCAACGACCACCCAGAGAACCCCTGTTAATAGCCAATAACAATAAACGGCACCTAGGCTATTCCAAAAACAGTCATAAACTGACAAATATTGTCATAAAAACCCGCCCATCAAGACCCTTTATCGATAACAAAACAGCCCCGTCAAAAAAACGTCGCTTTTACAGCCCAGGTGCAACGGGACCTGTAGCCTACTGATCTTAAAACAAGAAGCAGTTCCCGCCGCCTTGGCATCCACCTTGAAGTAGTTAATGTAGAACTGAGTTGAAGCTTTCAAACAAAGCTTTTTGTGCGGGTCTTAACAAGGAAGATTAACTTGGCTCACTAAGGACAGCGAGCCGCTCATTTAGCAAATTTAAATTTTTGGAGAAGTGATATGAAAAACATGCGAAGCGGCCAGAAGAACCAAGGCTTTACGCTAATTGAATTAATGATTGTGGTGGCGATTATTGGGATATTGGCATCGATTGCTGTGCCTCAGTATCAAACCTACATTGCACGCGCCGACGTTATGACTGAAGTAGCTGGAGCAATGAGGCCTTACCAACTTTGCTTAGAAGAATTCGCGGCAACAGAGGGCGCGACACCTCTTACCACTACAGTATGGGACACCGCATGTCCTGGAGCACTTTCTGGTACTGACGGGGCGAACGGCGATATTACTCAAGTGGACTACGCGTATGTTGATGACAATAACGCAACGTTAACCCTAACATTTGATACCGTCGCAAACGGTGTTTCATCCTCTATTGCGGGCACCACAGTAGAAATCACTGGCACTATCTCCGCATCAGGAGCGACCAGCTTTGCTGCGACTGCCGGTGGTACTCTGGACGCAGAATTAATGCCTAAAATATAACTCCTAAAAAGCCATAACCAGTAGCTACACCCTTCAAGCCTTTGTTTAATCTATAAGCAAAGGCTTTTTGGTTCCCCAAAGCATAGTTTTCCACAATTAAGCCTGCCCTTTCTTTATAAATAACAAATTTTGAGCACACCTCAAGTCACAAAGTGACCCATAAGGTCACTTCTACAAGGCTATAAATCTCATCATTGGTTTAGTGCCTATGAATCCAGTCCTTTTACAAGCAACGAAAATCGTCTCTCTTTCAGAAAGTTAGTAATCACTTACCCCAAAAACCTTGTTTTTCATTCCTCTTGGCACAAGCCATGCGATAGATATTACGACGGCTTTCGAGCAGTACCCAAACAACCCTGACCCGCAACGTTGGGGGCTCGGCAAGGCAGCAGAAGGCCCCCATAACCCTAAACTCAGTATCCTTTTTGGAGTACCACCATGAAAATGCAAAAGAACCAAGGTTTTACATTAATCGAATTAATGATCGTGGTCGCGATTATCGGCATTCTCGCCTCAATTGCTGTCCCTCAATATCAAACCTACATCGCTCGAACTGATGCCATGACTGAAGTAGTCGGCGCAGTGCGACCTTATCAACTTTGTTTAACTGAACATGCGGCCACCCAAGGTGTGCCCCCTGCTGACGGCAGCGCTTGGGATACATTCTGCCCACAATCACTCACAGGCACTGATGGCGCAAACGGCGACATCATTTCAGTAGACTACGCCTATGTGAGCGCCACAGCAGGCACCTTAACGCTAACGTTTGACTCTGCTACAAACGGCGTTTCAGACGCACTTGCTGATAACACAGTGGTTATCACTGCCACCATTGCTGGATCTGGCTCCACCAGTTTCGCAGTCTCCGGCGGCACAGTAGCGGTAGAATACAGACCTAAACTATAAGGCCTAACGACTGACCTAACCCCTTGCTTGGCCTAATCAACCAGCAAGGGGTTTTTCATTTCTAGGCTTTCACATTAATCACAGCGCAGATCACAGCACCACCGATCAAACCACAGGCATTCGACAAGCAAAGGGCCATTATCATGAACAACAGCCAAGGCTTTACCTTAATAGAATTAATGATCGTCGTGGCCATCATCGGAGTGCTTGCTTCCATCGCCGTGCCGTCCTACCGCAATTACACCACCCGCGCCACCACCACCGTTGAAGTAGTCGCCGCAGTCAGGCCTTACCAACTCTGCCTTTCTGAACACACCGCCAGCAAAGGCGCCGTGCCCGCAGACATCAACGCTTGGGACCTCTACTGCCTCGGCACACCAAGCGGCACCGACGGAGCCAATGGCATGGTGGCATCAGTCACCTATGCGTACGTCACCGATGACGTAGCGACTTTAACCGTGCTATTTGATAATGCCTCCTCCACTCCCGACATCCTCACTGGCGAGACCGTTGAAGTCACCGCCACCGTAGCCGCCAACGGCACCACCACCTACGCAGCCACCTCAGGCGGCACCCTTGACGCAACCTACCTACCGAAAATCTAAAGTTAACTGTCCCGCAAAACGCTTCTTAGCCGACCGCCGGCGTTGATATCCGACAAAAACCTCCCTAACATAGCCGCGTATTACCAAGTTTTACCGAAACCACCCAAACTGATTCATACCGACACACTCTGTAACTAAACAGCGCCGCTTTAAAAAAGGGTGTTTTAGGGGCAAGAAAAACAACGGACGTGAATTTAAACCATCCTTTTAAAACGCTTTTAGCGCGGGGAATACAAAAATGAGAAAGAATATTAGAAAAAGTCAGGGTTTTACGCTGATAGAGTTAATGGTTGTTGTTGCCATTGTTGGAGTCTTGAGTGCCATTGCACTCCCTTATTATCAAAGCTACCTCTACGAAGCGAGAGTTTCAGCAGCAGTGGCTGCGATTAACCCGGTCAAAGTCGCCTATTCAACCGCACTCAGCACGGATACATCATTGTCTTTGAATGCGTTAGATGGAATCACATTTGCGAATATAGGATTAGCAAATGCTCCAGACCCAACCCCTGAGTTAGCCTCAATCACATTAGACGCTGCTGGTAATATAGTCGCCGCCTTTTCAGCAGACACAGGCGACCTATCAGCAGATACGATCACCTATGCCCCAACATTAGGCGCCTCTGGAAACCAAATCTTATGGACTGTTACAACCAGTGCAGGCGCCCCGGATGAGAACGGTGACGCACCAGACACAGTAGAACCAGGGCAACTAGTTCTTATCGAATACATCGCAAAATACTTATAAGCAAA
>NVTH01000218.1 GCA_002401525.1 Moraxellaceae bacterium | reverse complement strand
TTGTCTCACGGTCAAAAACGATGGTTAGAAATTGGCATGTTATTAATTGCAGACCCGCGATTGCTGTTAATTGATGAGCCTGTAGCGGGCATGACTGCCCCAGAAGCGGAACGTACTGCGGAATTGCTAATCTCACTCGCAGGTGATCATACCGTGATAGTGGTGGAACATGACATGGAATTTGTGCGCAGTATCGCGCGCACAGTCACTGTGTTACATCAAGGTTCAGTGTTGGCTGAAGGCAGCATGCAAGAAGTGCAAAATAATCCAGCGGTAATCGAAGTGTATTTAGGGGAATCCGATTGATTGATCTAAAAGCGGTGAATCAGTTGTACGGCGGTACGCAGATTTTATGGGACTTGGATTTGCGGGTGGAAGAGGGTTCTTGTACCTGCATAATGGGGCGTAACGGCGTAGGAAAAACCACGTTATTAAAATGTTTAATGGGTTTGTTGCCAGTAAAGTCGGGCCAGATACATCTTGATGGCGTCGATTTTACCAACCAAGCAGCAGAGTCGCGCGCGCGTCATGGCATCGGCTACGTGCCTCAGGGGCGGGATATATTTCCGATGCTCACGGTGGAAGAAAATCTTCGCGTTGGATTGGGAGCACGTCAGGATAAATCCAAAACAATCCCCGAACGCATCTTTGAATTATTTCCGGTATTGGATGATATGTTACAACGCCGAGGGGGGGATCTCTCCGGCGGGCAACAACAACAGTTGGCCATCGGTCGAGCATTAGTCGTGGACCCGAAAGTATTAATTCTAGATGAGCCTAATGAAGGCATACAGCCGAATATCGTCAAACAAATAGGCGATGTAATTACGCAATTAAACCAAGAAGAAAATATGACGGTAATTTTGGTGGAGCAAAAATTAGGCTTTGCTCGTCGAGTAGGCAAAGATTTTCGGTTGATGGAACGAGGGCGAGTGGTTGCCTCAGGATTGATGACGGAATTATCAGATCAATTAATTGCTAAACATTTGGCAGTGTAACAATTAGCCGTGTAAAAAATAGCAGTGTAAAAAATAGGAGCGTGATGAAATGTTAACTAAATATTTGAATCAATTTGTAATGTCTGTATTACTGGTGATTGGGGTGAGTATGTCCGCAGTGGCTCATGAAGCATTGCCTCATGTTCATACGGAATACTGGAATAGCGCGGTGGTTATCGCTGTCCTGGCACTTGTAATGGGTGTGCTAGGCAATAAATATTTAAAGTAGCTGTTTCTTAGGAAAACCAAATATAAACTGACAGGAAACGTCATTAACCCGTGAATTCAATGGTAGTGGATCAGGCGCAGGAAGAATTAGTTTCGGAACAATTATTGGTTTCAGATCAACTATTGGTTGAGAAGCCTGTTGGTGAAAATAGTACACCGCATCCTTCTCAACGTAATGAGGTCAAACGTAGCCGAGAAGTCAATGATCGAAGCTGGTTGGCAAAGCTTGAATTACGCTTTGAAAAAAGACCCCGAGGCACTCGGCTGACGCGCAATCGCCACGTAGGACCTCTTTACGTGCAAAAGCCTTTCTATCCCGAAGGTGACGAGCTTGCGCACGTGTATCTATTGCATCCCCCGGGTGGGTTGGTGTCAGGGGATGATTTACGCATTCAGATTGATGCCCAAGAAAACACCGCCGCATTAATGACTACCCCGGGCGCGGCACGCATTTATCGGGCTCGCGATGATCAACCTTTGCAGCGTCAAACGGTCAAATTAAAGGTTGGGGCCAATGCAAGCTTAGAGTGGTTCCCGTTAGAAACTATTGTGTATAACAAAGCCCACGTCGAGCTGGACACAGAGGTTCATTTAAGCGACGACAGCAAGTTTATGGGCTGGGAAATTAATTGCTTTGGACTGCCCGCCGGTAATGCACCCTTTAACGCGGGATCATTCCAGCAGCGCTACCAAATATTTCGCCGAGGTCGCCCCCTATTTGTCGATCGATTTTCAATATCGAATCGGAACCGCGAAAGGATTCTGTCGGGATTAGCGGGAATGCAAGGCCACGCGGTGAACGGATTTTTTCTGGCGGGGCCTTGTAATATGGACACAGAGGCTGTCTGTTTGACGTTAGAAAAATTAAGACAAATTGCTGATGAAATGCAACTCAGTGATTCGGTTGCGATTACTAAAAATTCAGAATTTATTATTGGTCGTTACCTTGGAGGCAGTGCAGAGCAAGCGCGAAAAATATTTACCGAATGGTGGAAAGTATTACGACCGATCACCTTAAGACGGCAAGCTTGTCCTCCGAGAATTTGGGCAACGTAATATATTGCCACCCAAAGATTAAAATAATAAGCGATAAAGAAGGAAACCCTATGGAGTTATTACCGAGAGAAAAAGACAAGCTATTAGTCTTTACCGCTGCGCTATTAGCTGAGCGACGTTTAGCCCGGGGCGTAAAATTAAATTATCCCGAAGCCGTGGCGTATATTTCAATGGAAATTATCGAAGGCGCTCGAGACGGAAAAACGGTAGCCGAACTGATGAGTTATGGCAAAGAAATTCTCAACGTCGACCAGGTAATGGAAGGTGTCGTGGAACTACTGCATGACGTGCAAGTAGAAGCCACTTTTCCTGATGGGACTAAATTAGTGACGGTTCATAATCCGATTAATTAAATTTACGATGTGAAAAATTAGTAGCAAGCAATCGACTCAGAACAATGTCAGAATAAAAAGTGAATAAGGACGTACCATGATTCCCGGAGAAATTTTAGTCACTGAAGGTGACATCGTGCTCAACGAAGGTCGGCCCACTCTTACCCTGAATATAAAAAACAGCGGTGATCGTCCCGTGCAAGTGGGGTCTCATTATCATTTCTATGAAGTCAATCCTGCCTTGTTATTCGATCGAAAAAAAACCCTTGGTTATCGGCTTAATGTGGTGTCCGGTACGGCGGTACGTTTTGAACCGGGTCAGGACAGAGACGTGGAATTAGTCGCCTACGGAGGGAAACGCGCAATCTACGGATTTCGCGGTGAAGTGATGGGGCAATTAGAGAAGGAGAACGATCAATGAAAACCATTGATAGAGCTTCCTATGCGTCTATGTTCGGCCCCACTACGGGAGATCGAGTCCGGCTGGGGGATACCGCACTCATTATTGAAGTGGAAAAAGATTTCACCACTTACGGCGAAGAAGTTAAATTTGGCGGCGGTAAAGTGATTCGAGACGGTCAAGGCCAAAGTCAATTAAGTTCGGCGCATACTGTGGACACCGTGATTACCAATGCCTTAATCGTCGATCATTGGGGCATCGTTAAAGCGGACATTGGCATCAAACAAGGCCGAATCGTTGGCGTGGGAAAAGCAGGAAACCCAGACGTTCAAGACAACGTCACCATTGTCATCGGTCCGTGTACTGAAGTCATTGCGGGTGAAGGACAAATCGTCACTGCGGGAGGCATCGATGCCCACATTCATTTTATTTGCCCGCAACAAATTGAAGAAGCATTAATGTCCGGGGTGACAACGATGTTAGGCGGTGGCACAGGACCCGCCACCGGGACCAATGCGACTACCTGTACTCCGGGGCCGTGGAATATTGGCATGATGTTACGCTCCACCGACAGCATGCCGATGAACTTGGGCTTTCTCGCCAAGGGCAATACCAGCTTGCCTGCTGCCCTCGACGAACAGTTATTAGCCGGGGCTTGCGGATTAAAGTTACACGAAGATTGGGGCACGACACCTGCCTCCATTGATAACTGCCTCAGTGTCGCCGAACGATTTGATGTTCAAGTTGCCATTCACACTGACACCTTAAACGAGTCAGGGTTTGTAGGGGACACAATAGCGGCTTTTAAAGGGCGCGCAATTCATACCTACCACACCGAAGGTGCGGGGGGCGGTCATGCCCCGGACATTATTAAAGCCTGTGCGGAATTGAATGTGCTGCCATCGTCTACCAATCCCACTCGACCTTACACGGCCAACACCATAGACGAGCACTTAGACATGCTGATGGTATGTCATCACCTCGATTCATCCATTCCAGAAGACGTCGCGTTTGCGGATTCAAGAATACGCAAAGAGACTATTGCTGCGGAAGATATTTTTCATGACTTGGGTGCCTTCAGTATGATCGCCTCGGATTCTCAAGCCATGGGGCGCGTGGGGGAAGTCATTACTCGCACCTGGCAGACCGCCCATAAAATGAAAGTGCAGCGAGGTCCTTTACAAGAAGACAACGAGCGCATGGATAATTTTCGAGTGCGTCGTTACATTGCTAAGTACACCATTAATCCCGCCATCACCCACGGCATTGATCACGAGGTGGGCTCGATAGAAACGGGAAAACTAGCGGATTTAGTGCTTTGGAAACCGGCGTTTTTCGGCATTAAACCTTCGCTTATTATTAAAGGCGGGTTTATCGCAGCGGCTCCCATGGGGGATCCCAATGCGTCGATTCCCACGCCACAGCCGGTGCATTACCGGATGATGTTTGGAGCATTTGGCAGTGCGCCTTTTAAAACGGCGGTGTCGTTTGCGAGTCAAGTGGCGGTGGACAATGGTATTCAGCAAACGCTGGAATTGGGGCGATCGATATTGCCGTGCCGTAATACCCGAGCCATTACCAAACGCGACATGATTCATAATGCATGGATGCCGGAAATAACGGTGGATCCCCAAACTTATGAAGTGCGCGCCGACGGAGAATTGTTGACCTGTGAACCTGCTGACGTATTGCCGTTAGGGCAGCTTTACAGTCTGTTTTAATTTGAACTGGTTTAATTTGAAAAGAAATGAGGATGCGTTATGTGGAAAATTCATCAGCGTTTAAGTCATGAACAAGCGGAGTTGATTCATGATGAAGTGGTTTTGGATCATTTACAGCGGGAACGGGGACGTTTTAAGACGGTGGCCACGTCTGGTAAGGAAGTGAGGGTGTTTTTGGAAAGAGGTCAACCTCTATTAATAGGCGATGTACTTCGCAGTCACTGTGGGAAAAATATTGCTGTCATTGGCGCACTGGAATCGGTGGCGACAGCGAGCACAGACAATTGGCAGCAGTTCAGTAAAGCTTGTTATCACCTCGGTAATCGTCACACCAAATTGCAAGTGGGCGAATGCTGGCTGCGCATTACGCCGGATCACGTATTGGAAGAATTAGTGCAAAAGTTTGGATTAAGCATTCGCCATGAAAAAGCAGTATTTGAACCTGAGCCCGGTGCCTACGTACGGCGAGCCGCCAACCACAGTCAACATGAGCGTGTTCATGGCCATCACCACCACTGACACTGCATTACTGCGTTTGTTGCAATTAAGCAGTGCGGCCTTGCCAGTGGGAGGCTATTCGTTTTCCCTAGGCCTTGAATACGCGGTGGACGAAGGCTGGATCAGCGATGAAGCAGAAGTTGCCCAATGGCTTAGCTTGCAATTAAGTGAATCGTTGGCGAGTGTTGATTTGCCCTTACTGCGTCGCCAAAGCTCGGCGCTGCAGAGTAATGACGTGACCGGTTTTATTTATTGGAATGACTACGCATTGGCGTGTCGGGAAACCGAAGAACTTCGTTTAACTGACTCGGCCATGGGCAGCGCATTGATTAAATTGTTAGTCGATTTAGGCATGCCTAAGACCTTACCCAAAGCCTTGGATGACACCAGTTTTGTTTCTGGGTTTGCACTCGCGGCAGGGTTTTGGGAAATTGATATTTGCGCAGCGAGTCATGGCTATTGTTGGTCATGGTTAGAAAATCAAGTGGCTGCTGCCACTAAATTGGTTCCCTTAGGGCAAACCAGCGCGCAACGTTTATTAGGGCAATTGCAGTCTCTTATCCCCGAAGCCGTCGAGCGCTCAGAAACAGTGAACGACAATGCCATTGGTGCATCACTGCCGGCATTGGCCATGGCCAGCGCCTGGCACGAAACTCAATACTCACGCCTATTTCGCTCTTAACTAAAAGGAAAAATAAATACCAATACCAAAATAAATATCACTACCACTATCACTATTACCAACAACAACATCAATACCAACGAATACAAGGAGTCAACGCGAATGAACTTAACGGCCACTCACTCAGACAATGATACTCAACGACAAACTTTACGCGTAGGCGTCGGCGGGCCAGTGGGATCCGGAAAAACAGCGTTATTACGAGGGCTGTGCGGTGCATTACGCGAACGCTACAATATCGCCGTGGTCACCAACGATATTTACACTAAGGAAGACGCTAAATTTCTCACCGAACATGAGGCCTTAGAGCCGGATCGAATCATCGGCGTAGAAACCGGCGGATGTCCCCATACCGCGATTCGAGAAGACGCTTCAATGAACCTAGCCGCCATCGACGAATTGTGTGAGCGCCACGAAAACCTAGACGTGGTGTTTGTAGAAAGTGGCGGTGATAATTTAAGTGCTACCTTTAGTCCCGAGTTATCAGACCTCACCCTCTACGTGATTGACGTTGCCGCAGGCGATAAGATCCCCAGAAAAGGCGGCCCCGGCATTACCAAATCTGACTTGCTGATCATCAATAAAATCGACCTCGCCCCCATGGTAGGAGCGTCCCTTGAAGTGATGGCGAGGGATACCAAAATGATGCGTAAGGACAAGCCTTTTGTATTTACTAATTTAAAAAAGGAAGAAGGCTTGCAGGAGGTGATTGGTTTTATTGTCAGTGAAGGAATGTTGTCTGAGGATTAAAGGTCTAGTCGATAAAATTGTTAGCTCTGCATGCGGTGACTGCCCAGTCATCTGTGCGGTTAGTCAGCCGCATGAAGAATCATTTTTTTAAATGATTCTTCATTAATTATTTCAAGTCTTAAAACGCCTTCTATTCTGGCCTCTTCCCCCCTTGTTTAGCAGAAAAAATATTTCCGTCTCAGGCTAAATTACAAAATATATTTAATGCTTACTCTTAAGTGTGCTTAGTAGCACAGAAACTAAATTATTATGCCGATTCCTCTAATCAACCAAAGTAGAATGCAAAATTCTTGTAGGCTAAATCCTACTATAGAGGAAGCGCTCTTTTGTATTGGGAGTGTTAATAATAAAAACCAAAAAAATTTAATAAAATAAAGTTCGGAGAGACCCAATGCTCAATTCACTACCAAGGATTTCTATCCTCGTTCTGGTGTGTTTTTTAATGGCGTGTAATCACGATGATAATACCATTGACGCGCCGCTTGACGGAACGGTCTCGACCTCTAAGCCGAGTCTTTTTAAAGTGACCTTCGGTGAGGGTATACCTGAAGAGTTTCAGCTGGTGCTGAATGCTACCGACGTCACCGACCAATTTACTTTAACGCCAGCAGGCGAAGAGACGCTAGCCACCGCAGAAGCGGATGGCGCGTTGTTGGCTGACAATGTATTCTCCGGCAAAAACCAGTTTAGCTTAACGGTGCCGTCCGCTGCACTGGTAAGTTCTATTTTCTATTTCGATGATATTGGCCCATCGGTCCATATCCTTAATGGCGATCATGGCTCGGGCGTTATTTCCGGACATGTGAATGATTCGAGCGGTGTTGCTAGCCTCTCCATTGACGGCGTAGACGTGCCTCTTGATGCAGATAATAATTTTGACACCACATTTACGAGTCTGCCCTTTAATGAAATCTCAGCCATTGATATCAACGGCAAGTCATCCACTAGTACTTATGCGCGAGGGGATCAGCAGTTATTCCCTTCCATGTCGATGCGTATCAATAACGGCGGTTTTGAGTTTCTTACCACGCAGGCGGAAAATGCCTTAGAGAATTTTGACTTTGAAGCACTGTTGCTTGATAAGGATCAAGGCGGTATCAATCCTATATTGTCGATCACTATTTTCAGCACCTATGACATATATTTTGATACCTTCGGATTCGATCGACCGATTGTTAGCATTCAAGTGAACTCGGACCCAGAGGATCCAAACAATATTCATGACGAAATGGTCATCCATATTGAGATCCCAAATTTCAGAGCGGGCATGCATACCGAAGGCGGGATCTTTGATTTTGATGGTTTGACGACGGTGGATAATTTGATTATAGAATCTAACGCTGTGATCGGAATAGACGATTCAGACATCTCAATATCAATCTCCGATACGGTGGTCGATTTGCAAGGGCTAGACATCGACATAGACGGGTTTATTATCGCTGCTATTTTGGAGGACATGATTCCTTCGTTAGTCCCGATTTTTGTCAATATCGCTGAGAGCACATTGGTGCCTCTTGTCTCGGATTTTGTCGGCGAGGTATTGGTGAACACCGACATCGATATTAACGGTGAAGTCATGCGCATCGGAATTTCGCCTACTTTACTGAGGACTTTCTCCGATGGGCTAACCGTTGATATTGATTCCTCTATTAGCGCTCCATTTCCCTCTGACGAGGCAACGCCTCATCTTGGTTCCCTGTTTGTAGAAAGTGATTTGCCGAGTTTAGGGCCGACCAGTCCGGATGGTTCGGAGTATGATATTGGCGCCTCTATTTCGGTGAATCTAATTAACCAAGGACTCTATGCGGCCCACGCCTCAGGACTCACCACCTTTAGTCTGTATGCCGGTGAAAGTGGTGGGACTGACCCCGAAGGCGTCTCTGTCATCCAAAGTGAAGAGGACGATATTCAAATAGCGGATATTATTTCCCTCTACGTAACGCCCGCAAGCCCTCCTTTCATTAAATTAATGGAGGCCGATGACATTCATGGGATGTTAGGTTGGAACGATGTCAGTTTTGCGTTTGAGTTGATGCGTGATGGTTGGGAGAGCCCCCAAACATTGTTTAGTCTTACCTTTAATCTGGATGTTGGGTTTGAGTTAGGGGCGACGGACGAAGGGTTTCTTCATATTGGCATCGAAAGCCTGCCTGATATTGATATTGTGGAAGTCGATAACTACGGAATTATTCCGATCTCTCCGCTGTTTATCGAAAAAATAATTGATTACGTGATGCCTGTTATTCTACCGACGTTGTCAACCAACTTGGATTCGATCATGCTGCCCACTATCGGAGGTTACCGCATCCATGCCGATGAACTTTGGGTGTCTGGCAGCGGCAGCACTGGCTTCTCTGTTGCCGGGTCGATGATAGAAATTGAGGTGTCGGATGCATCGTCTGCTCCGAGTTCATTGTTGGCATTGAGCACCAGCACTGTGGTGGATGTGGTGAGTGTCGATAACGCCGAGGCCGATATCGAAATTAGCGAGGGCAATAACGAAACCAGTGAGCCCTTAGAGTTCCGTTACAGACTGGATGGCGGCGGT
>NVTH01000217.1 GCA_002401525.1 Moraxellaceae bacterium | reverse complement strand
CGCAAATGCTTACTTTAATGATAAATAATCCTATAATGATGTTTTAAATTATTTTATGTAAATAGATTACACGAATCTAGACAAATTTTAAAATTTTCACATGTATCTAAAATTTAAAGGAGCTTGGGGAAATTATAATAGATAATACGTAATTGAATGCTTAAAATCTTTATAAGATTCGATTTTGTATAAATTAGCTTTAAAATTGGAAATTTCTAAAGAATGAACACCTTCGTAAATAAGAGATTATAAAGACGATAATGAAGTATAATGCCATTTGGATAAATATCAAAATAAACCTTATTTTTTCTTGAGATTTTATGGAGAAAATAAATAATTAAAATCAATTCATATTTCGAAATATTTAATTGAATTATTGGGCTATACTCCAGAAGAATTTTAATAAGAAAATACTAATTCAGTAACGAGTTTTGAAACTTCTTATAGATTTAATGCAATGGCTGAATCGATTGCAAATTCTATAAATTGTCTTTTTTCTCCATTATTTTGCAGTACAGGCAATTTTTTGAAAAAAGGGCAACTTATCAACAAAAGTGGTTAATTGATTGAGTTCAGTTTTCTACATGAATCTATAAATATAGGAAGAAGTTGGATTTGCACGAATTAAATAAAAAGTATATCTAACTAAAAAGTAAGCATTTTCAAATGTTTAATGAGTTCAGAATCAACAGAATAAAATTCAACTTGGGTCATAAATTTCTAATAGTATGAGATTAATAATTAGCTTTCACATCGGCTCATAATATATTGAGTCAGCATAGGTACAGGACGACCTGTAGCACCTTTGGCTTTTCCGCTGCGCCATGCAGTACCAGCAATATCAATATGAGCCCAATTATATTTCTTAGTAAATCGAGATAAAAAACAAGCGGCGGTAATTGTGCCTGCAGCTTTTCCACCAATATTAGCCATGTCTGCAAACGGACTGTTTAGCAGCTCTTGGTAGTCATCCCACAATGGCATGGCCCAACCGCGGTCAGCGCTTGACGTGCCTGCGTCTAAAAGCGATTGTTGCAGTGTTTCGTTGTTGCTGTAAACAGCGCTGGCGTGGCTGCCCAAGGCGACTACGCAGGCACCGGTTAAGGTGGCAATGTCCACTACGGCGCGAGGTTTAAAGCGCTCGACGTAAGTAAGTGTATCGCATAATACGAGACGGCCTTCGGCGTCTGTGTTGAGTATTTCAACCGTCTGCCCGGACATAGTGGTGACGATGTCTCCGGGTTTCGATGCTCCTCCGCTGGGCATGTTTTCAGCCGCGGCCACTACGGCGATCATGTGAATGGGCAGTTTCATTTCGGCGACGGCGTTGATAGTGCCAAACACGCTTGCGGCACCGCACATGTCGTATTTCATTTCATCCATGGCTGCACCTGGCTTTAAGGAGATACCGCCGCTGTCAAAGGTGACCCCTTTGCCTACCAATACGATGGGCTTGTCTTGCTGAGCGCCTTTACCTGTGCCCGGGCCCTGGTATTTCATGACAATTAATTTACCCGGCAGGTCACTTCCTTTGCTCACCGAAAGGAATGCGCCCATGCCCAGTTTGGCCATTTGCTTCTCTTCGATAATTTGAGTGGTGATGGCTGTGTATTTTTTGGCGAGTTTCTTTGCTTCGTCGGCTAAATAGCCCGGGGTGCAGAGATTCGAGGGGTGATTGCCGAGGTCTCGAGCAACGTTGACCCCATTGCCAATGGCTTGTCCTTGATTGAGGGCGGCAGTGGCTGATTTGCTGGCTGATTGGCCGTTACTTTGGAAGCTTAACGCGAGAGGTTTTGCCTCGGGCTTTTTCTTTTTTGATTTAAACAGTTGGTATTGATACTGGCTTGCTTGGGCCATAATCCCGGCTTGGCGAAATACTTCCTCTTCATCCACGCCATTGATGGTGATTTCAGTGAGGCAATGGTGTGCACTTTTCGCGCCGCTGTTTTTTAGCGCAGACATGCTTAAACTGAAGGCTTTTTTATATTTCACCAGGGTTAGTTTTTTTTCGTCGCCTAAACCTACCACCAAAATCCGCGGTGCCGTGACTTGTTTGAGGCCATGGAAAATTTGTGTTTTTCCTAATGCACCGTTAATGTCGCCGCTTTCAAACCATTTTTTTATTTGTCCACCACAGAGCTTGTTAATTGATTCGGTGCTCGGAGTCATGTCACCATTTTGGTAGAGACCTATAATGAGACAGTCGCTAGGTTGTTTTGCTGCTTGACCCGATTTGATTGTATATGCCATTGTTGCTCCGTTAGTATTGGTAGGCTTTGAAATTTGCTATCGCCGATTCTAGAACATATTAACGACTATTTGTTTAGGGCTTGCGTTGATTTTAGTGAATTTATTAAGGTCTACTCGTTAATTTTGGTTTTTAAGCCTCGATGCGCGCTAGGATTGCTGGATTGTAAGGTGGATTGTAAGGTGAATTGCTTGTTAGCTTAATTGAAAGATTGACACTGTATTGAATTTGCATCAACACCTTGGTTTCGTAACGTTGGTTTCTTAATATTGGCTTTCGTAACGTTGGTTTCTTAACATGGGTTTCGTAAATTTCTCCTAATCGGATGAGTGGCCCGCAGGGGTCGAGAGGGAATATTTTTTGATTATCGGCACTTATTTATCGCGCCAATTATTTGGGTCGACCATTGCGATTACTTTTATATTAAGCCTTATTTTGGTATCGGGGCGGTTTATAAAATACCTGGCTGATGCGGCGGCGGGTCGTTTGTTGGGTGAGGTATTGCTGACCATTATGGTGTATCGACTGCCGGGTTTTTTGGAGTTGATCTTGCCCTTAGGGTTATTTCTGGGGATTCTTTTGGCTTACGGCCAGCTTTATATGAGCTATGAAATGACGGTGTTGTCGGCGTGCGGCATTAGCCAGGCGCAATTAGTACGCTTTACCGCATTGCCGACATTGTGCTTGGCGCTAATGGTGGGCGTTTTGAGCATTTATGTCTCCCCTTTGGGGAACCGAGCGGTAGAAACTATTTTTGCAGAACAGGATTTACGCTCAGAATTTGAAACCTTAGCGCCAGGGCGTTTTCATACCGGCGGACAGGCCAGTAGCGTGATCTACGCGGAGCGACTGTCTGACGATAAAACACGCATGAAAAAGCTGTTTATCTACAAAGGGGAAAAGCCCACTAAAAAAGGTGGCTGGGAGCGTCATAATCAAGTGGTGGTGGTGGCGGAAAGTGGTCTGCGACGATTGGATGAAAGCACCGGGATTCAATATTTGGATTTGTTTAATGGGCATCGATATGAAGGGGTGCCGGGCCAAGCAGATTATCAGGTGGTGAGTTATGAGCGTTACAGTTATAAACTTTCTGAGCCTATTTCGGCTGTCAAAGTCAGTAAACTTAAAGCGCTTTCCACCAATGAGCTAATTGAAAGCAGTGATTTAAAAATGCAGGCGGAGTTGCAGTGGCGACTATCATTGCCGTTGATGGTCTTTGTTATTGCGCTTTTGGCTATTCCGCTTAGTAAAGTAAGTCCCCGTCAGGGTCGATACAATAAGTTGTTTCCCTCCATTATGATTTATTTGGCTTATGTGAGTTTGCTGATTAGCAGTCAAGAATGGATTGAAAGCGGTAAAATAAGCGTCATGGTGGGCTTGTGGTGGGTGCATGGAGTGTTTTTTGCGATTGCGCTGGCACTGCTGTCTTGGCCGCGAATTAAAATTTATTGGCGTTTTCGCAAATTGGCTGCGGTGGCAAAATCATCTAGCATGAAGGTTTAATAAGATTTAATAATGAGCCTCTCTAATCAGTAGCGTTTTAGTTAAGTAGCACAACAGAATCTATGGCAATACTCGATCGATACATTCGCAATCAAATCCTCTTTACCTTAGTGGGGGTTTTAGTAGTGATTGTTGGGCTGGATCTTCTAGCGGCGTTTATTGCTGAGTTAGAAGAATTAAAAGGCAACTACCAGCAACTACAAGCGCTTTCCTACGTGTTTAATACCATTCCCGCGAGAGTGTATGAATTTATTCCCGTGGCGGCATTGGTGGGCTGCTTAATTGGCATGGGCTCATTGGCCAATGGCAGCGAGTTAGTGGTGATTCGAGCGGCGGGAGTTTCCATCGGCAGAATCGTTTGGTCGGTGTTAAAGCCTACCTTGGCGGTGGCTTTTTTGAGCGTGCTGTTAGGGGAGTATGTAGTGCCCTTGACGGAACAGTATGCCCAAGGTCAGCGTTCTGCGGCGATGGGGCGTGATGGATTGATTAAAACCAAGTCGGGGATTTGGCATCGCGAGGGCAATGAATTTATACGCATTGATGCAGTGGGGGCTGACAGCACTCTTTATGGGGTGACTCGTTATCGGTTTGATTCAAGTCAAGAGCTAATGTCTGCCACTGTGTCACGCCAGGCTAGCTATGAAAATAGTAGTTGGCGATTAAAAGATACCTATATTACGCGCTTTCGAGGCGACAGCACTCAAGTACGGTACAGCGCTGGACACGACTGGTTTATTCAATTGTCGCCAGAGAGTGTTTCAGTGGTGGTGTTAAAGCCGGAGAGCATGTCTATTTCTGAACTTTATCAATATAAAAACTATCTTCAGGCCCAAACATTGGATGCGGATCAGTACGCCATCGCTTTTTGGAAAAAGGTCTTCCAGCCGGCGATTACGGTAGCGATGATCATTGTTGCGTTGTCGTTTATTTTTGGACCGCTTCGTTCAGTGACTGTTGGGTTTAGAGTCGTGGTGGGGATTGTGGTGGGTTTAGGCTTTCAGCAGGGCCAGGATTTATTCAATTATGCCGCGATTGTGTATCATTTTGACCCGTTTGTGGCGGTGGCGATGCCTGTGGTGCTTTGTTTTACCGCTGGATTTGTACTGTTAAACCGCCTACGTTAAATAGGCCATTAATGAATATTTCAGAGCAGCCAGAGATTGTTAACTTGTATTCACTGGCCATTTTCTGAAGTGGGAATTTAAAATAAGCGCGATATTTAGCGGGCGAGTGTTACGCATACACTCTGCAGGATGCCTCGGTGGGTAACCCCATAATGAGCAGTAAAAGTGAGCGACAGTAGTGAACAATAGTAGAGAACAATAATAGTGAACAACCATATTGAACAACCTGGTGAGCAATCATAGTGAGTCGCAATTTAGCCCCTTTCCCCTGGCCTTCCGTAGCCAAAACCCATCGTGGCAATGTTAGAAAAATTAATGAAGATTCAATATTGTGTCAGCCCGAATTGGGGCTTTGGGGCGTTGCCGATGGCATGGGCGGGCATGAAGCCGGTGATGTGGCGAGCCAAATGGTAGTCGAAAGTTTATCTAATTTGCGTTGGCATAATGGACAGACTTTCAGTGCTAAAGTCGATGCGGCTGAAGATCAATTGCTCGAAGTGAATGAGCGAATGTGTAATCTTTCGAAAGAGCTTCATCATGGAAAAGCAATGGGCAGTACTGTGGTGCTGTTGCTCATAGAGGGAGGCGTGGGCGCGTGTTTATGGGCGGGGGATTCGCGGCTTTATCGGTTGCGGGAGGGAGAATTAAAACAACTCTCTGAGGACCATAGTCACGTCGCTGAAATGTTGGTCAGAGGGCAAATTACCGAGGAGCAAGCGTTGGTCCATCCGCATCGGAATGTCATCACCCGAGCCATCGGCGCGAGCGATCGTTTGGCGGTGGATGTGACTGTATTTGATGTGTTGCCGGAAGATCTTTTTCTATTGTGCAGTGATGGCCTTACGAACGAACTAAGTTGTGAACAGATACTTGCGCATTTACAGAAATATTCGCTTCATGCTAGTGTCGGCAGAATGGTTGCGTCCTGTTTGGAAGGTGGGGCTCGCGATAATTTATCCATTGTTGTGGCTCAAGTGCCTGCTCAAACTTAATGGTTACTCCTAAATCTAATGCCTAAGTATTCTGAAAAGCACCACAAGCGTTGCTTAATGCAACAAAAGATGGTCCGCGCTTTAGCCTGTGAATACGCCCACGGAGCCATTGACACCGAAGATTATCGCCGCGAAAGAAAGCAGTTGATTGATGAGTTTATTGAACTCAATGCGGGTTTGAGCAATAAATCTTTTAGCGCTCAGTTTATTGGCCAGAAGTTAGAGATGCTCAAAGTCAATTCGAAAGTTAAGCCCACTATTGTATTAGTGGTGTCGATCTTAGCGCTGTTGTTGCTAGCGTTTGCCCAGTCTCCTTTTATCGATAAGTAAGCCAACGGCATTTATGGGTGAGTAAGCCAGCGGCGTTGCTCATTCTCTCTCTTTCCCTAAAAATATTAAAATTCCAGAATAAACAGTTAAACACTCCCTTAGCGGAGAATGGATTTGCTTGAGTGGGTTTTCTGTAATATTACTCGGTGATGACCTACGCTAGTTATTTGTCGCCCGACGGATACGATGCATGTCGATAAAATGCCAGGACTGCCGATGGTTATAAAAAGATGAGTGCTCATCATCACCATTCGCACCACCAATGCGTTGACCATGAAAGCGACGGGCTTGGCGTTGCATTTGCCCTGAACCTTTTCTTTACTGTGGTGGAGTTGGTGGGGGGGGTGCTAACCAACAGCGTCGCTATCATGTCTGATGCTGTTCACGATTTAGGTGATTCCATTGCCATTGGTTCGGCTTGGTTATTGCAGCGAGCGTCCGCAAAAATCCCCAATAAGCAATTTACCTATGGCTACCAAAGGCTTTCGCTGCTGGCGGCTTTTATTAATAGTGCCGTATTGCTAGCGGGTTCATTATTGGTTTTATTCCTGGCGATCCCAAGGCTGTGGTGGCCGCAGATGCCTCACGCCGAGGGCATGGTGGTGATGGCGATTTTTGGCATCGTGGTGAATGGCGCTGCGGTGCTGCGGTTGCGCAAAGGTAAGACGTTAAATTCTAAAGTCATCAGCTGGCATTTGTTAGAGGACGTATTGGGTTGGGTTGCTGTTTTAGTGGTCAGCATTTTTCTAGTGTTTTATGAATGGCCCATTTTAGATCCGTTACTTTCCATTGGGTTTTCTATTTTTATTTTGGTCAATGTGCTGAAGGTTTTTCGCTCCACGGTCAAACTGTTTCTTCAAGCCGCGCCGGAATGGTTTGGTGGGTCTGATATCGAAGCGAAAATTATCGCTTTAGACGGCGTGAATGCGGTGCATCATACCCATGTTTGGTCTTTAGATGGCAATCAGAGTATTTTCACCAGTCATGTTGTGCTTGAAGAAGGACAATATTCTGAGCATGTGGTGGCGTTGAAAAAGCTTATCCGCAAGATTGTGGGGGAGCATGATATTGATTGTGTGACGATTGAGTTTGAATACGCTGAGGAGCGTTGTGAGGGAATCCAGCATTAGTAGTTTAGTCTTAAGGGGTTGGCTTTAATCGTATTTATGGAATGGATTTTAATGAGAGGGAAGCAAAGGATCGCCTTTATTCTGGACTCGCTGTAAATACTTCCCTGTACGCTCAACGTCGGCATCCATGCCTCCCATGGTCCTGAATAAAGGTGATCCTTTGCTTCTTTTCTATTCGAAAATTTTGGTCTCTATCGACATGGATTCCCGCCTTCGCGGGAATGACGGTGCAGACACTGAATGACCTCAGCGAGTTTTTATCTCGAATTGGTAGCGGTATTCTTGTTCCTTCTCTATCGTAATCCCGCCTATTAGAATCGGTTTAAACTTTTCGGACTCAACGAATTTGCGCACGGATTGGTCCAATAAATAATAGCCACTGGATTGTACTAGACGAATTTTTTTTGCTTTGCCGTTGGCTTGGATCGTTGCGCTTAGAATGACTAGACCTTGTTGGGATTTTTTGATGGCTCTTCGGGGATAGTGAGGTTTTTGGCCGCTGCTTGATTGGGCCAAGATTGCTTTCTGGGCTGCGATATTGGCATTGGTGGTGTTGGTGTTGTTGGTGTTGTTGGTGTTGGTGTTGGTGTTGGTGTTGGTGTTGGTGTTGGTGTTGGTGTGGGCTGCTGCTTTTTGCGTGGGTGTTGATTCGGTGGGTTCCGAGCTGTGGGGATTTTGAGTTTGCTGAGGGGTAGAGACTTTTTCAGTTTTAATCGAGGCGTTTTTTAGAGTGCTGCTATTAGAGACCGAGGGCTTTGAAAGTAGCGCACGAGTTGTCTTTTGGGGGCTGTTTTGAGGGGCCGGTGGGCGTGGCTTATTGATGGCTTGGGTGGTTTGAATTTTTTGCTGTTCGGGGATTTGAAGTTGAGAATCAAACGTTGGGGCAATTGTGGCTGACGCGGCAGTGGTAATGTTTAAATTCAAGGCCCCTAAAGGTGAAGGTGGGCGTTTAGAATTATGTTGATAATTCCACGCAAAAAATAATCCCAGGTGAATTAAGACAGAAATAATTAGAAATAATTGCAGTGGACGAGCGTGGAATATTCTCATCGGCATTTCGAATTAAGTGAGCGCTTTGACGGGGCTAATGGATAAACCCGAATAATGTTCAGCGGGACAAATTTTAGTTTGAAGATGAAAGTGGGTGGCTAAATTGGCTTCGGTAAAGACTTGTTCGGGAGAGCCGTCTGCCACCAGTCGAGATTGGTTGAGCAATAACACTCGATCACAAAATCGTGCCGCGTTATTTAAATCATGAATTGCGGTAATGATTAAATGCCCTGCGTCGGCGAGTTGGCGGCACAGGGTGAGTAGTTCTAACTGATGGCATAAGTCTAAATTCGCGGTGGCTTCGTCGAGAATTAATATCTTCGCTTGCTGGGCTAAAGCCCTGGCGATAATGGTGCGTTGTCGTTCTCCGCCTGATAATTCGTTCACGGCGCGATGAGATAAGTGCGTTAATTCGGTTTGGGACATGGCTGCGTCGATGGCTTGATAGTCTTGACCCGTCATGGCTTGGAATCGACCCAGGTAGGGGTGGCGGCCCATGGCAACAATTTCCTGGACCGAAAAACTATAGCCAATTTGAGTGTCTTGAGGCACAAAGGCCATTTGCTGAGCGAGGGCTTTGCGGCTGAATTCTGTTAATGGGGTATTGTTTAATGCAATAGCACCGCTCGAGGGTTTGAGCGCTCTGATCAATAATTGCAGTAAAGTGGATTTGCCCGCGCCATTGGGGCCGACTAAGGCGATCATTTGGCCCTGATGGGCTTGGAAGTGAACGTTCTTCAGCACATCATCCTGATCGTAATGAAAGCCCACATCGCGACACTCGAGGGAGAGGGTGGTTGAGGCGGTTGCGCTGACTGAGCTGGAAAACTTTGGCGAAGATTCTGTAATCATTTTATATTCGCAGGGTTTTACGCTGTTGGACTAGTAAAAACAAAAAGAACGGTGCGCCCATAGCCGCAGTGATGACGCCGATGGGGATGGCCTTGTCGATAAATGCAATGCGTAAAATAACGTCCGTGGTGGTTAAACAAAGTGCGCCGGCTAAAACGCTGGCGGGCATTAGAAAGCGATGATGGGGGCCAATTAATAAACGCATA
>NVTH01000004.1 GCA_002401525.1 Moraxellaceae bacterium | reverse complement strand
TTCTCTTGCGGCTGGGTGATTGGTGCGGAGCTGCTGTCCGCGCAAATTGATTTGTGTTTTGCGCCGGTATTGGACATTGATTTTGGGGTCAGTGAGGTGATTGGTAATCGCTCATTTCATAGCGATCCAGGCATTATTGCGATTTTGGCGGCGGCTTTTATTAAAGGACTTAATGAAGCTGGCATGGCTGCGGTAGGAAAACATTTTCCTGGGCATGGGGGGGTGGCTGCGGATTCTCATGTGGAGATTCCGGTCGATTCGAGGGTTGAGGAAGTCATTCGGCAAAGCGATTTAGTCCCTTTTGAGGCCTTAGCCGGGCAGTTGGCGGGGGTGATGCCTGCTCATGTAATTTATGATCAAGTGGACCCTAATCCTGCGGGGTTTTCAAACTATTGGTTGTTGCAAGTGTTACGCAATGAGCTGAAATTTGAGGGGGCGATATTCAGCGATGACTTAACCATGCAGGGGGCTTCTGCGGTGGGCGGTTTTGAGGAACGTACTAAGCAAGCGCTCGCGGCTGGCTGCGATATGGTGTTGGTTTGCAATGATCGGCCAGGGGCATTGGTGGCGCTAGAGTATTTAAAGAACAACCCCTTCAAGGGGGTGCAGGAACGCCTGCAGCGCCTGCAAGGTGGGAATCAGTTTGAGAAGCATTTAATAGAAAAGCAAGCGCTCGAAAAATCTGCGCTGTGGCAAGGTCATATCAAAAATATAAAAGCGCTAATTTTGAAGTAAGGAGCAATGGGCAGATAATGGAAATTGAAGAAATTAAACAAATTTTTAATGAAGCGGACTGTCTTTACGATGAAGCGTGCGTGGAAACAGCAATTGACGTATTGGCTAAGCAAGTGATCGAGCGTTACCAAAACCTTAACCCTATAGTGATCTGTTTAATGAATGGCGGATTGATATTTTGCGGAAAGTTGCTGACTCGGCTCAATTTTCCGTTGGAAGTTGACTACCTTCATGTCACTCGTTATGGGCATGACACCGAGCCCGGAAGTTTGCAATGGGTCGTGACTCCTCAACAAGTGCTTGCGAATCGTCATGTGCTGATCGTGGATGATATATTAGATCAAGGCCACACTCTGTTAAGTGTACTGAAGAGTTGCCAGGATCAAGGCGCTAAAAGCGTGGGCTGTGCGGTGCTAGTGGATAAGAAACATGATCGAAAGGCCGACCCTGAATTCGACGCTGATTTCGTTGGGCTAGAAGTGGAAGATCGTTTTCTATTTGGTTATGGCATGGATTATAAAGGTTACTGGCGCAATGCGCCGGGGATATACGCGGTCAACGGGATGTAGTCGGATGAAACTAGATAAAGACATTCAAGTGGCGGTGATTGGTGGGTCTGGGCTTACGGCATTGGATTCATTTTTGCAGCTTGACAGTCATGAATTAGAAACCCCTTATGGCGCCACATCGGCTCCGGTGATTGAAGGGATATTAGCGGATCGGCCGATTTTTTTTATCGCTCGGCACGGGGTAAATCACACCTTAGCGCCCCACAAAATTAATTATCGCGCTAACCTTTGGGCCTTAAATCAGCTTGGCGTGAGGCAAATAGTATCCACCAATGCGGTGGGGGGAATTCGAAAAGACTTGCAGGCTCAGTCGATTGTGATTCCCGATCAACTGATTGATTATACGTTTAAAAGGGAGCACAGTTTCTGCGCGGACGAGAGCGATAATATACCTCACGTTGATTTTACTTTTCCGTTTTGCAATACCCTTCGTCGGCGAATTATTAATGCTGCGAACTCTTTGGATATGGACATTGCTGATACGGGTGTCTATGGCTGCACTGAAGGTCCGCGTCTAGAAACTGCGGCAGAAATATTAAGACTTGAAAAAGACGGCTGCGATTTAGTGGGTATGACCTGCATGCCTGAGGCGGTATTAGCTCGAGAGCTGGATATTTCTTATGCCAGCGTCTGTTTAGTGGTCAATAGGGCTGCAGGAAAAAGTGAGCAGTTGATCAGTATGAAGGAGATCGAGACTTGCTTAGACGAGGGCATGAAAAAGGTGTTCGAATTGCTGCAGGCGGTTGTCCCAAGTCTGGCTCATTTGGACTAGTGTTATTAAATTTCAACAAGCATGTTTTATCAATCTAATGAAAAATACAATTCAATCCCTGTGTATCCATTTAATGGTTCTGTTGCCAGCAGTTCTATTGACGTTAGCGTGTAGCTCGGCGCCCAACAATCAACAACACCGCTATGAGCAACCGCAGAACAATGCTGCGGATGTGGCGATTATTAAAGGAGTTGGGGCGTGGTTTACGCTCTCTTCCTACGCCATTAAGGTTAAATCGGTCGATGGTGAAGCAGTGAGTGTGTGGGCCACCCGYGTTGTTTTGCTRCCGGGRGAYCATGTCATTGAGGTCACTTGCCAGACCAACTTTGACGGGCAACGATTTTTTACGCGTAGTCGATTGGATTTATTTGCGCTGCCCGGAAAAACCTATTATTTAGAGTCTCGAAGTCTAGGTGATCATTGCGAGGTCAGCGCAGTGGAGGGCTAGCCTGCCTTGGTTGCGGGCGGGGCCTTTTTTTCTGGGGGAGGAATGCTTCCTGTATCGTTCGCAGGCGTTTCAGCGGTTTCATTTTTTACTGCAGCTGGGGATTCTTCTTCTGCGGAAGTGGCTGTTTGAGTATTGCCTTGGGCAGCGCCGCCTTCTGTTTCTGTGGCTACTTCYTTGATTGGACGAATGAGTGGCGTGGGTTCAAATTCCAAAGAGAATTCATCGATATGTATGTGGGCTTCGAATGCTTTCGTCTTCGGGTAATTCTTGCCTAAGAATTCTAAAATAGTTTTCTTGTCTTTATCGCTAACTGCTTGACCAAAATACACCGCGCTAAGTTCTTTAGGCGTGTATTTTATGTCCTGATACCATTTTTTTGCGTCGATATCGCCGTGGCCGGCCTGTTCTTGTTCAAACTCCTCTTCCGTTAAGGTTTTGAGGCACAACCATTCCTTTTCATAGGATCGGGTCTTGGAGCGAGTCAGAAGCTTTTCCTGTAGAGTGCTTTCTTCGATTTTTCGCTCTTGCCCTATTAGCACATTAACCTGTTCTTTAAGGGTGGTTATTTGAGGGCGCTTTACGTTGTAATCGGCCTTATTTGGGCTGGTTAAGCTACTGTCCTCGACGTCACATCGAAAGCGAATTGCAATCCCTTTATGATTATCAGCATACCTTTCCCAAAAACTGACTTCTTGGTGCTTTTCGAGCAAGGATAATATTCGGGTGTGGGAGATGAGATAACTCCAGTGCTGCACAAGTTCTTGCGCTTCCTCGAGTTGTTTGTCGATCATGTTGCCCACAATATTGGTCAGCGCTTCTTCCACTTCCTCTTCAGAATTGAAACGGTCCTCTGTACGCCAACGACGTATTAGCTTACTAAAGGGGTGGTCCGGTAGACCTGGGGGGGGCATGTCGCGCGCAAAAACCATCGCAGAGATGGTTTTAAGTACCTGTTTAAGGAGCCCTTTATTTGTAAACTCAAGTTCTTGATCGTAGCGCAGCTCGAAGGGGCCCTGGAGTAAATCGGGTGAACTCCATCTCAGTGCGCCTTTCGAAAGAATGTGTTTTCCTTCTCTTAAGCTCGCAAACTTGACCAAAGAAATCGGCTGGCCACCTGCCATTGATGCTCCCAAAACCCCTTAATCGAGGATTATTGTATGTTCGGCGGCGCCTTTATAGCCACCTGTGTAATTTAGTATAGAGGGCAATTAAACGTCGTGCATCACCAAAAAAAAACAGTTTATTCCAATAAGTCAGGCGGGGCAGCGATTTTATTTGACCTTGTTATAAGCGCTTTCCCATCAAGGGCGAGTTGCGATGGATATCACAGAGTGGGCGTGATCCAACCTTGCGACCCAAGTTGAAAATAATAGCAGAATGGACCTTCGGAGTTTTGGGAAGGTAATAAGGGCGCTTGATTATATAACTGAATACGATGTGACGGTGAGTAAGTGACGAACCGTTCTCATTTAAGTCGTTTAATGATCAGCAGAAATCTGCTTCATCTAATAAAGAAGAACATTTTGGTTAACCGATTGAAAATTGGAGCCGAATTTTGGTTGGATTCAGAAGAACCTAAATCTTTAAAAATTATTTTTGCGCGAACGAATTTAACTGGGGAAATACCTTGGCAACGAGATCATATCGATTCAGCATAAAAAACTGGTCCATCAAATATAAGGTAATGACCGTAGCGGCGATCGGGGTGGTCGCTTTTGTGTTCTATTTGATTTTAAATTTTAATGCGAATATTCAAAATGAAAAGAGACTTACTGAAATCCGCGATGTGGATTTCCCGGTATTAGAAATAATTAATAACAGCTCCATTGCCTTGACGGACATTAAACAGTCGTTGACAGATGCGGTAAGCGCCAGTGAAGAAGACAGTTTGATAGCGGCAGAAGAAGTGGCCGCTAAAATTCTCCAGGATATACGCAGTATCGCCAAGTTCTCTCCCGAGTTGAGAGAAGAATCAGAACAGTTGGAAACAAGTTTTTCGCTCTATTTTGACACCTCCATGACCGTCGCAAAAGGATTAATGGATGGCACTTTGTCTCAAGATGAAATGGTTACCTTGGTGCCGAGAATCAATACTTCTTTTATTGATTTTGAAACTAAAATTAGCGATTTTCGTGAAAATCAAACGGTGACATTTGCTGAAAAACTGACGGCAACTCAAAAAATGGGTGAGCGAAGCTGGAAAATTGGTGCGGCAGCCGGGACCGGACTCATTGTCGTTCTTGCCTTATTCAGTTACTGGTTAACCACTCTAATTACACGCGGGCTTAATCATGCGGTGGATGTTGCGGATCGAATCTCCGAAGGGGAATGGGATACCCAAATATCAATCGACACCACTGATGAAACTGGACATCTTCTCCAAGCCATCAAGAAAATGAGGGATCGATTAAAATCACGAACTGAAGAAGATCATCGTAAAGAGCGCATGCAAACCCAGTTTGCTGAATTGAACGAAAGGCTAAGAGGGGACGTCGGAACCGAAGTTCTTTGCCGCAATGTATTGGATTTTTTGACCCCGGCTCTAGATTGCCAGTTAGGGGCGCTTTATCAGTACGATGAAAATACCGAAGAACTCAAGTTAATGAGCAGTTATGCCTACAACAAACGTAAAGGCAACAATAATGTCTATAAGTTGGGGGAGTCTATTGTTGGTCAAGCGGCGTTAGAGCGAAAACAAATTTGTATCTCCCATTTGCCTGATGATTATGTTGAGGTGAGTTCTGCGTTGGGCGGCAGTATTCCAAAAAATATTTTAGTGAGTCCAGTGGTTCATGAAGAGAATTTAATGGCTGTGATTGAACTTGGGTCAATCTATGAGATTTCCAAGGACAACATGGATTTCTTAGAAAAATGCCTTGATTCAATCGCGGTCGCACTAAATTCTGCTCAATCAAGAGTTCAATTAGCCGGCATGTTGCAGCATTCTCAGGAACAGGCGGAAGCGCTTTCTGTGTCTGAAGCGAATTTACAATCCCAACAGGATGAGCTGAAATCGGCCAATGAAGGGCTTGAGAGTCAAACTCGGGCCCTGATGGATTCAGAGAAACAACTTCAAACTCAGCAAGAGGAATTGCGTGCTACCAATGAAGAGCTAGAAGAGCAAGCTCAGGCACTGCGAGCTTCAGAAGAAAATTTACAGGCGCAGCAAGAAGAACTTCGTGTCACCAACGAAGAGCTAGCAGAACAAGCCAAACTGTTGGAAAAACAAAAATCAGAAATGGAGGATAAGAATACTGCGCTTGAAAAAGCCCAGCATGTATTGGAGGAAAAGTCAGATGCATTGGAAGTCAGTTCAAAATACAAATCGGAATTCCTTTCCACGATGTCTCATGAATTGCGAACGCCACTCAATAGTATTCTGATTTTGTCCAACAATCTTGCTGAGAATAGAGCGGATAACCTGTCAGAAAAACAAGTGGAGCATGCCGAGGTGATTAATTCGGCCGGTTCAGATCTACTGTCATTGATTAACGATATTCTCGATCTGTCAAAGGTGGAAGAAGGCAAATTGCAGTTAGTATTAGAAGATCTCGATACCAAAATTATCCAACGTAATATTCAGCTTAACTTCGAACACGTGGCCAAAGAGAGAAGTTTAGATTTTGGCGTGATTATTGAGGAAGGCTTGCCCGCATCGATTCGAACGGATAGGCAGCGTTTAGAGCAAGTGTTGAAAAATCTCTTATCGAACGCCTTTAAGTTCACTTCAAGCGGTGGGGTTTATTTGCATGTGGGACGCCCTCGGAAAGAGTTTAACTTGGATGGTCTGTCTTTTAATCATGACAACGGCATCGCATTATCAGTTCGAGATACAGGTGTAGGGATCCCCGATGAAAAACAACAAATAATTTTTGAAGCGTTTCAGCAGGCAGATGGCACCACGTCGCGAAAATACGGCGGTACCGGGCTAGGGCTTACCATTTCTCGTGAATTAAGCAAAATGCTGCACGGCGATTTAAGACTGACCAAAGCCGTTGAAGATGAAGGCAGCGAGTTCACTTTGTTTATTCCTGAGTTTGTAGTGGACGAAAAGGCGGAAATGATTCAGTCCGACGGGCGTGTCGACCTAGATACTCCAGTCATGCGAACCATAAAGGAGGAAACGGTTGTTGCGGATAATACTCGAGAGTCTCGAGATCATTCGGTGCTCATTATTGAGGATGACGAAGACTTCGCTCACTTACTGAAACAAATGGCGGAGGAGCACGGTCTGGATGCCTGTGTGGCTCTCGATGGTGAAAGCGGCTTAGCGTATGCGCAAAAAAATCATCCTGGCGCCATTATTTTGGATGTAGGTCTGCCCGGTATGGACGGCTGGTCGGTAATGGAGAAATTGCAAGAGAATGAACTCACCAAGGATATTCCAGTGCACTTCCTATCCGGTACAGACGAGAAAAGTAAGGCCATGAAGATGGGCGCTCTTGATCATTTAACCAAACCGGTTAATAAAGATCAGGTGGTGACTGTATTTGACAAGATAGAAGACGCTATTGCAGGGGATGTAAGGCGACTCTTGGTGGTAGAGGATAATAAGGTGGCTCATGAAGCCATTGCCTGTCTATTTGAAGAGCAAGGTATTGAAGTCACTTCGGCGGTCACTGGGGAGGAAGCCTTGGAGTTTCTTAAAACTCGACCCTTTGATTGTATGATTTTGGATTTGAATTTGCCCGATACGACTGGCTTCCAATTGTTAGAAACGCTCAACCAAAAAGACGACATTCCCAAAGTGCCGGTGGTGATTTACACCGCGAAAGATTTGATGCGGGAGGAAGAAACCAAACTTAGAAAATACGCAGATCGAATCATTCTTAAAACGGATCAATCCTCTGAACGATTGCTCAATGAAGTGTCATTGTTTCTTCATTGGCTAGGAAATAAATTGCCTGATGGGCAGACCAAAATACAAGATAAAATCGATCGGCGGGAAGATGTGTTTGAAGGTAAGAAGTTGCTTCTGGTGGATGATGACATGCGTAATATTTATTCGTTGACCGCGATACTTGAAGATAAAGGGTTCGAGATATCAGTGGCCTCGAATGGCAGAGAGAGTCTTGATGTGCTTAAGGAAAATCCAGATAAAGACCTAATACTGATGGATATCATGATGCCTGAGATGGATGGGTACGAAGCAATGGCGGAAATTCGAAAGCAAGAATGCTTTAGTGAGTTGCCGATTATTGCACTCACAGCCAAGGCCATGAAGGGGGATAAAAAGAAATGTATCGATGCGGGAGCAAACGATTACATCTCCAAACCTTTGGATACCGATAAATTATTATCTCTAATGAGAGTGTGGTTACAGCAATAATATGGCGTATCAAAAAGTAGAGCCCGTTACAATAGATGACCCCTATCGAAGCGATGAAATCGAAATCGATTTGTTGTTAGAGGCCATCTACCGAAAATATGGTTACGATTTTAGAAAATACAGTCGGGCTTCGCTAAAACGCCGCATCTATAATCAAATCGAATCGTGTGGATTAGAAAATATATCCGAGCTGCAGTATAACATCTTGTATGACAAAGCCATGTTCGTGGAATTGTTAGAAAATCTGACCATCAACGTCACCGAAATGTTTAGGGATCCAGAATTCTATTTGGCGTTTAGAAAACAAGTGATTCCTCAGCTCAAAACTTATCCGTCCATCAAGATTTGGCATGCGGGGTGTTCTACCGGCGAAGAAATATATTCCATGTGTATTATGTTGCGTGAGGAAGGCTTGTTTGATCGAGCGCAAATCTACGCAACGGACATCGACAAAAATGTGCTGGCAAAAGCCAAGAAAGGGATTTTYCCCATTCGTGCATTTAAGCAGTATTCGGATAATTATATTAAAGCSGGTGGGACAGGTTCGCTGAGTGATTATTACACGGCTCGGTATGAGGGCGCGATCATTGATCAGTCCCTGAAACGAAATATTGTATTTGCAGATCATGACTTGGTGACCGATCAAGTGTTTGGAGAGATTCAAGTGATYCTTTGCAGAAATGTAATGATCTATTTTGATAGAAGCTTGCAGGATAGAGTGGTCCGATTATTCTATGATAGTTTGGACTTGGGGGGGACCCTTTGCTTGGGGTCGAAAGAAAGTTTACGTTTTATAGAATGCGGGAAAAAGTTTTTGCCAGTGAATGAAAAGCAGAAAATATATAAAAAATCAGAGGTAAGTAAAGCCTAATGATTGAAGGGTTTAATCGCGGTGGGGAATATTAATTCGATGTAAAGATTTCGAGAGTGATTTCTAAGCGTTGGAAAAATGGTTTTAGATAAGGTTTTTTGTCCTAAGTTCGGGATTGAATTTGCGGATAATAAAATTGGCAGTTTAGGATTGCCTGCGCATTAGCAGGATGGATTTTATGGAAAATACCATGATAGAACAAAATATTTTAATGGTTGATGATCGGCCTGAGAATCTAGTAGCTCTTGATGCTTTATTGGATTCTCCTGATCGAAATTTAATTAAGGCGTATTCGGGAAATGAGGCGCTTATGTTGATGCTAAAACATTCATTTGCGCTGATATTGTTAGACGTGCAGATGCCTCGAATGGATGGGTTTGAAGTTGCTGAATTAATGCGAAGCAATAAAAAAATTCAAAAGATCCCCATTATATTTGTAACGGCCATTAGTAAAGAAGATAAGTATGTATTTAAAGGTTATGAGTGTGGCGCTGTGGATTATTTGTTCAAGCCCATTGAGCCTTTGGTGCTGCGAAGTAAAGTTGATTTTTTCTTGGACCTGGACCGCAGTAAACGAGAACTGGAAGCCAAACTGGAAGCCAGTAGACGTTCCGAAAGAGAGTTTGTGGAAATGCTGAAGCAAACTGATATTGGAAATATGGAAGCCCTTAAGAACATGACGAGTGTGTAAGGGTGTTGAGGGTGGGGTAGCTAATGGATGTGTCTTGGGATCAAGCGTATGTGCACGGAAAATGCAGAAGCAAGAGCGGTGGTGGTAGGAACTTCTTGGGGAGGAGTCGAAGCATTGAGTATTGTGCTGAAAGGCCTTCCTCCAGACTTTCCATTACCTGTCATTGTGGTGCAGCATCAGCATCCTAATTCGGACGATATCTTATCGTTGATTCTTAGGAAAAGGGCTCAAATGTACGTTAAGGAAGTCGAGGAGAAAGAGCCGTTGGAGAATGGGGTGGTGTATGTCGCCCCTGCAAATTACCATTTATTGGTAGAGTTAGATAAGTCGTTATCGTTGTCCAATGAGGCGCCTCATAATTATTCCCGACCTTCAATTGATTTGACTTTTATGTCGGCGGTTGATGTCTACGGAGCGAGTTTGATCGGGGTTGTACTCACTGGAGCCAATGATGATGGCGCGGCGGGATTGAAAATGATTACAAAATTCGGTGGAACCACTATCGTTCAAGAGCCTAGTACTGCGCGAATGGATTGCATGCCATTAGCGGCAGTTAAAGCAACGACTGTTGACCACATTGTATCTTTAGACGAAATTGCACCGCTTTTGGTAGAGCTGGTATCTGGGAGCTAGGTAATGTTGGAACAAAATATTTTAATGGTCGATGACCGTTCTGAAAATTTGGTTGCGCTGGAGGCGATTCTTGAAGCGCCAGGTAGAAATTTGATTAAGGCGACCAGTGGTAATAAAGCGTTGGGCGTGCTTTTGAAAGAAGAGGTGTCGCTGGTTCTGCTTGATGTTCAGATGCCTGTGATGGATGGTTTTGAAGTGGCCGAACTGATGCGTAGCAATTGTAAGACGCAATCAGTGCCTATTATTTTTCTTACCGCGATCAATAAAGAACAGCAATACGTATTTAAAGGTTACGAAAGTGGTGCGGTTGATTATCTCTTTAAACCATTGGAAGAACCCATTTTAAAAAGCAAAGTGGATTTCTTCTTGTTGCTGGATAAACAAAAAAAAGAGTTAGGGCAATCGCTGCAGGACATCAAACGATTGCAGCAAAAAAATACCAGTTTGCTAAATGCCATTGGTGAAGGGATTATTGGTTTTGATGAAGAGGGCCGAGTTACTTTTTCGAATCCCGTTGCGGATAGTTTTCTTGCTGGAGACGGCTTCTCTTTGGAAGGCAAACATTTTGAAGATTTATTTTTTCCCTCCAAATCGAAAGAGGAACGGCTAAATTGGCGGGAGACGGCAATATACAGGGAGTGCTCGGAAGGCAATCGTTACCATGATTTTGGCGATTTGTATTGCTCGATGGGGGAGCGATTTGTGCCGGTTTCTTATACGGCGACTGCAATAAATTCCGCAGATCACCCTTTTCGAGGCGTAGTTTTAGTGGTTCAGGACGCGATATTGCATGAAGCTTCAAGGGAAGTGTCTCAGGCAAAATCGAATCGACGTTATATTCGTAAACGAATTTCTGTTGCTTTGCGAGTGTTTGATCCAGGTACGGGTGCTAATTTAGGCAGCTTGGATAATCTCACCGTGGGCGGACTTAAACTGAAAAGTAAAGACCAGTCTGAACCCGGGGTGGATTATGAATTAAGTATGGTATTACCGGCCCCTATTGATGGTGTAAACACCATCAGTTTCACCGCAAAATGCATGTGGAGCCAGCAAGCGCGGTATTCCAATGATTTTTCGGCCGGGTTTAAATTTTCCCAATTGAGTGAACGTAATCGACTAATTATCGAGACCTTACTTAAAGAGTTTTAGTCGATGCTAGCGAGGCAGAAGAATAGGCTGTCTGTGATTTTGTGACGCCAGGATTGCTGGGTTGAACTGCTCTTGTATTTCAAAGAGCAGAGCCCCAGTTTATAAACGTTTTATCTTATGCATTGAAAAAAAGAAAGCGTAAATTTAACGCTGCATAATTGCTTCAATTGGAATCTGGTTTTCTGCGTAACCCGCATCTTTCGGAATACACATATACGTTTTGCCATCGATTACCTCTGTCCAAGGTTCAACCGTCACGATTGGGCCGCGCTTGGCACTTTCAATGGCGTCTTTAATCGTGGCGTGATTGCCTAATTTTTGTAAATTCATGCGTGTTGGGAATATAACAGTAAGTTTGCCTTCTTCCCCTTGCTGAACCGCATCGTTGGCTTCTATCCAAAGGGCGTCGACTGACTCGTTGCCATCCGGTGAGGCAACTTGCGACGCGGGGGCTGGCGTAATATAGAAATGGGTGTCAAAGCGTTTAGGCACCATTTCAGGCGTCACCCAATGGGCAAATGGAATTAACGTGTTGACTGCCAATTGAAGGTTTTCTTTCTGAATGAATTCTGCAAAAGTAATCTCTTTGGCATTAATTGCGTCTCTGTATTGGCGTAAATGTGCCTGCTCGTTGTCTTCTATATAATGATCTTCATTGGCATTGCGGGCGAAGAGTAAGCCGCTTTCTTCGAAGGTCTCTCGGATTGCAGCGATTCTTAGCGCGAGTTCAATATCATCAAAATCATCCGCTTGAATGCAATGCTTTCGGATATCTCCGTAATCGTACTCGGCGACCTTACCGCCAGGGAAAACCAGGGCGCCAGACGCAAAATCTATTTTTTTATGACGCACGATCATAAATACTTGAAGCTGGTTTCCCTGATCGGTGGTGACCTCTCTTAAGGTCAGTAAAGTGGAAGCAGGTTTAGGTTCTACGGCTGTCATTGTTATCTCCTTAGGGATATTGGTGCTGCGACTGATTATAAATTTAAATTATTATTGTTTTCTTTCGGGGTGTTTGGCCCGATTCTATTGGGTCCTTAGTGGATGGCTTAGCCTTTTTAGTAGGGTTAGTTAAGGGGGGTTAGTTAAAATTGTTGTTTAATGTCGCTCGTTAAAATTGTGAACTCAGGTTATGAATTGGAGTGGTTAGCTTATCGAGGCTCCGCCATCGATGGTGATGGTTTGGCCGGTGATAAATTTAGCCGCGTTTGAGGCTAGAAATACCGCTGCGCCCGCAATGTCCTCCGGGTCACCGATACGCTGTAACGGAGTACGAAGGGTTGATTCTTTAAGGAGTGCAGGACTTTCCCAAAGCATACGCGAAAAGTCAGTTTTGATTAACCCCGGTGCAATGGCATTGGCGCGAATATTTCGTCCGCCGTATTCCACTGCTAAGTTACGAATCATTGCGAGATCCGCGGCTTTGGATATTCCATAAGCCCCAAGTACTGGATTTCCCGAAAATGCGGCGACGGACGACACTATAATCACTGAACCTTGTTGACGTTCGGCCATTTCAGGCAGCACAAGCTGGCATAACCAGTGATTGGATTTAACGTTGGTATCGATTATTTTATCGAATGCTTTGTCTGGAATAGTGGATAGTGGGCCAAAATGTGGGTTTACCGCAGCGTTAAGCACCAGTATGTCGATTTTTTCGAACTGCTCTTTGGTCTGAGTGACTAGGTTTTCAAGTTGTTCTCGATGCGAAATATTACAAGCAATAGCGAAAGCGCTGCCTTGCTGAGGCTTGTTTGATTGGTTGATGTCATTCGCGACTTGGTTGCAGTCTTCTATGTTGCGGCTTGAAACGACGACATTAGCGCCCGCTGCTGACATRGCTTCGGCGWTTGATTTACCAATTCCACGGCTAGARCCAGTGATTAAAGCTACTTTTCSATTTAAATCGAACATAGATTAAAGTCTCTACTCGGGTKGTGTTTATGAGAAGTCTATAAATAGGATAAGGCTCAACGTTGCTGAGATTCTCGATAGGTATTTATTGTTGCCGTTGTGTCGAGGCACCTGGAATTATTGCACAGTGTTTATTTGATTGGCGATAATTTTAGAAATTGATTGGTTTGGGTATGCATCGTTCCAACCTGAATCGTTCTAGCATGCATAGTTCCACATGCATAGTTCCACATGCATAGTTCAACCTGTTTAGTTCCAACATACGCAGTTTTAAAACGTACAACTCAGTAATAGTTGTCTCGAACAATATAAACCGCAGTCTTCTATACGTTATTAATAATAATCATTTTATAGATGAATCGACTGCGGGATTGGATATGCTATTATGCCGCACTTGTTTCAATCGTTTTTCTTGGGGGGATTATGTTAAAAGGCATGTTGAAGAGCAGTGTATTAGTACTTCTACTGGCGGGAATTAATGGGCTTTTATGGGCTTCTCCTGTGGTGGTATTGGAGACTAGCTTAGGAAATATTGAATTAACCTTAGATGAAAAGCTTGCGCCGGTTTCGACTGAAAATTTTTTAAAGTATGTCGATGAGGGATTTTACGAAGGCGTTATCTTTCACCGGGTGATACCGCGTTTTATGGTGCAGGGCGGAGGTTTTGATGAGTCTATGACGAAAAAGGTGAATCATGCCCCGATTAATAATGAAGCTGATAATGGTTTGAAAAATGTGCGTGGATCCGTTGCTATGGCTCGAACATCACAGCTAAACAGTGCGACTTCACAGTTTTTCATTAATACCGTCGACAACGGCTCGTTAGACCATCGCCCAGGAAGCTTTGGTTACGCGGTATTCGGTAAGGTGTCCCAAGGAATGAAGGTACTTGATCTGATTGAATCGGTAGCGACAAAGCGAAGCGGGATGCATAATAATCTTCCCAAGGAGCCGATCATTATTAATAAGGCTTATCGTAAACAGAAGTAATATTTTAGATTGAGGCAGCTGTGCAGCGAGGTCATCGGGAACGTGGAGTCTTGGATACGTGATTGGAGTTCTAAAGGGGTGGCCGACCCGATAGCTTCATTCGGTGGGGGGACTATATTTTATAGCTATATTTTAACGTTGGTTTTTTAAAGTTATATTCTAAAAGCTAGGTTCTAGAGCTTCGTTTGTTTTGACTTCCGTAAGGCGTTGGATTTCTTCACTGTTGACACCACCGTCTTTCATTATTGAGATTATGATCTCTCTCATCCATTTATTAGCAGGGTCATTTTCTGCGTTTTCGTGCCAATAAAGAAAGGATTGTATTGGTGGGATCTCTATTGGTAAGTCAAATACTTGCATGCCCAAATGAAATTGAAATGACAGGCCCAAGCTGCGAGGCACGGWGAGCAGGTAGTCGGTTATTAAAATCAGTGGAGGCGCCGAAAAGTGCGTGTGAGTCTCGATCACTATATCGCGYTTTATTCCTAATCGGGCCAGTTCAATATCGAGAAATGAGGTGGAATTGCTGCTGTCGCCAATGGTAACGTGTTGAGCATCAGCGTATTGCTTTAACGAAAGGCTGCCTTGGATTGATGAATGCTCCATGCGGGCCACACAAACACGGTCTTCTTCTCTCGTTTTTAGCTGCCGTACATTMGGAGGAACTGTACAGGGGCCGTCTATCGCAAAGTCCAGCGCGCCAGTGGTTAAATCATTAATGAGCTCCACCTGTCGATGGTGAGATGTTTTCAGGCTGGTATTCGGCGCATGTTGGTCAAGCAGCGGCATTAATAAAGGCAATATAGTGCACTCTTCAATGTCCGGAATCGATATTTTGTATCGCTTGCTGGAGGTCAGCGGGTCGAAACAATGCCCTTCTTGGACGCTATTCCTTAGTAGCAAAAGAGCTGATCTTACCGAAGGAATGACATTTTGAGCAACCGGCGTGGGCATCATGCCTTGGGCGGTTCGAGTAAAAAGGACGTCGTTAAACGCTTCTCTTAAACGAGCCAAAGCATTACTGACTGCAGGTTGGGTAATCCCCAGAATTTGCCCCGCGCGAGTAAGGTTTTGTTCCGTGTAAATAATATCAAAGATGTGAAAAAGGTTGAGGTCTATTTTTGTTAAATTCATTGTATGTGTTTGGTCAGTTATGGTTATAGGCGAGGCAGATTGTAGGTTGTAAAAGGCCAGTGACGCAAGCCTAAAGGCTTGCAATCAAACAAACGGTAACAATGATTCCAATTTGATATTAAGAATGTGTACTTTTATTGGTGCAATGAATGGTTTGTAATAAAGTTGTGTAATAGCATGCAGTTTTGACTGCCTATTTACAGGCATAAGTATTAGCTTGATGATTGATTTGGATCACTGAAACTAATTTCTTGGGCCGTTGAAATAAATAGCTGCAATGCTTCTCAGGTTTTAGTGCCAAGCGAAACTATCGGTAGAGAAACTTTGTAAGTAGTTCGTTAATAAGAGTGACACAGGTATTTTGTTAGAGGGCGTTTAGCGAAGATTAACTGATTCCAAATTGCGATCATTATTCAACGTCTCTAAAGTTTCTAACGGTACATTAAAGGGGACTGTTAGTTTTTAAAGCGGTTTCAGTAAAGCGTCCTGGCTATGAAATTTTGTTGCTTAGGAGGCGAAGGTTGAATCGCATTGACCTCAAGGCTTTAAACGAAACGAAACGAAATCCAATCCAATCCAATCCAATCCAATCCAATCCAATCCATCAAGGCTATGACCGACTGGTCTCGATGCCTCAACGCTAGGAATCCTGCTTAATTTGTTCATCAAATGATAGATATGATAGGCTTCGCGCCCGAAGTATGGCCTATAAAGCCTGTTTTTGTCACTTGAGGAGTATCTATATGTCCATTAGTTTTGAAGGTAAAGTCGCTGTAATCACAGGTGCAGGCGGCGGGTTGGGTAGGCAGCATGCCATCGAGCTTGCTAAGCGTGGCGCTAAAGTAGTGGTGAATGACCTGGGCGGTTCTGTTAACGGTTCTGGTGGGTCTAGTGAAGCCGCTCTCCAAGTGGTTGAAGAAATTAAAGCGGCTGGTGGTGAAGCGATTGCAAATGGTGGGTCTGTTTCCGATCGTGCGGGTGCGCAAAGTTTGATTGATGATGCGATGAATGCCTGGGGCCGAGTGGACATTGTGGTCAACAATGCTGGCATCCTAAGAGATAAGAGTTTTGCCAAAATGGAATTGGATGATTTTCAATTGGTATTGGATGTACATTTAATGGGCAGTGTGAATGTCACTAAAGCCGCATGGCCCATTATGCGTGAGCAGAATTATGGCCGAATTGTAATGACAACCTCTACCTCTGGACTGTTCGGCAACTTTGGCCAAACTAACTACGGTGCCGCTAAGTTAGGCCTGATTGGGTTAATGAATACCTTAAAAATCGAAGGTCAGAAGAACAACATTAAAACCAATGCGATTGCGCCTGTAGCGGCGACTCGCATGACGGAAAACCTGATGCCTAAAGCCATGCTTGACCAACTGGGTCCTGAGCTTGTGACTCCGGCAGTGGTTTTCTTGTGTTCTGAAGATGCACCCAATGGCAACATATTACAAGCCGCTGGTGGACGTTATTTCCGGGCTCAAATCATTGAGAACCAAGGCGTTACCATTGGTGCTGGCGCGACTGTTGAAGATATCGCAGAAAATATCGATGCAATTTGCGATATGTCAGGCGCGTCAGGCCGGTAGTTATCGCTCGTTAATTTGGGGGCGGTGGCGCTACGCTCGATATTCCCCTGATTTACGCTGGTCACGGAGGAGAGGCTTGGCTTTCTCCTCCGTGATTGGTCTGTTCTAACTGTTTATTTTATTTGATAAAGGCTGGTATTCTGACGTTACGGTTAGAGGCCTGCTCTTCTCCCGTCCCCTCCCTGCCTCCCGCATATTTCTCCAGTCCACAAGCCCATTTCAGATCTTAGATTAACGTTCAATTCGGTCGAAAATTTGCGTTTATCCTGCAATCTAGACCGTCTATTCGGTTTTTTGCTAGAAGTGCCGCAGATTTGCAATGGATCACGGAAATTAGCTCAAATGAGGATAGATTATTCATCATTGAATAAGGGTTTTCCTGTTAAAGAACTAGCTGCGCGATAGGGCGACCTCAAGTAATTATAAATAGATCAATACAGGTGGCGGGACATGAAAAGAAAAACTAGAACCGGTGATGAGGGCTCAACGACGTATTATAGGACGGATCGTTATTACAGTGAGATGGGCGCTTGGTACGCTAAAACGCGAGAAGGGGATGAATTAGGCCCGTTTGATTCAAAGCAAGACGCGAAAGAAGGCTTGCAAGCTCACATAGAAATTATGCTAGGCAAGGTCGTTAACGAAGCGACAGGAAGTTAGAGCYCTAGTTGATAGCAAGTGTTTGTAGTCCCCTAACCTTTGTTGATCTAAAAGTTAGGGGGCCGATATAAAAGTGAAGGGGACTMTGCGCTAGTGGGTTTTGAAGTTCGGATGTTGGTTGGCGTTTAGGCAGGAATTGCACTGCTTTCATCTTGGGATTTGGGACTTTCTGGTTGCGAAAGTGGGTCAGTAATATCATCGTTGGCGGGGGGCAAACTACCTTCAGCGATCATCTCTAGTGGTGATTCTGTTTCTTGTTGTGGTTCTGGTTCGAACTGGGGTTCTACTGATTCAAGGCTTTCTCTAACCGATTTGGTTTCAGATAAGTCTGCGCGCAGGGTGGTGATTTCAGTTTCTCGGTCGCTGATCTTGTTGCTTAGGTCATTGATTTCCTTAATTAACGTTTCAACCCTCGATTCTATTCTGCCTTCTTTTGATTCAGCGTCTTGAATGATATCTTTTACACGGACGTTGACGGACTCAAGCGTTTTCTGAATTACCACCATCACAATGTCATCGTTATGATCTGGCATTGTTCGCATTAGTTGAATGGTATCTTCAATACCGTAACTCAATTTAAGTGATTGGTTATTGGCGGAGCTAGTGTTAATCGGGCTGAGTTCAATGCCGGTGTTTTCTTCGGAAGCACTCATTCCGTAAGAGCCTGAAGTACTGCCGAAATCAATGTTACCCGCGTCAATACTACTAGGGCCGTTTTGGTTTTTGTCTTTGGTAAATAAGCCCATTGTTGGGTACCTCCAATATTGTTGGGGTCGTTCAGATTATGTTAGCGCTCATAATAAACCTAATTTAGAAATAGAACTCCGATACTGTTCGCTGTTTTTAACTCTATAAGTGAGCAAATTAGAGTTCTTATTAAGATAGAATAGATTTTGTAAAAGTGTTAAATGCTTTGTAGAATCCAATGAAATCAACACCACAGGGCCATTATTTTAATATTTCTGTTAATCAACGCCGAGCCAAGAGGAATCAACGATGCTAAGACTCATACTTGACGAGAAGGATATACACCCGTTTATTAAGGAAAAAATTAGTGCTAATTATCGAGAGGTGATTGATGAAGTGATTCTTGCCCAAGAGGTGCAAGGAGTCGTGGTGGTGGGGATGGCGGGTAATCCGTATGTTAAAAAGGCTCGAAAATTACTAGTGGATAATGGCATTGAATTTGAATACTTGGAATACGGTAGTTACGTGAGTCAGTGGCGCAAAAGAAATGCATTAAAAATGTGGAGTGGGTGGCCGACTTTCCCTATGATTTTTGTGAATAAACAATTAGTCGGTGGTTTTGAGGATTTGMRGAGGTTATTAATTTCATCTGAATTACAAAAACTAATTGCTTAACGTTATAAGCCATTAACGTTTTAGATGACTTGCCAGCGAAATGTCTTCGGCGGAGCGATTAGGCGAGGCTAGGGGGTGACTCTGAGGGAGGCCCGCTGCTCCTCGCGGTTCTTAATTCTGCTTCAATTATTGTGCTTCAGTTATTGGGCTATAGTTATAAAATAGCGCAAATTAAATAGGCGCCCGACCCCGCTCCGTATTTTTGTTGCCGAATTGGAGAATCCCCAAGACTTATGAATGCCCCTTCGCCTAATAGAGGAAAAGAGCTAGCGGAACGCGTAAAAATCCCTCCTCGCCCAGAAGTGTTGATCACCGTTATGGAGGAGGCAAATAAGGAAGATCCTGATTTTAACCGAATTTCGAAAGCGCTCAGTTCTGATGTTTCACTTTCAGCAGCCATTCTTCAGGTGGTTAATTCTCCATTTTTTGGGCTCAGGAATAGAATCTCCTCGATTCAGCAGGCGATGGCTTTACTTGGATTACAAAAAGTATCTTCTGTAGTGCGAGTTGTTTCATTAAGAAGTTCGGTGTCCAATGATCTTGAGCTTGGCCGTTTTTGGGATACGGCAGCGGAAGTGGCCAATATCTGTGGCATGCTCGCGCCGAAGTTATCTGCAATAGGAACGGATGATGCCTATACCTTAGGATTGTTTCACGATTGCGGGATTCCTTTGATGATGCAATCATTTAAGGATTATAAGGAAGTATTGAGACTCTCGAATTTAAGTAACGTTAAGCCTCGTACTCGAATTGAGGATCGTCGCTATGGCACTAACCATGCCGAAGTGGGTTACGAATTGTCGAAAAAATGGTTTTTGCCTGATCATCTTGCGTTGGCTGTATTAAATCATCATCGTTACCATGAACTATTTATCAATGATTCCGAAAACATTGAGCATGGGGATGTAGAAAATTATGAAATGCTGCCGTTATTAGCGATTTTGAAAATGGCAGAACAGGTCAGCGCAATGTTTAGAAAATCACTGCGTGCTGAGTTCTCTGATGAATAGGCTGAGATGGGGCCGCTTATTCTAAAATGCATGGCGATATCGGAGGAGGATTACAGTGAAATTCGCGATGATATATTGGAGCAGCTCTATAATGATGAATGTGCGCATTAAATTTGGATCATAGCGTTGGGGTTATGAACTTGATCACGGATCAAGTGGGGGCAAATAGTCTACATTCAAATACTCATTATTCTAATTGATCACTGAAATTAGTTGCGTTAAGAACTATTTTTCTGCGAACAGAGTCTAAAGTTGTATTACTAATTGAGTTCGGATCTACTACGTCTGCTGAATAAGTAGTGAGGTGGTTCTGGGCCGAAATGTGATGCGATTTAAGCTCCTCGTTGTATTTGGATGGCGAAGGTGTCGAGCAAAATAAAACCCAATAGTAGTGAAAACGCTACAGAAATCCCCGCGTTTAAACCCCGAGTTCTCGTGGTTGATGACTCTAAAGTGTTGCGAAAAGCTGGCGAAAAAATTCTTGGAAAAGAATTTGATGTCGTGCTGGCCAGCGATGGTGAGGAAGGCTGGGAGAAAATCGCAGTTGACGAAAAAATCCAAGTAGTATTTTTAGACCTATTTATGCCCCAATTGGATGGTTACGGATTACTCGAGAGAATTCGCCATTCGGAGTTTGAGCGAATTAATGAGTTGCCAGTGATTATAGTCACTGGTGGGGAAGGGGAGGAAACTCGCAAAAAAGTACTTGATCTAGGCGCTACAGATTTTATTACCAAGCCTTTTGATACAGTCAATTTGCTGGCTCGAGCAAGAGCCAATAGCGTGGCGGTTCATAAAAATGATCAGCTGAGAAAAGAATACCAACACATCAAAGAAAATTCTACGGTTGATGCGTTAACAAAGTTGGGCAATAAAGCCTTATTGGTTGAGAAGTTAAAGCAAGATCGGTCTTTTACTAGTCGCCATCGATTACCTCTTTCAATTATAGCGATCGATGTTGATCGTTATAAAAATATATTTGTTAAAAACGGAAAACCTCTTGCCGAGGGCATTGTAAAGCAAGTCGCGAAAATGCTTGGGGCTCAGATTCGAAAAGAGGATACCGCTGCTCGCGTAGGCGTTTCTCAATTAGTGGTGAGTTTGCCAACGGCCTCGAGCATGGGGGTTTATCGATTAGCCGAGCGACTTCAAAATAAAATTGCTAGATCAAGATTTAGTTACAATGGCACTAAGTTTTCGATTACCGTCAGTATATGTATCAGTACGCCGCATGCGAAAGAATTAAAAACAGCGGATGAGTTGATGGAAGAAACTCTTGCTGGGCTAAAGAAGGCGGTCAACGACGGTGGGAATAAAATTGTTTCTTGCCAGTCATTGCCAGATTTTGGCCAGCCATCTAGTTCTGTTTCGAAAACGCCTAAAGAGGAAACTAATAAGGATGCCGTCAAACCTTTATCCTTGCAAGATGCAGCGGCTCTTCTAGATCAAGGCGACTGTGGTCCGGTTTATCAACAGCTGGATCATTTGTTAGGGGAAATGATGCCGTTATTAAAGATGTTGAATGCCCATCAAAAGCAAACATTAATAAAACTCATTGCCGAGCAATAAGCTAGATTTAATTTTCCGAAACATTGAGTTCTTATCCCGCTATGAGACCGTGTTTTCGAGGGTGCGCTGAAGTGCGCGATCCACTGCAATGCTAGTGTTTGAAGCCGGGTGGGAATTCTAAGGATTCATTGATAAATTAGAGCGAAAGAAAGAGCAATGCGCTGAGTATCGTTAACCCTCCGATGACCGCAATGAGAATGGGGGCCGAAATTTTAACGTGGTGTTTACTTGACGTTCCCTGCAGTGCATCGCGAGCTTCTTTAATCTTTGCTAGGCGAATCGTAGTATTGGCTGTTGTGCCTTTCGTTAAAGAGGGTTTTTCTTTAAATTCCGAAGTGGAGTGAGCTGAATCGTGACGGGTTTTCGGCGTTAAGGCGGTAGGAAGATTTGCGGCGCTGATGATTACGGTTTTGTCTTGGTCGATAAAAGGGCCGTTGAGTAGGAAAATTTGTTCTTGGAATCGAAGTTCGTCACCGGCCCGAGCGTAGCCTTCAGTTATTTTTCTTCCATTGAGGTAGGTTCCATTAGCAGAATTAAGGTCTGTGATTCGTACTACTCCGCCTTGGATTTGTAATTTACAATGTTTTCGAGAGATATGTTTTGAATCGATAATGATATCGCATTTGCTATCTCTGCCGACAATCATGGTGCCTTCCAATGGCTGCGGTTTGGCCGTGCCGGGGTTGCTTGCATTGATTCCTTTTTGAGCTTGCAGCGACCAGTGATCTGCTTTACTTTTTGAAACGGGTTCTTGGTATTCTTGATCGCTGTCTGAACTTGGCTCGGTGATTTCAAAGTTTATGTCCGACATGCTAATGGTATCGTGGGCGTGCAGCTCCATCTTTTTGGTAATGCGTTGGTTGTTGATGTAGGTTCCCTTTGCGCTACCGGTGTCCTTGATGTAGACATGACCGCTTTCGACCGTTAAAAGGGCATGGAATTCGCTAATCCCATCCTCGTCTAGAATAATATCATTTGTTTTTGAGCGGCCTATTTTTAGATTCGGAGAAACAAGCCAAACAGGCTCTTTTATTTGATTAGAAAATTCAAGTCTTAACATAATATCGATCTAAGTTTGATAGAGATTTCCCAAGAATAAGAGGTACAGTTTAGATAAGTTTAGGAGTGCCCTTGATTATGTTTAGGATAAAATCTCACGAACCACAACTCGCTGGTTTGGTTTGAGCATTAGAGCAAGGGTTTTTATGAGCTTGAAGGCGTTATGAAGTGTGTTTTATAGAGCGAATGGGTCTAAGTGAATGAATTTATGCGAATGGATCTAAGTGAGTGGAACTAAGTGAGTGGAACTAAGCGGGTGAGTCACTAGTCTTTCTCATAATGTATCGAATTAATGCACCAGACTACTTCGCCCGCTTCAGTTTTAACGACCAATTCATCATCCACCTGTTTCTTTAACAGTGCCCTGGCCATGGGCGAATCGATAGAGATGTAGTCTTTTCGATTGAATATTTCGTCATAGCCAACAATTCTGAATTTAAGGTTTTTGCCTGCTTCATTTTCTACGTCCACCCAGGCTCCAAAAAATACTTTACCTTCTTGTTCCGAGCGATACTCGACGACCGTGAGGTTTTCCAGGCACTTTCGAAGATAGCGAACTCGCCAGTCGATCTCTCTCAATCTTTTCTTGTTGTATTGGTAGTCTGCATTTTCACTCCGATCACCCAGGCTCGCAGCCCAATTCACCTTCTTGGTGACTTGAGGCCGCTCCACGCGCCATAGATCGTCAAGTTCTTGGGTAAGGTTGTCGTAGCCTTTGCGAGTGATTAATGGGGTTCTCAACAGACACTCCAGTTCAAAGTTTTTAATGCAAGGAATGGTAACATTTTGAAGGCGGTATTGGAGCATCCTATTGGTTGAGAGCCCTTTCTGCTGAGGATTCTTTCTGTTGGGGAATCTTGGTAGACCTAAAGGGAAGGCAATAGCCGGGCGCTTAGAAATAGTAGTCAATCTTTCACGTAATCGACAATCAAAGACTATGATATTAAAAGACTATGATCATTAAAAGACTATGATCATTAAAAGACTAAGATCATTAAAGGGTATGACCTTTGAAAATGTCAAATTAATGAAAAAGTTCAGGTTCGCTTAATCGCGCTGGTGCTCGGCATCTATAGCGAGGAGAGAGTATATGGGGATTTTTTCCCGAGATAAAACGGAAAGCGATGAGGTGTCAGAGCGTGCCCTCGAAGTCGATGAGGACGTGGAAGAGGAGGCTTCAGACCAAGAGGTTGTTGAGGGCTTAAGTTTAGGCAATATCGATTTTGGGCACGACCTGAATACTGCTGTGAATCAAAAGGCGCGTCCTCCGACCTTTTCATATGGCATTGAGCATGCTATCCAGCTCATGCGAGAGCTTCCGAAAGGTGAGTTAGAAGTAGTGGTGACCGTTGTTAAGAAAACGCTTGAATCAATGAGTGTCACCGTCACCGATATTATTCAAGACGCTGAATTTAAGGAGCAGGAGATTCGACAGAAATCGGATCAGTTGAGCCAGGAAATCGTTGATCTTGAGTTGCAGATCAGTGATCGAAAAACACAAATTTGTGAGCTCAATGAGCAAGCAAAAGAAACCTCATTGGTAAAGAACCATTTAAAATTGGCGGAGCAATTGGATAAGAAGAATGCGCCTCAAATTACCCAGCAGGACGATGACGATGTAGCGGAGACGCAAGAGGCTTCAGGTATCTCGTCAGAGGAAGTTCAGCAAGAGGGCGTTAAAAGTGACCCTGTTGATTTGGCGCACGGCGAAGCCGATTCTGCGGAGGCCCCCGAAAGCAAGAATCAAACAGATTCYGCTCCAACCACWGTATTCTCTTCAGCCCTCTCTGATTCTAAGGGCCCTTCCTCTAATTCTACTAAGCATTAGATTATTGGGTTCAGAGGGGGAGGAGGGCCTAGTGTGATTCTGTTTCGCTCGCACCTTTCTATCTGTACTCTCACCTTTCTATTTGTACTCACCCTATTTGCACTAACACCTAAATAGGACTTGAGGGTATGATTATCCCCGAGTTAGATTTTAATACTCTGTGACCTGCATAATTCTCGTTGCCTGCATACTGCTAGGTAAATAGGCCTATTGCCTGGAACCGAAAACGCAGGGTGAATCAAGTTGAGATAGAGGGGGCGATATGGCTGAGCGCGGAATTGAGGAGCAATTTTGGGATGGTTTTTTTGAATTATTGTACAAGAGCGACCGTAGGGAGGTTGCTGAGCAGGCTTCGGTTCAGCATTGGTTGAACTGCGCAGAGCCAAAAATGTTGATGTGGAAGCGCCCTATCTTTCAGGCGATCATGGGGGGGTATTACGCGGATCGGGTGGCTTATGGTTTTTTAGCGGGCTACCAATCTGCGTTAAGAAACCGATTTACTAATTTGCCTGAGCGAGGGCTGGTGGCATTTTGTGTGAGCGAGAAAGGGGGTGCTAAGCCAACAGCGTTTACTACGTTGGGGACCGCGCAGCAAAACTCAGTAATTCTCAATGGCAAAAAAACGTTTGTTACTTGCGGGGATCAGGCTGAGCTTTTATTGGTTGCCTATAAAGCGGCAGAACAAGCTTCGGGACTTCCGTTAATTCATATTGCTCGAGTAGAGGCTAATGCGCCTGGGGTGACCATAGAGAACATGCCTGAAATGCCTTTTATTCCCGAGGTGAGTCGTGGTTCTGTCTTGTTAAAGGACGTGATCGTTGATGAACGTCATATTTACACGGGCGATTGTTATTTAGATTATGCGAAACCCTTTTCTGCATCAGAAGGGTATTTTATTATTGCGTCGGTCATTGCTTATTTACTGAGAACTGCCCGCGATTACGATTGGCCTTTAGGTCATGTTGATGAACTTGTTAGTTTGCTGCAGTTCACTGTTTCATTATCGGAACGTGATCCACTYGACGCAAAAACAATTATAGCTGGCAATGGATTACGTCAATCGCTGCAAAATTTGACTGAAAAGACTAAGGGTTTGTGGCGCTCGGCGACGACTTCGGAGCAGAAGCTTTGGTTACGTGATAGTGGGATATTATTTGCCAGTGATAAATCTCAACAAATCCGCCTTAGTAAAGCGCGCGCTTATTATGAAACCGTATAATGCGGGCTATTTCCGCTGTTTTTTTGAACTCCATTCACTCTGGAGGTTGACTAGGTTACAGGCTTAACAAAATTTACTTAAAGCCTTATTCGGTTCTAATAAATTGAGAACTGGATTGTATGTTTGAACTTTTTTATTCAATAGACTGTTCCTTAACTTGAATGCCAGGGCGAACGGATATAATTTCTAATATAGAGGTTGTGTTTGTTTTGGTGAACCTCTTGAACTGAGAATTATTTAGTTAAGAATGGTAATTATGGGTGCTAGTCATTTACATATTCTTGGGGAAACCCTCAGCGATCCTATCGACCGGGGATATCGTCGTTCAAAATACGATGTTTCCAATCGTGTCGACGTGACCCGCACAAGTTGCGTGAGTTTAGAGGTTTGCAATCTTTTTAAGAGTTGTTATCCCAATTATTCGAGCCTGAGGATTGAGCAGGCCTTTATCGATTTTGAGGCAATATACAAGGGGGACAATCCTGCCTTTCATGCCTGTGAGACGGATTACCATAATATTCAGCATGTGTTAGATGTGACTCTCGCCACCATGAGATTGATTGATGGTTACGAAAAAGTCCATTGGGGTGGGGCTCGCTTAGGTCCTTTGAGGGCGATTGTTGGCGTGATTACAGCACTGTTTCATGATGTGGGTTATATCCGCGAAATCGACGATAATCTGCATCAGCATGGCGCTGAATACACTAAGGTGCACGTCACTCGGAGCGGATGGTTTTTGCGGAGTTATTTGTCCAGCTTTGGTATGCGCCAAGAAGCTGATCTGGTTCAACGATTAGTTCAATACACCGGGTATGAAAAACCTGTTGAGGCACTGAGGATGGAGGACCCACTGTACCAGCAGCTTGGGTTTATCATCGGTTCTGCTGATGTGATTGCTCAGATGGCTGATCGGATTTATCTTGAAAAGTGTCGGGATTATTTGTTCCCTGAATTTGAAAAGGGAGGGTTAACCAAAGTGCTCAATGACCAGGGGGAAGAGCAAATTATTTTTCACTCAGAAATTGAGTTGTTGGAAAAGACCCCTGAGTTTATCCATTGGACTGTGGATAAACGCCTAAAAACCTTATTTCAGTCAGCCTATCGTTATGCCGAATCCCATTTTGACGGGCCTAATTTATACATGGTTGCGTTGCAAAAGAACGTTTCTTATCTTGAGTCGCTGATTGCGGAGCAGGCCCCCATGGTGCTTCGAAGAGAGGGGCATAAGAACCCCTGAGACCGCGCTGTTCTACCTCCTTCCATTCCTACCCTTTTAAGCGGTTGTTTTGACCCCTGTAGTGTTTCTATTTGACTCTTAGGACAGGGGGCAGACAAAACGCCCATTCCCATCGATTAATCCTTTCCCTGCGGTTCATTTTGAAGACAGGGTGGCTTTCTAAGCAATCTGGCCGGATTTGAGTCTATTTACGTTGGTTTTACCCCCTGGTTTCGTAATCTATCGTTTTTTTGACGCGTAGTTACAAATTTTGTCTTGACGAAGCAATTTTCGCAGAACATTATGAGCGAAAATTAAAATGACCGATGATTCCTCGTAGCAGACAATATTAGTTTTCGTAATACAGTTTATTGTAATAGTCCAATGAATAAAAACTCCATAACCAACGTGGCCCTTGTGACTCTCTTTAACGCCATTAGTTCTATCTTCAAATTTATTTCAGGAATACCTTCTAGTATCCTGATTATTATCTATTTTATGTCTACTTTTTGCCTTGCTGATAGCCGCTACGAGGGGGCGACCAATACGGATGGTCAGCCTCATGGATTTGGCAAAATGTATTACAAAGACGGCACTCTCTACGAAGGGCAATGGGTGGCGGGATTGCCAGAAGGACAAGGTGTCTTTGTCTGGCCCAATGGGGATCGATACGATGGCGATGTGCGCCGTCGAGATCGGCATGGAAAAGGCAAATACACTAAAAAAGATGGCAGTGAGTATGATGGCGCTTGGGAGTTGGATCAACGCTCTGGGCATGGCGTTTATAAGTGGCCTGATGGCCGAATCTATAATGGACAATTCACAGACAATCAACGTACCGGGCAAGGCGTTCTAGCTTGGGCAGATGGAAGTCAGTACGTTGGAGACTTTGTTAAAGGCGTACAGCAGGGCTCAGGGGTTTACAGCTGGTCTTCCGGGGAGCGTTATGAGGGCTCGTTTGATGAGGGCGTAGCGCACGGAGATGGTGAATTTTATTTTACCGATGGCAGTGCCTACCGAGGCAGATTTCAACACAATAAACGCACTGGGTCGGGGACCTATACTTGGCCAAGCGGTATGGTATTTGAAGGTGACTTTATCAATGGTAAGTTCCAGAAAGGTGGCTTAATGCGCTGGCCTGACGGAAAAGTATACGTCGGCGCTTTCAAGAACAATGGCGCGAATGGGGTTGGCACACTGTCTTGGCAAAGTGGCGATCGTTATATCGGTGGCGTAAAAGAGGGATTGCGCCATGGATGGGGAACCACTACCTCTGCACAAGGAGTCCAATACAAGGGTAATTACGACGCCGGAGTGATTGGGAAGAAGGTTTTTGTTCAGTGGGTTGATGGGCGGCATTACGAAGGGTATTCCCTAGCCGGGGTTGCCTCTGGAAAAGGTAAAATGGAGTGGCCTGACGGTAAAATCATTGAAGGTGATTTTAAGAATGGGGTGGCTTCTGGGCAGGGAAAGATTTCTGTGCCTGATGAAGGGTATTACATGGGCAGTGTGGAAAACAATCAAGCCCATGGGCAAGGCGTGTATTTTTATCTGAACGGCAGTCAATTAGTCGGACAGTTTATTGAAGGAGTCGCGGTGGGTAGCGGCCACACGTTATTGGCGAACGGGGTCCGGGTTGAAGGCGACTTTATGAGTGGTGCGCCGTTTACTGGGGAAGGAAAAGTACTTTGGCCCAACGGCGATCAGTATGAAGGCGGAATGAGTGACGGCCGAAAGTCGGGCAAGGGTAAATATATTTGGGCGAACGGCAATTATTATATTGGTGGCTACATCGGTGATCAGAGGGAAGGCTACGGAGAGTATGTTTCTGCATATGGTGGGCGATACATAGGTAATTTTAGAGACGACCAATTCCATGGTCGTGGACGCTGTTATTTCAAGAGTAAATCAGAATTTTGCACCTTTAAAAGTGGGACTCGAGTACAGTAAAAAATCTTTTTTTCCAAGACTATTTTAGGTGCTTTGATCTGACGAGTATTTCTATTTTCTAATTCATTTTTAGAGCTGTCCTTGAGTCTGTTGGCGCTTGTCCATTGGGCTTAGATCTCGTGTTTATCATTAATGCCAATAATGAATACCAATAATGAATACCAATAACGGATATCAATCACTAGGGGGAGTAATGAAAGATTTATTTAGTATTGAAGGTAAGGTCGCGCTGGTAACCGGAGGTGGCCGGGGTATTGGTTTAATGATCGCGCAAGGGTTTGTTGAAGCAGGCGCAAAAGTGTATATCGCTTCGCGAAAAAAGGAAGTTTGTGAGGAGGTTGCCGCAACACTTTCTGAGCATGGCACCTGTATTGGCATTGGTGCGGATCTGTCCACAGAAGCAGGGATTAAAGCGCTGGCTGAAGAGCTGAAATCTCGTGAAGAAAAGTTAGACATATTGGTGAATAATTCTGGCGTGACGTGGGGTGCTCCACTGGAATCGTTTCCCGATTCAGCGTGGGACAAGGTATTGGGGTTGAATTTGAAAGCACCCTTCAACTTAACTAGAGAATTACTGCCGTTACTGACTAAAGCTGCTTCCCCAGAAGATCCCGCCAGAATTATTAATATTGGCTCAATTGCTGCGGATTCAACCACTCCCATGGCCTATTCATACGGTGCGAGTAAGGCGGCGATACATCACCTAACCAAAGTGTTTGCGAATCAATTTGCGGCTCAGAATATTACCGTGAATGCCATCGCGCCGGGCCCCTTTCCAAGCCAAATGATGGCGTTTGCGCTTGATAATGAGCACATGAAAAAGGCCATCATTGATCAAGTTCCCTTAAAAAGGGTGGGTACGGCTGAAGATATTGCTGGATTAAGTATCTATCTTGCTTCCCGGGCAGGAAGTTATATGACAGGCAATATCATACCGCTGGATGGCGGCTCTTTAATTACTCCCTAACGAAAATGGGGGCGGACGTCCCCATGACTCAAATTATCGCGGATTCAGAAAAAAGCATGCCGAATGAAAAAGCAAGTTTCATTCGGTTACTAAAAAATCCGCATCTCTTTGTTATTTATGGCCTAAATTTTATAGGGGCAGGGGCAATAGCGTATTTATTGCTTGATTAATACCCTATAATCGCCCCCTTTTAATGGTCGCGAAATAATAAAGGGAATTTGGTGAGTTTCGAAAGCCCCATCATAGATAAGTTAGTACGCTCTGATTCTGAAGCTTTAGGGGAAGAGCTACTCTCTATAACACAGCAAGATAATATTCGGTTTTTTGAAAAATGTGTGAATAGGCGGTGGGGCTTAGGGCAAAATATTGTCCTTAGTTGGTGCCGTGTGCCCAGTGCAATTCAACTTTTAATGGTTCCCCATTATTTTCTTGGGAATTTCTCTGCTCGAAGCAATTGCGAGATCATCTCAGATCATCCAGTGAATGAGCTTGTTGTTAAGCTAATCAGTGGTAACCGGGAGCTGACTTTATCAGAGCTAACTTCCTATGGTCGTCTACTGAATATTGATCCTACCGAGATTAAGCTGCCTACTCCTTTGCATTACACGCCGCTCAGTAAATCGATCATCGAGCAAATAATACGTCGCTACAGTGTCAATTACGTTGAAAGTAGGGCGGTGGTGTTATTTGATATTGCCGGGTTTGGGAAGTTGCAGCCGTTTGAACAGATGAGCCAACTCAATAGCTTGGCTTATTCACTAAATTCAGCCCATAAAAAGTTACTTAGCAGGAAGATCAACATTCACTTCGCTCGGTCTACCACGGGGGATGGATTTTATGTTTGGAATCGAAGCCTGGATATCTTTGCCAATGTGAATTTGTTTCATTTTCTGCATTTGGTGTTGGCGGATAACGCAATCGCTCAATCAAAATCCAGTGGCAAGGTGACCCCTAAAATTAAAGCGGCCTATCACATTGGCAGTCACTATGAATTTCATCAGGCAGAAGGCATTAATCCTTCTTACTACAGTTACATTGTTGGGAATGTAACGATCCAATTAGCTCGTATGCTCGATCAAACCAAAGCTGGGCAAATTGTGTTCGGCGATTTTCGTTGCGGTTTTCCCACTTCCTGTAATGAAGACGCCTATTTGGTAGAAAAAGACACTATCGGTTTTATAGAACGATCTGCTAAGTATTTAAATGATTTGGTGGGCATCCGTATGTCCGGTGGCGTGATTACTAAGGTACGGTGTTATTTGACCGGAGAACAAAGCCCCGCTGCAGGGCGTAGAAAAACCTGTATAAGGGTGGTAGATAAGCATGATCAGATTTGCCATGCATATAATGCCCGCATTCAAATATATCGCCACAACGCTGACTCTATCACCATGGGGCTAGAGGATAATCATATTCCCCGAGAAACAAAGTCCTATATTCGCGAGACAAGCTACTAAACCTTGAAAAGCGCCTAAGTCTTTAAAAGTCGTTGGGTCTTTGGATAACCGCTAGCAATAACCACTAAGAATCGCCACCAGGCCTTGCACTGCCTAGGCCTTTGAATCACTTAACTCGTTGTATTTGTATGATTTAGTTGTTTTTGGGTGATCTGTTAGAGGGCTATTCTTGTCCCACAACCTAATTTTAAGTTTACTTTATTCAAACACTCGTTAGAATGTGGACGCTTCGATTATTTTACTTGAATTAAACCTTGCTGGAGTTCTGATGCTCGACGAGCGGCTTGAAATCCAGTTAGTTTCCGTGAATTATTCGCTGCCCCCACTGACAGAATAAAAATGCTGGGGTTGAAATATTTAATGTTTTATCCGAAATATTTGGTTTGTATTATTTTATGCTGAGCAAGCCCAGTAAGTTCTACTACTGTATGAAAAAGGCTTGTCAGTTGAATTTATTCAGYTGATGAGACCACAAAAACCTTTATTTCAAGCCAACTGAACAAACCTGGGGGAACTTAAACGCCCTGTGTGAATGACGCGGTTTAGTGAGTAACAGATTCGCTTGAAAAAGTATTAAGGAAGTATTTATGAAGCCCTATGATGAGAAAAAAATTTCAGATGTCGACACCGTTATAGGTGGCTATAAYGAGCTTGGGTATATTTGTAGTCGAAGTATAGCGACGGCAATTTATTTGGCCTGCCAGCTCGATAAACCCATGTTGATTGAAGGGCCTCCCGGAGTGGGGAAAACGGAGCTGGCAAAAGCTACTGCTGAGTATTTAAATCTACCGTTGATACGACTCCAGTGTTACGAAGGCCTGGATGAGTCAAAAGCATTGTACGAATGGAARTACGGYAAACAGYTWCTSTATACCCAASTWYTAAAAGAAAAACTTCATGATGTATTAAAAGGCGCAGAAGGTTTATCTGAATCGGTGGAGCGCTTGCATGAGTTTGGCGATATATTTTACTCCAAAGAGTTTCTTGAACCTCGCCCTTTGTTAAAGGCACTGAATTCTGAAAACGGTTGCGTCATGTTGATCGACGAAGTTGATAAGTCAGATCAAGAATTCGAATCGTTTTTATTAGAAATGCTCTCGGAATATCAAATTTCAATTCCGGAAATTGGTACGATTAAAGCAAAATCGACTCCCATTGTTTTTCTTACCAGTAATAACACTCGTGAACTGAGTGACGCGTTAAAAAGACGTTGCTTGCACCTATATATCCCATTCCCTGATGCCGCTTTGGAGCAGGATATTATCGCGTCTAGGGTGCCCGGCGTCTCTGAAAGTTTGCGTAAAGAGCTGGTGAACTTTATTCAGGCGCTTCGGGACTTGGATCTTAAGAAGCAGCCTGCGGTGAGCGAAACCATTGATTGGGCTAGAACGCTGATGTTATTGCATACTGAGTCATTAGATGCTGAACTGATTCGTAACACACTGAACGTGATCTTAAAGCATGAAGAAGACATTCGAAGTGCTGATGATCAATTGGGCAGTTTGTTAGGGAAAGCTGAAAAAGCGGTTCGTTAAAGCGAGTCTCACCTAACGAATTCCAAAGTGTAGTGAGGTAGAAAACAATGCATAAAACGCTTACAGAGTTTGTCGCTGCGTTGCGAAACTCGGACGTCCGAGTTTCCACCTCGGAAACCATTGACGCGGTTAAAGTGATCCAGCTGATTGGTTTGAATGACAAAGAACTGTTAAGAAATTCTCTGTCTATTGTGCTGCCTAAGTCCGACGTCGAAAAAGATAGTTTTGATCATTGTTTTGAAAACTTCTTTTCATTCGCTCGCCTAAGTGAATTTAAAGTGGATGATCGTGAATTGGACGAAGAAGGGGATCTTTTCTCCGATGAAGAAGAAGGCGTAGGACGGGGGCAAGGTGAAGGTCAAGGCGACAGTGGTGGCACTGGCGGGTTTGGGGGGAATCAAGAATCTTTGCCTGATGATTTTACCAAGGTCGAAGAGTATATCAAGGATCAAGGCATTGAGATCCAAAGTCGTTTGGCAAAAATGTTGTTGCGTGGGGATAAAGCCAATTTAACCATTGCGATGGCTGAAGCAGCGAAAGCCATCGATTTAAATAAGATTAGCTTCTTTACTCAAAAGGGAATTTATACGCGCAAAATGATGGTGCACATGGGGCTTGAAGAGCTCGAAACGGAGATGTACCAGCTTGAAGAATCTGAGCAATTTATTGAACGACAAGTAGGTAAAAGAATTCGTCAAGCGAGGGAATACCTGCGTGTCGAAGTGCGAGATTACGTGGAGCGGCAATTTCTGACGGTGGCGGATGCCGAGGGCAAAGAGCTTCGAGATGAAGTGACGCGTAATATTAAGCTTACCAATATTGAGTTAAGAGGCTTCTCGAATATCCAAGCGGTGGTCCGCAAGATGGCGAAAAGGCTCACCGCGTTACATTCGAGAAGAAAGAAGAAGTTTAATCGCGGCATTCTTGATGTTCGTAAAACCATTCGTAGAAACGTTGCTTACGACGGGATTTTATTTGAAACCCATTGGAAGCAAGTCAAAATAGATCGCCCTAAAGTGATGGTGATCTGCGATGTGAGTCGATCGGTTCGGGAAGTGGCTCGGTTTTTATTGATGTTTCTTTACAGCCTCAGCGAAATATTGCCGAACGTTCGCGCGTTTGCTTTTTCTGCTCGTTTGTATGAAGTGACCGATGTTTTCAAAAATAACACGCTGGAAAAAGCGGTGGAAGAGACCTTAGATAATTACGGGTTTGGATCGACTGATTACGGCATGGCTTTCCAGGATTTTAAAGATATTTGTTATGAACAAATTGACAGTAAAACTACCATTTTGATTTTGGGTGATAGTCGAAATAATTATAACGACACTAAATCTGAAATTTTACAGGAGATCTCAAAGCGGGCTCGACAAGTCATATGGCTTAACCCAGAGCCTCGGACTCATTGGCGGGCGGGGGATGCAGAGATGAGAGCCTATGCGCCGTATTGCTCGATAGTGGAAGAATGTAATTCTTTGAATCATTTAGAGCGAGTGGTGAATCAGCTGATGTCTCGGGCGAATTAACCCTGAGTGAACTGGAGTTTCTGAATAGCAATGTTAGTCAGGAGGATATTCTCGAGTTCGGGTTAGATTATTGATGGCGGTGCAGCCAATTGCCTTTTTTATTCAGATTAGTAGAGAAGAGAAGAGAAAGCTATTAGGTTGGCTTGTATGGCGAGATTGATCCATATTATAATTGCCAACCTTTGGCGATTCTGACCCATTGGATAAAGGGTGCATCAAAGGAAATGATGATTCTGATCGATTAGTTTAGGGATTATAGCTTAACATCATTGCGGGATTTCTTTTGGAACGGTCTCTACCCGAAACTCGAACGCCATGGCAGGTATTAAGCGATGTTGTGGCCGCATTATTTGTTCGTGAACTCAAAACTCGATTTGGCGCTAGTAAACTTGGCTATTTTTGGATGTTAGCTGAACCTGTTGCGATGGTTTTGGTTTTTTCGGCCATGTTTACTTTGTTGGGTCGTCAAGTACTTGTAGGGGCTGAAATCCCATTGTTTCTTTTGACGGGAATATTGCCTTACTTGCTCTTTACCAAGTTGATTTCCTCGTTGACCACCGCAGTTCAATCTAATAAAGCACTTTTCGTATATTCCCAAGTTACCCCTATTGCGCCGATTATTACTCGGTTTCTAATCGAAGTTGCGGTCTTCAGTCTAACTTATGTGGCCCTGCTTTTAATTTTGATGTGGGCTGGCTTTCAGGTTGTTCCCTCTGACCCTTTGTTTTTTATCGCCGTCAACTGTTTAGTGATGGCTTTGGGCTTGGGGTTTGGGTTAGTGCTGTGCGCCGCTCAAGAGCATTGGCAGGATGTCGGTAAGTTGGTTGGCATTATTATGCAGCCGATGTTTTTTCTGTCAGGAATATTTTACGCCATGTCTATGATCCCTAAGCAATATTGGTACTTGATGCAGTGGAACCCTCTCTTACACCTCAACGAATTGTCTCGCTCAGCATTCTTTCAAAGTTATTCTTCAGAATTTGCAAATTGGGTGTTCCCGTTGTTTTTAGCGCTAATTTTAAATGTGGTTGGGCTCATGTTGTTTCGCATCAATCGAGATAAATTTATTGCCTCATGATCCGCTTTAATAATGTGTCTAAATACTATCCAAGTAGATCGGGTCGGCAGTTCGTTTTTCGTGACGTTTGTTTAGACATCCCTACTGACAGAAATATAGGCTTGCTCGGTCCGAATGGTGTGGGCAAAAGCACCTTTATGAAGATGGTAGGGGGGGCAGACCGACCTTCAAGAGGGACGATCACCGTTGATCAGAAGATATCATGGCCCATAGGGCTAGGAGGAGGGCTGCAAGGTAGTATGACGGCTAGAGAAAATGTTCGATTTGTCGCTCGAATCAATGGATACAAAGACAGTAAGCCCATTGAGAAATTTGTGGATGAGTTTGCCGAAATCGGTAAATACTTTGATGAGCCGATCAAGACCTATTCCTCTGGAATGAGGGCGAGGGTGGGGTTTGGTTTAAGTTTTGCTTTTGATTTTGATGTGTTGCTGATGGATGAGGTGGGGGCTGTGGGAGATCAAAATTTTAAGAAGAAAAGTGCCAAATTACTTAGAGAAAAAACCTCAAGTAGCAAAGTAATTCTGGTTTCTCACAGTATAAGCCAGCATCAAAAACTCTGTGAGAGTGGACTGGTCATAAAAAACCAAAGTTTGTTTTTTTATGACCAAATCGGTGATGCGATTAATGATTATGAGCGTACCTATGTCAAATAATACGGGGTCAAATAATACAGGGTTAAGTAATACTGTAGTGAAAAAACCTGGGGCTGATAGGCTGAAGGCTAACAACATTGAGCCGCATAGATTGAATGCCCTAGCACTTTCGCGCTTCGATCGAAAGTTAAGAAAATTGAGGAACAATCCCACCGCGTTTTTTACGGATTCGGTGGTGGTAGTGTATGCCAATAGAACGCTAGGTTATACGCGAGCCAAAATAGGCTCTTTTGTCTTGGTATTATTCGCTTCGCTCATTGTGATTAGTTACTACACAGTTATTGCCTCGTCCCGTTACACTAGCGAAGTTCAATTCGTTATTAAGCAATCAGGGGCGGGCGAATTGAAGTTGAGTGGCCTAGCGGCTCTGAGCAGTGTGTCGCCTTCACTTAGAGATTCATTGGTGCTTAAACGGTTTATTGAATCCAGAGCCATGGCCCTGGCTCTGGATGAATCAGTCTCGTTGAAAGCGCACTACCAGAGAGCAGACTGGGACGTGCTTAGTCGGCTAAAGTCGGAAGCCTCAGTTGAAGAGTTTGTAGATTATTATCGAGATCACATTGTTATATCTCATGACGAAGTCTCTGAAGTATTACAGATTGAAATTCAGGCCTTTAATCCTAAGTACGCAAATCAAGTAGCTGTCAGCCTAGTGCATATCAGTGAAGCGTTTATCAATCAGTTGGGGAATAAAATGGTTAAATCTCAACTTGAGTATGCCGAACGCGATGTGGAACGTGCTTATCGAGGATTTAAGGAAAGTCAAAACGAACTGTTGGTGTTTCAGGGTTCGAGTCAGCTTTACAGTCCTGAACAAAAAAGCACATCAATGTTGGTTGCGATCAGTAGTCTCGAAAGCGAAATAATGAGACAAAATGTCGATTTAAAAGCCTTGTTGGCTTTTATGCGCGACGGTTCGCCAGAGGTAAAAGCGAAGGAGGTTCGTGTGGCAGCGCTTAAAGATCAGTTATTAGAGGAGAAAATGAAGCTTGTTAGTCGAGATGAAAATGAATCTATACATAAGATGGCTGCTAGCTACCAGGAAATTCAACTTGGCGTAGAATTAGCCTCGAAATTATATGCGAGTTCTTTGTCGAGCTTAGAGTTACTTCGTACTGAGGCTTATCGACAAATAATTCATTTGTTGATTATCGAGCATCCGACGATGGCACAAGACAGTAAATACCCAAAAAGACTGTACAGTATCGTAACGTGGTTTGTGGTGTTAACCATGCTCTATCTGTTGAGTAGATTAGTGATAACGATTATCAATGAGCATCGAGAGTGAGCGCTATAAATGGTACGGTATGTAAGCGAAATTCAGCTGGAAGTGGTAGTTTTATGATGATCAAAAATAGACGGTTCTCTCCTAACGTGTCTTGGCTAAAGATGTCCGGAATGGTTTTTTTTCTGGTGCTCAGCGTCTTTGTTCACGGGGCGTCGGTGAGCCCAATAAACCCCGTCGAACGGAGCGAGGATATCGCGTTTAGCAATACTCCTCAGATGTATGGAAGTTGGTTATTTGAAGGGGGGTTTTCAGAGGCGTCTTTCTCCGGATTGAATCCGGCTTATAAAATATCTCAAGGCGATCTTTTGTTGGTTCAAATATGGGGTGGATTGGATTTTCAGGCGGAGCTCAAGGTGGACGCGCAAGGTAATGTATTTATCCCAAAAGTAGGGCCAGTAAGATTGGCTGGAGTGACCAATGCGGAGTTGAATCGAGTACTGCTTAATGCGGTTAAGCGGGTTTATAAATCCAATGTGAACACTTATGTGACTCTGCAATCGACTCAGAAAGTGAAGGTGTTTTTAGCAGGCTTGGTCAGTAAACCAGGGTTGTATGAAGGGCAATCTGCAGACAGCTTATTAAAATTTATAGATCAGGCGGGTGGTATTCGTGAAAGTTTGGGCGGGTACCGTCAAATCGAATTGAAGCGTAACCTCGAAGTCATAGCCCAATTTGATCTCTATCAATTTATTAGTCATGGCAACTTACCGCTCATACAGTTGTTAGAGGGGGATGTAATCTTTGTCGGTGCGAGTAAAGGAGAAGTAAGCATTGAAGGCGATGTAAGTTTCTCCGGAAGGTACGAAATAAGCGCTAATAATAGCGATTTATCGGAAATATTGGCTGCGGTAAGTCCGACCTCCCGCGCGACTCATGTGACCATAATTGAGGCGAGTGGTTTAGAGGTAAATGCTAAACAAATATCCATAGCAAAAGCCGCTGGTCAAACCATTAAAGCAGGTGCTCGGATAAAAATTTCTTCGCAACAGCGGCCAAGCAGCATTAGCGTTGAAGTGTTGGGTGAACATGATTCTGCACGGGAAATG
>NVTH01000216.1 GCA_002401525.1 Moraxellaceae bacterium | reverse complement strand
GAGTTTTTATTTTTATTTTTATTTTTATCACTATACATTCGCTGATCCGCTTGTTTCATTAATTCATCGGCTTTTTTCTCGTCTCCAGCAATTAGCCCGACTGAATTTTTATCGGCTAATTTTTGGGGGCGGTTTCGTGTGCTTTTATGAATTTGAGTCGAGACTATGCCCGGGCATAAAACGGATACGCCGATTTTGTCTTGAGCAAGGTCGGCGCGCAGGGTTTCAGACAGTCCCACTACGGCGAATTTGCTGGTGTTATAGACGCCTAATCCAGGTGCGGCCATATGGCCCGCTAATGAAGCGGTATTAACGATATGCCCGCCTTCGCCGTGGGCTTTGATGTATTTGACAAAGGTCATTACACCATTCACAACGCCCCCTAGGTTAACGCCTAATACCCAGTCCCAGTCTTTGTAGGACGCTTTATGAATCGGTCCGCCCGATGCGACCCCGGCGTTATTACACAGGATATGGATATTCCCAAAATGATTTTGGACTTTGATCGCTGCATTATTTAAGGCAATACGATCAGTGACGTCGATGTGGACTCGTAATACGTCGGCTCCCTTTCTTTTTAACTCTTTGACAGCCTTATTAAGGGCGCCCAATTCGACGTCAGCAAGCGCTATTTTAACGCCGGCGTCCACCAGTGCGGAGGCGATCCCAAACCCGATACCACTGGCGCCACCGGTGACGAAAGCCACCTTTCCATTGAGTTCATTCATTGCTAGCTCCCTGATTATATTTTTGTTTTTCGATGGTATTTTTTTAAAAACTTCGATCGTGAGCAATGTTCAACTTCTAGGGCCAGTATATGTCCTGGTTAGGATAATCGGCAGTGTTTTTTTATGGATTGAAAATGTTTAGGTGTTTTAGTTGTTTTTGTTTGTGCAATTGGGTCTAAGGTGACAATAAAAAACAGCTTATTGGCCGAATTTATCACAATCCATTAATATTATTTGAATTCCGTTTTTAAATGCAATCTAATGAGGGAGAAGATTAGTCTGCTGTTTTATAAAAGCTCACTCTCAATTTATAAAAGCTCACTCTCAATGTAAAAAAATAGCTTCCTATTTATAAAGGCTAACTTCGAAAATTCATTTCGTGTCCGTCGTTATGTATGAAATAGTCAGTAAAAATTAGTCAGTAAAAATTAGTCAGTAAAAATTAGTCAGTAAAATCTAGTCAATAAAAGCAAACTAGTAAAGCGCCTACTATAAATATTACGCAATATGCTTCAAGCATCAAAATAATAATTATTGATTGATCAGCGTGGAATAGACGTCGTGCGAATGCTTCAGGTAAGGATGCCTAAGTAAAATTGATGTTTCGTCCGGTAAATACGCTGTTTTTTTAAATCATTCACTGCTCTTCCATCTAACTGCCAGATTTATTTGAAAATGATCAGGGGATCTACCTATGACCCAAAAAGATACCAACAGTGGCTCGTCGTCCGCACCTCAAGAGTCCGAAATTGACGCTGATAAATTAAATGAAAAATACCGTGAGGAACGAGATAAGCGAATCCGTGACGATGGTAATGAACAGTATTTACAGTTTGAAGATCAGTTTGCCCAGTACATGGATGATCCCTATGTTGAACCTGGTTTTAAACGAGCGCCATTAAGCGATGAAGTGGATGTGGTGATTATTGGCGGAGGGTTCGGGGGGCTGCTTGCCGCTGCACGATTACGTGAGGCGGGGGTGAAGGATATTCGCGTGATTGAAAAAGGCGGGGATTTTGGAGGCACTTGGTATTGGAATCGCTACCCAGGAATTGCCTGTGATATTGAATCGTATATTTACTTGCCCCTGTTAGAGGAAGTGGGCTATATGCCGGTCGAGAAATATTCTAAAGGCGATGAAATATTTGCTCACAGTCAGGCCATTGGTAAGAAATATGATCTTTATAAAGACGCCTGTTTTCAAACTGAAGTGACGGAATTAAATTGGGATGAGGATTTTGCGCGGTGGACGGTTGAAACCAATCATGGCGACAAGATGCGTGCGCGCTTTGTTTGTATGTCGAATGGACCGCTTAATAAACCTAAATTACCGGGGATTCCCGGCATTCAAGAATACAAAGGCCATGCTTTTCACACCAGCCGTTGGGATTACGATTACACCGGTGGCGACATGTACGGCAAACTAGATGGCCTAAAAGATAAAGTCGTGGGCATTATTGGAACAGGCGCAACTGCGGTGCAATGTGTGCCTCATTTAGGAGAAGGCGCGAAAGAATTATTTGTGTTTCAGCGAACTCCTTCTTCGGTCGATTTTAGAAACAATAAACCCACCGACACGCAGTGGGCGGAAACCTTGGAGCCAGGTTGGCACCAACATCGCATGAATAATTTTAACAGCCTTCTTAGTGGGGGATTTGAGTCGGAAGATTTAGTCGATGACGGTTGGACCGATATTGTTGGCAACATGATGGAGTTGTTAAAGAAAAAAACTGACGGTGCGATGGATATCGACGCGCTGTTTGGAATGATGGAAAAAGCCGATCATCTTAAGATGGAGGAAATCAGGGGCCGAGTGGAAGGCGAGGTAGCTAATCAAGACGATGCGGCGGTGCTCAAGCCGTATTATCGTCAGTTTTGTAAACGACCCTGTTTTCATGACGATTACCTTGCCACGTACAATAAGCCCAGCGTGCACATTGTCGATACTGATGGCAAAGGCGTAGAGCGCATCACCGAGAAGGGTGTGGTGGTGGCGGGGGTTGAGTACCCCGTGGATTGCCTAATCTATTCCACTGGGTTTGAAGTGGGCACTGCTTACACGCGTCGGGCGGGTTATGAAATTTACGGTCGCGGCGGGATCAGTTTGGGCGAAAAATGGGACGGCGGAATTGCTACCCTGCACGGCCTGCACAGTCGCGGATTTCCAAATCTGTTTATTATGGGCACGGCCCAGACGGCTTTTACTGCCAATTATCCTCATGCCTTAAGTGAGCAGGGCATTAATATTGCGTACACCGTCAAGCATGCGATAGACAATGACATTCGGACTCTGGAAGCCTCGGAAGCCGCTGAAGCGAAATGGGTGGAAACCATTATTAGTAAAGCGCGCATGGGCACTCGGTTTTTCGAAGCCTGTACACCTGGGTATTATAATAATGAAGGCAAGCCCGGAGAGCGCAGCGGTCAAGACGGATTTTACGGCGGCAGCTCCGATGAGTTTTTCAGATTGATGAAAAGTTGGCGGGAAGAAGGCTCTCTTGAAGGGCTTGAGTTAGAAGTCGCTCAGTCTTAAGCGCTAAGGACGACAGAAGCAAACCAACCCTATTTTTAGTTGCCGAGCAGGATGCCTCAGAGCACGCAGAAAGAAAAATTCTTTGTGCGTGTTCTGAGGCATGGAATTAAATTTAGTTAGAGAAAGAGAGTGTGCCTGTTTTTTGATGTGAGGGTGGTTGCTGCGGGGCTTTTTCGATGGCGACGACGCTGTTATAAAAATGAATTGAATCTGTCATTTGAGTAAAGGGTGTGACGTTAAAGCTTTCTTGGTCTTTGGAGTGCCAGGCATGCAATAAGTCCACTAGATTTTTGCTGTACTCGATAAATGAGTTAGGGTTGCGATAGCCACCGCCGTGGCGATTCCAATAGCTGGTCATGGTGTCTTCACAGAGGTAAACCCCGTTCGCTGCTACTTTACTGTAAAGTTCCTCAAAGGTGGCAATTTGCTGACTCATGCGATGCCCGCCGTCATCGATTAAGATGTCAATCGGCGCAATGGAATTGCCTAAGTCCGCTAGAAATTGCCGGTTGTCTTGATCGCCAATAATAATCTCGATTTGTTCTTCCTCAAGGGCTTTGCATTGCGGGTCGATGTCGACGCCGATAATTTTGGCTTGGGGGCCTAAATATTGTTTCCACATTTGCAAAGATCCGCCGTGAAACACCCCAAATTCCAGCAGTGTCACGGGTTTGTTTCTGAAGCGCGCGAAGTGGTGTTCGTAGATTGGAAAGTAGTGCAACCATTTATGAATCAGTCGACCGGGATTATTTTGAAAGTATTGATAGAGATCTGACATAAGGGTTTGATTATCCGTGCCGGTTTCAAGGTTATTATGTCATTCCGCATTGCCCGCAAATGGCCATTTTTTTTCGGCCGTGTTGCATGGTGGTTGACATGTCTTGGCGTTGGAATCCATTCACTATGGAGTTAAAGGTGTCGGTTTTTAGACTGCCAAATTGACCTGCATTGGGATGGGCGCAGCAAGGGATCACGGTCCCGTCCCAGTCGACGTAGAGGCTGTTGAGTCGTTGTAAGTAGCGGCACACATTTTGTGGGAATTGGCCTTGGTTGCCTAAGTTTTCAATACTCTCAGGGAGTGATAGCCAGCCTCTAAATTCGGGTTGCCAACCGAGGGGGGTTAAGATTGCTGACCAACGCGCTTGATCGGAGGGGTCCGTACAAATAGTGCGAGTGAGTAATTTCATATTGGGCGCGTATTGGAGTTGTAAGTCTTTCGCTGTTTTTAGAAACTCAATTAATTTACTCCACTTTCCCGGGGGACGAAGTCGTTCATATTCTTCTGCGCTGCCATCGCCATCGCAGCTGACGGCTAAAATGTCCAAGCGTCCAGATTTAAAAACATCCTTTAGGTCATCCCAATAGGCATGCTGGCCATTGGTGGAGATTTCTACTTGGCCAATTTTGTAAGGCAGCCGTTGTAGGACGTCAAAGCAATCGGCAAGTTGCGGGTGCAGCAAGGTTTCTCCGAAATTAAATAAACGAAGATACCTTATTAACTGGACGTCGACATTGAGCATGCATTGCTCAAACACATCGACTGGGGTGTGTTTTACTTTTGGTTTTAGGGTTGAAATAGGGCAGCCAACGCAGCGCAGTTGACACCCATGCACTAGTTCAAAGTGAAATTTATCAATCTCCCGTACTTCAATTGCAGGCCTTAATTTTATGGGTTCCATAAGGTATTTTTTACCCAAGCGGAAAAGTGGAATATTGCTAAGGTCAGCAATCCCGCTGAGCTCAACCTAAAAGGCGCGGCGTGCCTTATCGCGCCTAGCGATAAAGAATCCAAATTGGTGTGGTTAGCTGAGTATAGGCGATGCTTGGATTGACGGGGTTTTTACGCTCAATTAACCACTAGGTATTTGATTTAAAGACATTTTGAGGTCAAGTTCTTGCCATTATCTATGGGTGATCGGCGCGCTTGGTTTAGTGCTTGAGTCACAATGCAGAAATTACACTGTAGCTTGGTTTTATACCCTCCAGTAATGTTATGTAAATTAGAGCCACTAAAAGCCATCCATATTTAACAAATGTGGGCCGCTGAAGTATGGGATAATCCGAGTCCGGGATGACCTAGATCGGTATTCCAAAAATCAATAATTATAGGAAGAGTTGTTACGGATGTTGCTCACGATATTTCGCTTTATGCCTCGTTTATTCATTGTATTTATCTCGATTTTATATCTCGCCGCTTGCGGGGGCAGTAGTTCTCCGCCGTTGAATCTTAATTCGAGCGAATTTGTTGTCGAGGAGTGCGTCGTTGAAGAGTCTAGTGCTCCAGGGGATGCGGTTGCTATTTCAGGGGTCGTTAGTTTTGATTTTGTCCCGCATCGAACGAGAGGCAGCGCTTTAGATTACGATGCGATGATTGCTAAGCCCGCTAGAGGGGTTGAAGTGGTTTTGCTTGATCAATGCAGTGAAGAACTGAAGAGCAGTATTACTAACAGTGTGGGTGAGTACCGTTTTGATGATGTTGAGGCCAATGTTGAGGTGAGTGTTCGAGTCAAGGCGAGATTGCTGTCGACTGGCAATGCCTCTTGGGATTTTAGCGTCACGGATAATACTAATGACGATGCCTTATATGTTTTACAGGGTGCAAACCTTACTAGTAGCAGTGACGACTCTAGCCGTGATTTACACGCAGCTTCGGGATGGGGCGGGGAGAACTATTCAGCGGTTCGATCGGCGGCTCCTTTTGCGATTCTCGATACGGTCTACGATTCGATTCAATTAATTACCTCAGTGGATAGTGCGGCAGATTTTGTCAGCACCGAATTACGATGGAGTACGTTAAATAACACGACCCTTGGCGATCTTGCTGAAGGGGATATTGCTTCAAGTTTCTACGACCCTGATTCGAAGTATATCTATTTGCTAGGGCGGGAAAATGATGACACGGACGAATACGATCAACACGTCATTGCCCACGAATTTTGGCATTACTTTGAAGATAATTTCTCTCGAACAGATTCCATCGGTGGGCCGCATGGCGGCGGGGATTTACTCGATTTCCGAGTCGCTTATTCCGAGGGTGCGGGGAATGCGTTTTCTGGAATGGTATTGGATGACCCTATTTATGTCGACAGCCTAGGTGATGGCCAGTTGCGCGGTTTTACGTTTGATTTGGAAGAGAATGTGGTTTTCGTTCCAGGCTGGTATAGCGAGTCATCGGTGCAGTCTATTTTATACGATCTTTATGACTCCAATAGTGTGGATGATGGGGTTGATACCATTGATAACGCTTTTTTTGAATTCTATTCGGTGGTGACTTCTGCGGCCTTTAAGAATTCCAGCACCATGACAGGCATTCATTTGTTTTTAAGTGAGCTTAAAGCCCAGTTTCCTAATTTAAGTGCCGAAGTGGATGCATTGGCCAATCAGCAAGACATTACGGTCATTGATGCTAAGGCGACCGATGAGACCAATGACGGTGGAAAACCCTCGGTGCTCCCTCTCTATAAAACTGTTTCGGTAGGCGGGCCCGCTGTTGAGGTTTGCAGTATTAACGATTTTGGGGTGTTCAATAAGCTAGGCAATACTCAATTTGTAGAATTGACGATTAGTAGCAGTGCTTCTTATTCGTTATCAGTGAACCGGGTGTCGGGAATGGATCCTTCTGATCCTGATTTCGGTGTATGGAGGAACGGAGCGTTGGTTGACTATGCGGGTAGCATGGAGGAAAACTCCGAGGAAAAACTGTTTTCGTTAACGGCAGGCGTTCACATTATTGAAATTTTTGAATACGGTAATATGGATGATTCTCAGTCCGGGGATGTTTGTTTTGAATTTGAAGTAAATTAATAGGTTTGATGATGAATTTTGACAGTAAATATTTTTTAGTACGTTCCCTCTCTCTCTCCGCTGTTGTTTCTGCTGGATTGATTTTAGGGGCCTGTTCACCGGCGAGCATTAGCGTTAGTCCAGTGAGTGTTGATCATAAGACGATGCAAACTGCTGGGGGCTATCAGAAACCTGGCGCGGCCGTTGGGTTTTCGAGCAACTATGATGGCACCACTGAATTGGGGGAAGAAGAGCCATTTGAAATACAGCTGGTGGCGCAATCTGCAGGAGAGCTGAGCGTTACCATTTCTGCTCCGGAAAGTATTCTTTTGGGTGACTCGGATATCGAAGTCGTTCAGTCGGTGACGGCCGGACAAACAGTGACTATCCCTGTTGCAGTACAAGCCTTCAGTGCTGGCAAATATTACTTAAATATTCACACTAGGCTCGTGTCTGGCGGGCAGGCTCGAGACAGGGCATTTGCAATGGCTATTTACGCGGGTTCCTCTCAGCAAATCAAAAATTCTAGGTCGGTGAGCAGCAATAAGAGCGGTATTGTTAGCATAAGTGGTGGCGAAAGTGTGATCTTGCTTCCTGCCATAGAAACCGTTACTCGATAAATTTTTTGGGGCGATCGCTCGATCAGGTTTGGTATAATCGGCGCTTTGATTAAGTCTGGGAATATCAGCATGACGAGTGAACCATTTTATGTGCTGAGTTAAAAATAATGGGTAAAAAAAGGGCCATTCTAATGTTTAGAATGGCCCTTTTTTGATTGCTAAGATGACTGGATGGTTAGGTGAATACCGGTACCATGCCGCCGCCTATTTCTTTGATATATCGATTGCCTTCTTCGTCGTAGAACATTAACAACCCTGCAAAGCGGCTGTCAGGATCGTAGATTAAGCTAGTGAGTCGATAAGTTTCCCAGAGTGCATCGTCTGCAAAGACCACAATGTCTCTAGTTTCTCCAGGTTGTATCGGTGGTGTATTAACGGTGAGGCCGTCGGGCGCTATCAGGTCACCTTTTTCTTCCTTGATCGCACCGGTAATGATTTTCGGATTCATAAAGCGTATTCCACCAATGTAAAATGCGCCTACCTGAATGGGGGAGTCTCCGTGATTGGTGACAGTCAGATCCAACTTAAAGCTTCGGCCTGGGATTCTGTATCTTGCCTTATTCACTTTTACTTCAGCGATTACAGGAGGTTCAGGCAACGGAATGACTTCAACTTCCCCTGTTTGCAACGGGATGGTAATGGGGTATTCGTTTTGTGCCCATAGGTAGGAGCCTCCGATGGCGGTGAGTATAAAGACAAAGAATACGGCGCCCACCACCATGTCTTTGAATTCGATTAGCTGATCAGCATCCTCTCCCAGTACCATGACCTTCTTATAGCGTGGCATCAATACCGGTAGCTTTCGGAACCAGTACCCTATCCATGCTACAAACACTAAGAACCAGCAGGTATGCCAGAAAATAGTATTGTCCATTCCCCAGGTTTCTAGATCGATCACTTGACCGGTCAATGTTTCGATCTTATTTTCAAAGTCCGCTGGATCACCGGTGACTTCCACCCAATAGGCAGGGCCAATGATGGGGCCTGCATCTCGAATGCTAATGACGGGATGGACATGGTACTTACCAGGTCGTCTCGCTTTTAATTTAATTTCGTATTCGTATTCCCTGCCTTTTTCGAAGGTGGTGGAACGAATCATGGGGACTCCATTGACTCTGGAATCTACACGCACGAACACAGGCCCTGGGACGCCGACGTTGAGGTAAGCCGCACCCTCTAATCCATCGGGTTGGGCCATGTGTTTGGGCCACCATTTAGAGGGTATAAATCTACCCTTGACGGTGACGATTTCATTGATTTTTGCGTTTCTTGGATAAACTTCGGTATCAAACCATTGAATGGTTCGAGTTCGTAATCCAGCTTGTTGTGCTCTTTCCCCATGGGCAAGAGCAAGGTCGCTCAGACAAAACAGTAATAGGCTCGCCATCAGACGAGGTAAAATTTTGGTTTTTAATTTCCACATACGATCCGCCTAGAAATTTGTTAAATTATTTTTGTTATTAGAAAGTGTTCTCAATAATGTTGTTTACTAGATAACCTTTCGAATCCACACGCTGGCGACAATTTTATTACCGACCCAAACCCATAAGTAGTAATGGAGTATGGTCACGAAGCCAGCAAAGATGGCGGTGAGCGGTGTGACTGCTTCGCCAAAGGTCCTTAATGTACTTTCTTCGATAATTCGCACGTATTCCGGTATGGCGGTACGAATGTACATGTAGCCCATTAAATCAGCGACTGAGACCATGGTGTCGTTATATTCGACGGGTAATCGGTAGGGCGCAAAGATAGGCCAGTTGATCGTATAAGAGAGAAGGCCAAATAAAAACGCACCAATAAAACCCGCTGCAAACCAGCTTTTAGTAAGCAGTAAAACGATGTCAATGAGCACTCCGAGTCCAATCCAGGTAGAAGGGGAAACAAAATTGAGCGGAAAGCCCGCAAAATTATGGAAATTCATTATCCTACTGACCCAGGATGCCACTAGAAAACTGGCGACCGCAAACGTTGCTCCAATGGGAAGTCGGAACATGTTCCACATGAAAACACCCAATACCGCAGGCAATAGAATAAGAGAGAATGGTGTGACTAATGGCCACCAGCGCCTGTCCCTCCAATCCATCCAAAAATCCCAATCCCCAACAGTCAGAGCGAATAGAAAGACAGAGACGCCTCCAAAAAGGAGGAATAACGCCGGTATGGTGGCAAAGTCGATGGTTTTGTATGCCTTGATCTGTTGCTCGATGGTGGTCAAGGCTGAGGAGGCTTCTCTTACTTCGCTGCTGTAAATCCCTGTCTCTTTTTTTGGTGTTTTATTTTGTGGGTAGCTTGAACTCATTTTAGTCTCCAGAACTATCTGACAACGTGACTATTCATCAGTTACTAGTTATTGGTTATTAGTGATTAGGTTTTATTTTTTTGGACTTTATTTTTTTGGACTTTATTTTTATTATCGTATGAGCGATTTCAATAATTGCCACCGACTCTATAACTCATATTGGCGTTATAGAGTCGGTGGCGATTACTATTAAAGTGCTTAAATTACATTTTTATCGGGTCTTCGAGGTAATTTTCTCCTATCAAATCGGTGAGTCGAGCCATGCGAGCAAAGCATTGGTACAAAAATCCTGCCAGCGCTAGAAAAGCCCAGCCTAAGGTGACAAAGCCCCAGTGAATGGGTGCACCAAATAATTCTTCTGCGTAGAAAAATGTATGGCCCCATTCGTTGTAGCCTAAGTTTGGACCGATCAAAAGAGGTCCTGCTACAAGTACTGCTAAGGGCGCAGATACTCGGCCGACGTAATCAGGCATACGCGTGTGAATCCAAATGAAGGCAAACACTAAGCCAACCGCCATTAGAGGTATAAAGGCGTAGAAAAGCACGATATGGGTCGGAGTGAAGTCGGTGTCGCGAATGGTGACTTGATGCCAAGCTGCGTCGGCTTCAGTAAATAGATTCAATGCAAAATAGAGTGCGAGTCCGCCGACAGAAAGAATTGTAAGAATAATGTAATAGCGATTTAATTCTTCCTGGGGGGATATATCGAGTACTTTTTCGCGAGTGAACCAAAGATAAGGCACTATGAATGCACCAAAGGAGAAAATAACTACCAGCTGTATCCAAAACAGTGACATCCAGTAGGTTTGGAACTCTGGCT
>NVTH01000215.1 GCA_002401525.1 Moraxellaceae bacterium | reverse complement strand
CAAGTGGGACGAGGGGGGGTTTTAGGGGGGATTCATTGGGGCATGGCCCTGGATTCTTCGGCTGGAGACGGTCAACTCTATGTGCCTATTTCCGATTATGATCATCATATTCCGGGTTTAAATAGTCCAGACGCGCAACGGGTGGAGCCGCGCCAACCTAGTTTGTCTGCGCTGGACGTAGCCACAGGAAGAACCGTGTGGAAAAAGAGGATGCAGCCTATTTGCGGCAATAGCGATGAGTGTGATCCAGCCTTAAGCGCAGCAGTGAGCGCCATTCCAGGCGCGGTATTTGCGGGCGGTTTGGACGGCTTTCTGAGAGCCTTTGACAGCAAAAGCGGTGACGTGATTTGGCAAGTGGACACAGCCATTGAAATTGAAGGCGTGAATGGGGTCAAAGGGAATGGCGGTGCAATCGATGCAGACGGAGCAGTGATTGTAGACGGCTCCGTTTATATTAACTCCGGCTATGGGCTTTTTGGAGCCGAATCTGGCAACCTGCTACTGGTTTACAGTGTCGATGGAAAGTAAATCAAGCCTTTTTGAATGACGCACAAAAATCAGGCCTCAGATCTAACAGAGTCTCGGATTAGACTCAGGCCTGATCCCCTCTGTGAGTGCCAATTTATATCAAACCCTCTCTAAAGTAATTTGACTCTAAATTATCGCTAGAAACATAGATGGCAGGCTTCCTTGTGTTCTAATCTTAAATAGATCATAGAACCGGAAGGGAGTCTGGATATGTTGAAGGAATCTACACGGTGGGGTTGCGCCTGTGACGAGCACTTAATGTCTAGGGGTGCTACCAATAAGCCAATAAAACCCAATTATTTAAAATGTATTGCTCTCGGATTAGTTTTACTGGGAACGATGCTTGTTACTCCAAGCTACGCTGTGAATTGGAGCGATGTAACCATGAACGGTTACTTCAGTTTCGAATATGAAAAAAATGTCGCGGGTAAACCGGAGGGAGATACTAACGGCTCCTTTGATTTAGATTTATTTGATCTGGTGATTAATTTTAATGCCTCGGATAAATTACGCATTGCTACGGATTTGACCTGGGAACATGGCACCGCGACTGAGGAGGGGTTTGGTAACGTAGCGATTGAATACGCGTTTGCGGAATACAGTTTTAGCCCTCTATTTAAACTTCGCGCTGGAAAAATGTTTACTAATTTTGGTATCTATAACGAGATACACACGGCAAAGCCTGCCACCTTGTCGGTAAAGGAGCCACTGAGCACTAACAAAAATAATAAAATGGGCAGCGAATTTCGTTTTTATCCGCGCTGGAATGTAGGCGTTGCAGCGGTGGGCGATTTTGTTTGGTTCGACAAGGATTTTGATTACGTTGTGCAATTGTCCAACGGTGATGATGGAGAAACTAACCCGTTTGAAGAAGACAGCAATACCTCAAAAGCCCTGGGAGGGCGCGTGCGAGTGGAATTTTTGGATAATTTACAATTAGGGGCCTCATTTTACCGAGATCATATCAATGCTGAATATGACGACGGAGACGTTGTGGCGCGAGCGCGTATTGCAAGTTATGGGGTTCAAGCCAATTGGTCAATGTTTGAGAGCATTCATGCAGAATTTGAATACGTAGCGGGCACGGTGAAAAGAGACGATACCGAGAAAATATCTCGCAACGCGTTTACCGTGATGCTTTCAGTGGAAGTGACCGACACGATAACGCCTTATCTACGCGTAGAGGTGCTTGAGCCTGACACGGATACTAGTGATGATGAAGGCGTACTGAGCATAATAGGAGTCAATTGGCAAATTGCGAGCAACGCGTATTTAAAATTTGAGCTTGATGATATGAACACCGAGGACGCGAATGCTAAGTTCGAAGGTGAAGATTTTCAAGAGATAAAAGCTTCTCTTTCGGTCGGGTTTTAGGAGGCTGCAATGAAATATTTAAATTTGATTCTTATTCTATGCATGACGTCTTTCTTTTCGATTAATTCTCAAGCGGAGTGGGTGTTGTTGGGACATACCTCTGTTGAAAAAGAATCCCTTGATGCGCGTGAGTTAAAACGTTTGTTTTTCGGCCGAATCAGTCAGTGGGACGGTGGTGAGCCGGTTAAGCTTTGTTTTCTAAACGATTCAAACGCTTTGGTAGAGTACCTTGGTGATTCTACCAAATATTCTAAAAAGCGCTTTCTTGCTTATTGGAATAGCCGTTTGTTTTCGGGAGACAATATTGCGCCGAAGCAATTTCGCAACTCTGAAGAATTGATGGATTACGTGACTCGCACTCGCGGAGCAATATGCATTGCTGATCCTAAGGCCGTACCGGAGGGATTTTCGGGGAAAGTGATCCATATCAAATAGCGGTTAGAGTAAACGTAACAGATGTTTGATAAAGGGATCTCTATTCGTAGCAAAGTGGCAATCAATACGTTGATTGCCGTTTGCGCTTCCATTGCTTTTTCTATTGTAATGGATCACGAAATTAAAAATCAATCTTCGACGATTTTAAGTTATCACGACAATGATTTAAAAACGGCGCAACGTTTACAGCGAATTCGCACTAGCTTTGTAGAGATACGAGAATTAATGCGTTTGACGGTGCAAGACGAAGATGACCTCTATCTAGAGGATACTGTTCCTTTGGTTTTTTCTGTCAAAGGTGAGTTTGTTTTGCTTAAGGGGGTTAATGAAATAAGCGACATTGTCATTGTTGTGGAAGAAAAATTTGATGCCTATGTGAATAGAGCCAAAATAACACTGAACACTTTCGTTGAAAACGGACTGTCTGATCAAAGCACAATTGAGTTTACGTTGTTGAATGATCTGCTTCACAGCTACTTGAAGGCATTTGACCGATTGGAAGAAAAATCGGAAGCAATGTATAAAAACCATCAGTCTCACTATAAAGAGCAACAAGCCCAATTAAATCGTTACAGCGTGTTTATGCTGTTGGGCTTGTTAGTTATCTTAAGCACGTCCTCGTATTTTTTAGTGCGAACTCTAACCCTTTCATTACTTTTTGCGCAAGGCGCTGCGAACGAAATAGCCAAAGGCAATCTTAAGAGTGCGATTAATACGGAGAGAACGGATGAAGTAGGGTTGCTTCTAAATGCGATTGATCAAATGCGATTGGAATTATTGATTGTTCAAAATCAAACCGATGCCAATGCTGCAATTCTTGAATCCCTTAATATGGTCATACTCGAAGGAACCTATCTTTCAGTGGCGAAAGCATTTCGCCAAGTGGCGAATGCGATTGGTGTGGCGATTTATTACTATGATAGTGATGATTTCGTATTGTTAGGGATGAATAGTATTGATGAAAAAAACTACACGCTTGAAAAGCTATGTTCACCAGGAGTTTTAACCGCTATTAAAGGAGAACGTGAGTCTATTATTGTTGCCCCCGATAGCTTTGGGCTTGCGTCTGAGGTGGAGCTAGGGTTTAGCTCGTTAGCGGTGCATTCCATTACTTTGTGGCCGATGTGGTTTTCAGAGCAGCAAGTGGGGGCGCTATTAATGGCGCACCCTACTGCGTTAGCGGAAGCTCAACGCGAAGTGGTGGAGCATGGTTTGTCGCAGTTAGCCATCACTGTTCATGGCGCTCAAGTGGAGCACGAGCGGGAGCGACTTATGGAGAATCTAGCAAAAAAGACCGATCAATTAGAAATAAAATCACAGGAAGCAGAACAAGCGAGTGCGGCTAAGTCAGAATTTATCGGTAATATGTCTCATGAACTTAGGACGCCACTCAATTCCATTTTGGGTTTTACCGGAATGCTGAAGAAAAATGCCAAAGAAAAATTAAATGAGCGAGAGCAGGATGCGCTGAATTTGATTAATGACAGCTCCATTAATCTATTGGATTTAATTAATGGTTTGTTGGACTTTTCTCAAATGGAATCAAGTAATCTAGTATTGAGTCGGCGGTGGTTTGATGTGGTTGAGCTGATACATGAGTGTGTTGAGCAACAAAAACCGGATGCGACGAAAAAGCAATTAATGATGCACTTTTTACCTGAAACGGAGGACCTGAAAATAAATGCGGATCGCGGGCGGGTTCGGATGATAATCATCAACCTACTTTCGAATGCAATTAAATTTACTGAAAAAGGGTCTGTGACGGTCAAGGTTCATTGGGTGCAATGGCAGGACAGGGATAGTGTTTGCTTGGAGGTAGAAGATACTGGCATAGGAATTAGAGAAACCGATCAGAAAGAGTTATTTGAACGCTTTTCACAACTTGACGGCTCTATTAGTCGGGCTGCAGAGGGCATGGGGTTAGGCTTGCCGATGACAAAGAAATTGGTGGATTTGCACGGCGGTGAGCTGAGGTGTGAAAGTCGTTTTGGTGAAGGGAGTATTTTTACTGTTTATTTGCCTTTGGAGCCTTTCAAGGTATAAAGGCATCTTTAAAAATAGTCTTTGTGTTCCAAGGCCTAACGGGAAAAGCAGCAAGGCGGATGCTGTTTTTCGAATGATTTACTTTCTAGGATGCCCTAACGCAAATGTTGATGAACTGGTGTTCATGTTGATTTGCGTTAGGAGACTGTTGGGTGTGACTAAGTTAAATTTCTAGGTCGGGCCGTTTATCGGCCAATGTCTCTGCATTTAGATTTAGTTCGCGGCCACTAAGTTTTGTTTAATGATGACTTGGGCAGGGTGTAATATATCAAATGCTGCTTTTTCTGGATTGTTGCCTTTCCATAAATCAGGACCGAAATAAAGGTTGTAATTTAATTTGGTATCGATGCCTGTGGGTATTTTGGATAACTTAACACCGAGTTCCGCGCTGCTGCCTTTAAATCGCTCCGGTTTGTTGGCTTTGTCACCTGCCCCTGAATCTCGATAAAGCGCCTTTAATTCAGGGCGAAACCCTTCAGGGGTGGAGAATATGAAAAACATATCCCAATTCTTTCCGGTGCTGATAGCCACCCATGGGTTATCTAAATCGTTTTTATATAGATCTCGAGTTTTTTCAGAGACTTTCTGGCCAGTAATCATGGGTTCTTTGGGGCCTAGTGCAGTACGGTAGCGGCTGCCCTCTAGGTCGATGTAATCCAAGGTGACGTCGATGTTGAGTTCGCTTAAAATGTCCGCTGCTTTGGGGATGATTGCGAAAATTGGGTATTCGATAGTTTGTGAAGTAAAGGTAACGCTGAGGCCGCCTTTAAGTATATCCATGCCGAACAACCCCAGTGAGACATCACTTTCTACAATCGCTCGAATTGGCCCGTTCTTAACTGCGAGCATTCGTACCGGAACGATGCTGTTGTGCAGCGTGGCTTTCAAAAACCCCATGCGTGCAAATATGCGAATTTTCATAGTGTCGAGCACATTGGGTGCTGAGCCGGTGCCACTGAAGCCCTTAATGTTCCAATCAGACCAAATCATAATGTTGTCTGGGTCGAATTGTAGGCTGTACGTTTCGGTTTCTAAATAGCCGGTCTCAAAGTTGTAGTGGGCATAGACTTTTGAGCTTCGTTCAGAGTTACCTTTAATAAGGTAAGCGTATCGACTGACGCCGTCCTCGGAAATTTCAAATTCTGAAATCATTTCACCTTGAATGTTTTCGAGGGATTCTGGATCGGCTTTAGTGTCCATGTCTTTGTACATAAACACTAGTTCATCGGCCGGGTCGATTATATTCGGCTCGCCATCTGCGGGGACATTTCCGCCAGGAACAAACGTGAGGCCCTTGACGTTAGTGTCATCAAATTGATAGGGGATCGGCGATAGCCCATTAGCGTCCATCGCCATTAGGGAATAATCCTCAAATGATTGCCCTTGAATGAACGGCATCTGATGGCCTTTAATTACGGTTACTTCGAGATGGCGAGCTGGATTAACTACTTCAATTCCTGCTTGGCTGCTCAACGGGGCGAGCAAAAAGCTAGCGCAAGTTAAACAAGCAAGTGATAAGGTTGAAAATTTTGGACGAACGGCCCCGTTTTGGTCGTGATCTGAATTCATAATTGCCTCGATCAGTATGGTTATTATTATGAGGCCATTGAAGCATGAAGATAATTGCAGGAGCAAATTTTTTAGGCCTAAAGTGACTTGTCGGCGACTAAAGTAAATACCTTGTCCGGTTTATACACGGTTTGCTTAAGTTGAATTTTGAAGTCTAATTTGCTGTCCTGATTAGTGTGAATGACAAGGTTAATATAGGCCAATATTATAAGAAGTTCTTAGATATTAGTGCTCTAGAATCGAGCGGCAACCCTTAAGTTTGGGCCGGCAAGATTTATATGAAATTCCAATTTTTGATAATCTTGTGTTGTGTAAAAGCGTGTAATTAAATGTAAATTCATGTCGTCATTGATCTTAAAGGGTTATGCCAACATATTCGTCCATAGAATAGCGTGAATGATGGGGGGTTAAGTGAATAGAGGCTGAATAAGAAGGTAGCAGCGTCGGTTGAGTCGGCGCACGTCAGTTTGCTTTAACGTGGTTCGGACTGCTCATCTTTTAATCAGCAGTTTTTAGCCCTAAGTGAAATCGATTGAGTGCTACAGATTACCGTGTTGGGCTTGATTACTTGTGAATGCGGGGTGATGCAGAGAAGTTGAGCTCCAGAAAGAGAAACTTAGCGGCTTCTATATTTGACCCGAAAAAATTCGGTTCCTACATTTATTGTCCCATTGCAAATATAAAACATGGCGTGAAGTATTCGGAAAACATTGCAATCGCCTAGAGATGTTTTATTGAGGCTTTAATCTTTTAATAATTTCGCCCATTTTCCTTGGTTAATTGTTATGGGTTAATTGTTATGGGTTATTGATTGAGTGGCATCTTTTGCCGGTGTTCTAATATAAAAATAAAAATTACAGTGTTGATGGGGAAACATTCGACTCATTGATTGTTTTAACGAGCGCGGTGATTGACGTGATTAGAAAATCGCGTTCGATTTTATCCCCCGTGAGTTATCAACTGAGTCATTAGCTGAGTCATTAGCATAGTCATTATGCATAGTTTGACTGCAATTTATTCACAGCCTGCATCCAGCATTTATTTTTCAAGTCCTGTTGTATATTGTTGATCGATTATTGAGGACTATTAAAGCGGGCAATACTTCTCCAAGCCGCTTATTTTTGAGTTTGGGCAATTTTTTTATCTACGAGCTATCACTCGATTATTTCATTCTAATCAGATCGGCGTTAGAATGGCTTTCGTTCAATGATTGTTGGCTAATAATTCCTCGCAATGGCCAAATATTGCGAATCGCTGTACTAGACGATTTAATATGCCACAGCCCGTTTAGTATGTTAGATATTAGTGTGTTGGATTTAGTATGTTGAATGGTGCTGTGTATTCTGTTGTTAACTCGATTCAAGGAACGGATATGAGATATAGCTTTACAGATGAGCAAGAACAGTTTCGAGACTTTGTTAGAAAATTCATGTCTTCACATTCGGCCACGAATGCAGTGCGTGTGCAGATGGAGACAGAGCAAGGTTACGATCGGGATGTATGGAAAAACCTTTCTGAATCCCTGGGTTTGCCGGGATTACTGATCCCTGAAGAATACGGCGGGCAAGGCTTTGGTGCTATTGAATTAGGCATTGCTTTGGAGGAAATGGGGCGTTCGTTATTATGCGCGCCTTACCTGGGATCGTCGGTGCTTGCCACTACCGCTATTTTAAATACCGGTACTGACAAAGAAAAAAATCAATTGCTACCTGATTTAGCTGCGGGCAAGAAAATTGCGGCACTGGCGCTAGCAGAGCCCAGTGGCCAGTGGGATGCGGCCAGTATCGAGACAGTGGCTCAGGAATCGAATGGAAACTACAGGATAAATGGCACCAAGAGCTTTGTTTTAGATGGCAGTAGTGCTGATTATATTGTGGTGGTGGCACGGCAGGAAAATTCAGTGGGCGAAGCGGGCATATCATTTTTTATTGTCGACAGCAGCGCCGCAGGCTTGGATAAACGTTTGCTGGACACGGTTGATGAAACCCGCAAATTATCGGAATTAAAATTCACTGATGTGGCAGCTAAACCGCTAGGGACCGTAGGCGACGGCGCAGAGGCACTTCAACAAACGCTCAATTTGTCTTACGTCGCGTTGGCTAATGAAATGATGGGCGGAGCGCAGAAGCTACTCGAAAACGCGCTCGAATATGCGCAGCTTCGAGTGCAATTTGGCCGCTTAATCGGTTCGTTTCAATCCATGAAACATAAGTTGGCGGATCTTTTAATGGACGTGGAGTTAGCAAAATCCGCAGTCTATTATGCCGCAGAAGCGGCCGCCGAAGGGGCTGATGATTTACCTGCGGTAGCCTCATTAGCGAAGGCCTTCGCCTCAGACACCTATCTTAAAGTGGCTGCTGCGTGTATTCAAATACACGGTGGCATTGGTTTTACGTGGGAAAATGATACCCATCTTTATTTCAAACGAGCGAAGAGCTCTGAGGTATTTCTTGGCGGACCTGATTTACACCGCGAACGACTAATACAAAATTGGCAAAAATCCTGAATAAAATGCTCAACAAATAAGTAAGGCAATCAATGGAGTAGTCAATGGGGCAATAGCTTCTTAGCCAATTAAACCGACAATAAACAAAATATTTAACAATCTAAATCTGAAAGCAGGCGCTGTATAAAGAAAAAGAATTAATCAAAGACAATCGAATTTGCAGAGCGCTAACTAACCGGAATTTAGGTGGAGACCATTAAAATGACGGAATTGAGTGAAGAGTCTGTACGCATGGAAGTAAGAACTTGGCTCGAACAAAACTGGGATGAAAACTTAGGTTTAGTGGAGTGGCGTAGCCGGTTAGCGGGATCTGGATGGGGACGTCCCAACTGGCCGCAAGAATGGTACGGTCGAGGACTTTCCAATAATCTCGCCACGGTCGTGCAGGAAGAAATACGCCAGTTTGGAGCCGTTGGGGCCGCGGATTCAGGGGTTCGAATGTTAGCGGCGGCGACCTTGCTTGAGCATGCGACGGATTATATTAAAGATAAGCTGCTGCATAAAATTATTACGGGTGAGGATGCCTGGTGTCAATTATTCAGTGAGCCAGGCAGTGGTTCTGATCTCGCTGGATTGACCACCAAAGCTGAATTAAAAGGCGATAACTGGATTATTAATGGTCAGAAAGTGTGGACCACGAGTGCCCACCACGCTAACCATGGGTTGCTGCTGGCGCGAACGGACTGGGATGTGCCGAAACATAAAGGAATTTCTTATTTTGTCTTAGACATATTGCAGCCGGGGGTAGAGGTTCGACCGCTGCGGCAAATGAATGGGCATGCTTCGTTTAATGAAGTGTTTATGACTAACGCGGTGATTCCAAAAGACATGCTGGTGGGTAAGCTTAATCACGGTTGGGAAGTGGCAATGACTACGCTTTCCCATGAGCGTCGCTTGGCCGATGGGCTTCGGCAGATGGGTGGAACCGCCTCGAAATCAAAATCAAAAGGTAAAATATTCAAAGAGCTGGCCGCGGAATTAAAAGTCGAATCTGCGCCGTACAAATGGTATCCGCAACGAGCAGGTCGACCCGATTTAACGGTTAATCGAGCGAGAGAGACCGGCGCGATCAATGACCCTGTGATTCGTCAGGAAGTGGCCAAGGCGTTAACGATTCACCAAGCCAATCAGTGGACTGGCCGACGTGCTCGACAAGCTCAAAAGTTAGGAAGGCCTCCTGGGCCGGAAGGTTCCCTTGGCAAGTTAGCGGCGAGTCATGTTGCCCGAGCCGCGGCTCGAGCTCATACCCTGACCACGGGAGCTAACTCAATGTTGAAAGGCAGTGATGGAGACTTGAACGGAATCATCGCGGAAGTATTGCTTTCAGTGCCTGCGGTTTCTATTGCTGGAGGTACAGACGAAATTCAACGCAATATTATTTCTGAACGAGTACTTGGGCTCCCTAAAGAACCTCGTTCTGATACGGGACCGTTTAAGGATGTGCCTCGTAATGTTGTGAGTTAACAAGATATCAAGTGGATCCTGAATACAAATAAAATAAGGAGAGTTGTATGGCACCCGGGGCTGATATAGAAGCAACCAGTAACAAATATCTTCGAGGCAAATACGCCATCGTTGGAGTCGGAGAAACGGGCTACGTACGAGGTTCGGGGCGAACCACACGTTCACTCGGGACGGAAGCAGTACGCAATGCCATGCAAGACGCGGGGCTAAAAAATACCGAAGTCGACGGCATGTTGTCCTACAGCTATAACGATTCCACACCGTCTCCCACCATTGCCGGGGAACTTGGCATCCGGCCTAACTTTTACATGGATGTCTACGGCGGTGGTTCAAGCATTGAGGCACTTATTGGCATTGCCATCGGCGTTATTGAAGCCGGTATGTGCAAAACCGTTGCCATTTACCGCGCCATGAATGGCTACAGTCAGGTCAGAATCGGTGGCACCGGAGGAAAGGGTTCCGTGGCGCCTTTAACCGGGGACTCCATTTTTACTCGGGGTTACGGCTTGATGAGTGCCGGACAAATGTTTTGTCAATCCTTTATGCGCCATATGTATGATTACGGCACTACGCCGGAGCAAGTCGCTGCGGTGAAAGCAATTCACTCCGAACATGCGTCGAATAATCCAAAGGCTTATTACAATAAGCGGGTCACCGTGGAGGACGTGATTAATTCGCGGATGATTGTTAAACCATTGCATTTATTAGACTGCTGTGTGGAAACAGATAACGGCGTGGCATTGATCGTTACCAGCATCGATCGCGCCTCAGATTGCCGTCAACCCCCTGCGGTCATTCAATCGGTCGTTGGACGCTGCTGCAAACCGAGAGCGGACATGCATTATCAGTCGGGACCGATCTCAACCGTTGCCGGGCATTACGGCAAAGATATCCTGTGGGCCAACGCAGGGGTTGGACCGGAAGACATTGACGTCACCGGTTCTTATGACGCGTTTACCTTTACCACCTTGATGCAGCTGGAGGATTACGGCTTTTGTGAAAAAGGCGAAGGCGGGGATTACGTGTCCAACGGAACCATTCGCCTGGGGGGTAAGCGACCCAACAATACCAGCGGTGGTCACCTGTGTGAGGGCTACACCCATGGCATCAGTATGGTGATTGAAAACGTTCGCCAGCTGCGAGGTAACGTGGATGATAGTTGCCCAATTGGCGCAGATGGCAAACGCCAACATACCTATGACTACAGCGAAGGGGGGTGTCGGCAAGTGCGCGATGTAGAGCTGACGGCAAATCTAGGGTGGGCAACGCCAGGTCAAGGATCGGCCATGGTGATGGCGAAATATTAGGAGGACTGAGACGATGACTTTTAGTAATGAATACCTTGGCATGCCAGTAAAGATTAGCGAGCTGGACAATGAAAACC
>NVTH01000003.1 GCA_002401525.1 Moraxellaceae bacterium | reverse complement strand
AAGAGCAAGCTTTGTTTGATGATGTTAAAGGGGGCGAGCCGGAGGAGGCAACGGACGACTCTGGGGCGGAGTCGGCGGAAGAAATAAAGCTGTTGCAAGCTCGATTTGATGAAGCTTTGCAAATCATGAGAAAGACTGGCTCGAAAAAGCCTATTTACGATTTACCTTGGTACATTATTATTGGCCCTCCGGGCAGCGGCAAAACCACCGCTTTAATTAATTCCGGGCTAAAGTTCCCCCTTGCAAAGGAATCTGGCGGCGGTGCAATCCAAGGCATAGGCGGCACCAGAAACTGCGATTGGTGGTTCACTGACCAGGGCATTATCATCGACACGGCCGGCCGCTACACCACTCAAGACAGCCATAAAGAATTGGACAGTTCGGCGTGGCAAGACTTTCTTCTACTACTGAAAAAATTTCGCAAACGGCGTCCAATTAATGGCGTATTTGTCAGCGTAAGTGTTCAAGAGTTATTACTACAAACACCGGAACAAAGAGCGCTTCAAGTAGCCGCCATCAGTAATCGTCTGCAAGAATTAAGAGAAGCTTTTAAAGTCGAATTCCCAGTGTATGTGTTAATCACCAAAACCGATTTAATTTCTGGCTTTGAAGAGTATTTCGACAGTTACAGCAAAGCGGAGCTCGATCAAGTATGGGGGGTCACCTTCCCTTACGAGAAAAAAGCCTCCAACTCTACTTCACTAGGCTTATTTTCAAGTCAGTACGATCAGCTTTTACAAACCGTTAACCAGCGTTTAATCCCTCGCTTACACCAAGAGAGAGACCAACAGCGCGCAGAAAAAATCAGCTCCTTCCCCAAACAATTGCACGTTATCAAACCGTTGTTAGAACGATTCTTAACAGATGTTTTCGAAAACAGTCGCTTTTCCCAACCGTTGTTACTCAGAGGTTTCTACTTCTGCAGCGGCACCCAAGAAGGCACCCCCATCGATCGTTTGATGAATAAACTAGGCGGCGCCGGTCAGCCGGTTAAGTCTCATAACAAAGGCAGAAGTTTTTTCATCAAAAACCTATTCGAAAATATTGTGTTTAAAGAAAGCGGGTTAGTAGGCACCGACATTAAGTTTGAGAAAAAATTACGGCTTTTCAACTTAGGTGCCATCGCTGCCATCAGCATTGCATCGCTCACAGTGCTTGGCGGTTGGACTTTGTCTTACTTTGATAATCGAGAATTCATCAACCACTCGCTCAATGAAATTGCCTCCGCGCAGACTATATCCGATCAACTCTCTGCCACAGAACTCGACATCATTGCCACCCTGCCGCTATTAAATGCAGCTCGATCTCTGCCCGCCGGTTACGATGTAAATCTAAATTCAACGTCGTTACCCATCTCCCTCGGTCTATCCCAACAAGAAAAGATTGGCAACAGTGCCAATGCAAGCTACTTAGAAATTCTTAATAAAATATTACTTTCTCGATTAATGCTGCAAACCGAATACAGCATCAGCGATCACGAGCACGACGACACTTACACCTACGCAGCACTGCGTACCTACCTGATGCTTGGCTCAGAACAACACTACAACGGTGATGAAGTCAGCAGCTTTTATCGCCTTAGTTGGCTACAACCTCTCGCTCGAGAGTTAAGCACTGAGCAATACCAACAACTGTCCGCGCACATTGAGGTACTATTTCAACAACGCCCGGTGCCATTGCCCATGGCATTGGACGCAGCCTTAATTAAAAAAGCGCAATTACAGTTAGCCAACACCCCACTCGACCGAACTATTTACAGTCGCTTAAAACAAATCGATTTAGCTCACCTGCCTCCATTTACGGTTTACGACAAAGCAGGTCAACAACAAGCTAATCGAGTCTTTGTTCGTAAGAGCGGCCGCTCTTTGAGTGAAGGCATTGAGTCGCTTTATACCAAAGCAGCGCATCAGCAGGTGATGAATGAGGAAATCGACAAGCTCACCGAAGAGGTCATCGAGGAATCCTGGGTTTACGGAGACGACTATCGCCACAACCGAAACATAGATAAAGAATCATTAGCCAGCTCAGTAAAGACTCTTTACCAAAAAGACTACATTGCCGCCTATGAAAGCCTTTTAACGGATCTCGACATTGCTCCCTTCACTAACTACGATGACGCCGCATTAGTGCTCAATACCCTCTCTGGGCAAACCGTTCCTTCGCCCTTGCAACAACTGTTACTCGCCGTCAAGGAAGAAACTCAATTCGGGCTGGCGCAGGTCAGTGGCAATCTATCAGGCAATTCGAAACTTAAAGCAGCACAAGAAAAATTAAAACGTATTTTGGGAAGCTCCTCCAACTTTGATAGTGGCTCGTTGGCTCAATCATCGGACCCCATCACGCGACGATTTGCCCCGTTACATCGCAGCGTTATAGAAACTGCGGAAGGCCGAGCAATCCCACTCAATACTGCACTCACTCAATTCGACGAACTGTACGGCTTTATGAATAAAGTATCGCTTATCTCTCGCGATGGAGCGTTGGATTCAACACTGGTAAAAACGGGCGAAGAAAAAATACTTCGCACTCGCCAAGCGGCTAAAAGTCAGCCCTCTCTATTGGTCGCGCCCTTTATGAATAGCGTCGCCAATCGCACTGCCAGTTTGGCTTTCGGAGGCGCACTAATCCACATTAATCAGCTTTGGGCGGAAGAGTCCTACGAATACTGTTTAGGTGCAGTGGAAAATCGCTACCCATTCGTTAGGAATTCCAATGACGAAATAAGCCTGGCAGATTTTGGCGCTTTTTTTGGCTACCGCGGAGTGATGCACAATTTTTTCAACGACAACCTCAAAGATTACATCGATACCACCAAGACCCCCTGGCGAGTGTACAAAGATCAACAAAGCCTCATCAGTATCTCTCCCGAAGCATTAACAGCCTTCGAAAAAGCCCATTACATTAAAAAGTCCTTTTTTAAGGTGGGCGAAAAACAAATCAGTACATTGTTCAAAGTAAAACCTCAACAACTCGACGACGGGCTGCGAGGTTTTTATCTGAATCTTGATGGTCAATCCATTAGCTATGAATTTGGTCCTTTAATATCCAGTCAACTCAATTGGCCCGGCCCACAACCTAGTTCCGGCGCACACTTCACGCTCCGCCCCGTGAATGGCAATGATATTTCCATTTATGCAGAAGGCGACTGGGCTTGGTTTCGGCTACTCGATAAAATACAAATGAAACGCGCCTCAAATACATCAAACTATAATGTGAAATTTTTAACCCCCAGCGGTTACTCCGCGAGTTACGGACTGGTTGCGGGCAGCGCCCACAATCCCTATCGAATTGCCTCGAGGATGAGTTTCAAATGCCCCGCCGTAATATAAACAACACACCTGAATTTGGCTTTTTTGGCAAGCTGCCAATTAATGGCGATTTTATACAGCGCAATCTATCGCAACGATTTATTCATCGTTGGGACAATTGGTTGCAAAATAATTTATTGGCGTTCCAACAACATTTTGGAAACCAATGGACAGAACATTATCTCACCAGCCCAATTTGGCGGTTTTTTATTGCCCCTGCCGTGATCGACGATCATGCCTATATTGGCATCGTAGCCCCGTCGGTAGACCGAGTGGGCCGCTACTTCCCAATGACCATTGCCATGCCAGTGGATCCGCAACAAACACCTGCGCTTTTTTCCCAAGCCATGCAGTCTATTTTTACGGATTTGGAATCATTTTTCCTAAAATACCTGCATTCAGAAACCGCCGACATTGACATGCTCGCGAACGAATTGCATCAACACAGTGTGACCTTGCAACAGCTGATTCAACAACAAAATATAGATCCACTTCCCGATACTATCAACTGCCATCGCTTCGTCCTCTCTGATCAAGCTGATCTTGCTGGCGCCGTTTCTGGATTGTGGCTCATGGATCTAATGAAACAGCGCAACAATGCGACTTTGTGGTGGAGCAATGGCAGTCAGTCCATAGAGCCTTCATTTCTCGTCAATAGCGGGCTGCCCAATCGACATCAATTTGTATCCATGTTGTCTGGCTTTGAAGGCAATCATCATTGGCGTCCAAAGAACCTCTCGTTGGTCATCAACGAACCCCCGGCAGTCGTGCCAGGCATCAATAATAATCCAGATCCGAGCAATAATTCAGAAACAAATAACAATCCAGACACGAGCAACAATCCAGACACGAGCAACAATCCAGACACGAGCAACAATCCAGACACGAGCAACAACGTTGAAACGACTTCGCCCATCAATCCAGCAGAAATAACTGCCCAGTCCATCCAAGACGCTGCGCAACCCGTTCTCGAAACATCACCGTTAGATTTATCCGAACCACACCCTGAAACAATACCCACACTCACGATTAGAACGCCGGACAATGTTGCGCCGAAGACATTAATTTCAAGTACTGCAGTTACAATTTCAAATACTGCAGCTACGGCACCATCAGAATCAGAAGCACCATTAGAACCACGGTCAAAACCGCAACTGGATCTCCAAAATACTTCCCAGCAAGATGCGTTTTCCAGTGAAGCCACAATCCCGAACTATTTATCACGCAGCCATGAAGAGACACACACTGACCCTGAAATTGAGGCAAACACCCTGGTCCCCCTCTCCCTCGATCCGCCTCCTGAGCCTTTAACTTACCCGCAATATAGCGCGGAGTTTTGCGAAGTTGGCAATCGACGCAAACAAAATCAAGATGCGATTCTCAGTCACAGTAATCGATGCTTATGGGTGGTGGCAGACGGCATGGGTGGCCACAGCTCAGGCGAAAAAGCCAGTCAAACCATTGTAGAGCAACTCAGCCTTGTGGACTTCCAGGGCGACCTCTTTAATAATATCGATCAGATCAAAGAAGCGCTTAACCTCGCCAACCGTCAAATTTTGGATTTCTCAGAATCCCAACAAATCACTTGTGGCAGCACTGTAGTAATTTTACTGCGCTACGAAAATCAATGCGCTTACCTTTGGGCTGGAGACAGCAGATTATATTTACGAAGAAATAATCAGTTATTGCAACTCACCCAGGATCACTGCATAGGGAATAATAATAACAATAGCGATGGCAATAGCAGCGACAATGACAATGGCAATGACAGCCCCACCGAAGCACACGCTTCCGGAGCCAACAAAAACCACGCCATTACTCGAGCCATCGGAGTGTACGAAGACTTGGACGTCGAAAACGGCTTTCTTCATTTAGAGAAGGGCGATCGCTTTCTACTTTGTTCAGACGGCCTCTATGGAGACCTTAGCAGCAATCAAATCAACCACGGGCTAAGCCATGATTCACCTCTCGCAGCGGGTGATCACCTTAAAAAAATCGTTTTAGAGGGCGAAGCCAGAGACAATCTTTCGGGAATACTGGTGTGGTTTTAGTGTTGAATGTTGGGTCAACAATGCGTCCGTCTGGCACACGTTAAAATTTAATCTATTCTTTGATTGCGGCATCAGAATCTTCTTTGCCGCTCATATATCGAATATCAACCATTTTAAGAATCACACTCAAGCTCACACTCGCCACCACAGGAACAGCCATTTCAAGGTAGAACTCACTTAATTCGTGCCCGCCTTCAGCCAGCGCATTAAAGACAGTGCCTCCTAACCAAGCGTACATAACCGTCTTTGGTAATCCGCCAATCAATGTTCCCAAACCGTAATCGCGGTAACTAAGATTCATTACACTTAAAAACCAATTCATCGGCGGCAAAGCGAAAAATAGCAATCGTAAATGGATTACAGTAATTAAACCTCGGTCTTCGAATTGCGCTTCAAGCCGATTAATGGAGCGGCCAAAAAATTGAAAAATAAAATCGCGGCCTAGTTTTTTACCAATAAAATAAATGCACGTGGTCGCCGAGTTTAATAACAGCACTCCCAACAACAAAGCACCCACCCCCCCATAAATCGCCGAGGCCACCGCAATGACGATCACAGTTGGAATATTTAAAATAATGGCGCAAATCCCCGCCATTAAAAACAGCCCCGCTCCAACTGCGCCATAGTCATTCGACATTGCTCGAACCTGTACTACTACATCACCTACACCTTCCATGCTGGACATCTGCCCTAAATCCAACACTCGGTAAAGTAACCCGGTGACGGCAATAATGCCCGCTAAAAGCACAAACTTAAAAATGGCAATTCTACGCTGCTGTTTCGCTTGTTCTAGCTTCACTTGTTCTAGCTTCACTGTTAGATCGACCTCATTGTTGCTCCGCTGCTGAGAGCGTCATTCGATTTCTTTTCTGGAATTGTCATTATCGAACCAGGCAACTGATAATCCGGGCTATTGACCACTTCATGAGACTCAATGGCTCGCGTAATTAATAGTTCATCTAAGGCGCTTAAAACATACTCTCCAGAACTCGCCAAGTCAGAGCCTTGTTGCGAATCCTGCTGTAACGTCAATGCCATTCGCTTTCTTGAGTCCTCATTCAGAGGCGGCAAGCCCAATTGTCGCAACAGCATCGCAATCGTCTCGAAAGGCTGACTTTTCAGTTCTTCATAACGCAACACTGCTCCGAAAAATGAACCGTTGTTGCGCTGAATTTTCAACACTTTATCAAGCCCCGAAAGCCAAGCAAGCGCAAACACTCCCGTTCCCGTGCCAATGCCCACTTTGCCGTATTTAAACCGAGCAGAAAGCGGCGCTACCGCCCGGATATTGGCACTTAATAAGGGCACTAGGTTGAGAACACCCACCGGAATAATATTTAATAAAGGAAAGTATTTGGAATTGAGTAAATTAGCAAACCGGATCAAAGGGTGACCAGCCAACACCGAACAAAATGAATTAACAGTGGCCACTACATTGCGATACAGAAAGATATTTCTAGCGTCGGGAAACGCGCATTGGATTAATTCCGCCACCTCGTTGCACTGACTGCGAAGTTTAAATACCACGTCTCCTTGTGGATATCGGACTCGTATGTGGGCCAACAATAACACGCTCAGATCATGAGTCACTTGCGCCAACTCTTGACCCACTTCGGCACCGTGTTTCTGCATTAAAAAAGGAAGCTGAGTAAAGTAATCCGGCTCCGAAACAGCCACTAGGTCAGAACAATCGCCCATCAAATTACACAATAGCGTGGAACCGCAGCGGCCTGTACTGTACAAAAATAGCGGTTTAACGACCTTATCATAGGCCCCTAGCTGAACTAATTGATGAAGTTCATCAAAAGAGACGCGCATAACGTTCTCAGCCTTCAAGCGCTGCCCTTCATAAATAAAGGGCTTGCACGATATTAGGTCGACGTCATCGCCCGTGTCGACAAACAATACCTCTCGCCGAGGCAGATCGATGCAATAGGGGGTCATCCTGTCCAGGTGCTGCGCCATGTACTCGCCAAAACYCACCTCTCCCTGAAGACTCAACTTGAAATCCGAGGGGCTAACAATACTGGCAATYGCCAWGTTTTTCAGTGATTTAACGTTAAACAGCTGTGCCATTTTTAGGCCAATTCCCTTTTTAATTATTCTTCAATTCGAAAGATGAGACTGCGTACTTCAAACTAATGAGCTCCCCTCGATCAATGCCAAAGAAATYCTAATAATMGAGGCTAAAAAAGGCTATTCTAAACCCAAAGCCTATGCTAAAACGAGCGGGAATTTAGGCATTTCAGTACCCAAACTATCGCGGGTATGGTAAAAAACGCTGCCAATCAAGCGATGAGCAAATTGTTCAAAGCACACATTTGAATCAAAAGCCTCCAATTGCCAATTAAATGCGGGTAGAATTAACCCATTATACGCAAGCGAGCCGTTATACAGTCGCTCGAATAGCAACGTTATCGAAACCCCACAATGTGTTTAGAGATGTCCGTGAAAGCTTATCTTTCAAACAAGGTCTTTAATAAATGAAAAATGCTCGCTACATAGTGCCCAACTTTTTCACTAGCCTAAATTTCTTACTGGGCGTTTGGGCTATTTTACTGGTCACCGGTGCAATAGAGTTTCTCAGCATCACTCAAATCCCAGCGGTATTAGCCAGTCATCTTGTTGTCTACTGCGTGCTGATGGACAAGCTCGATGGATTTGCGGCTTCCTTAATGAATGCAAGATCAGAATTTGGCGCTCAGTTCGACAGTCTGGCCGATTTAATTGCCTTTGGAGTGGCTCCCGCGATCTGCTTACTAAAGGCATATCAAGAGCTTACCCCTGAATGGTACGCGGACAATCAAATATTATTGCTTGCCTGCATCTCCGCTTACATGCTTTGTGCCGCCATGCGCCTCGCTCGGTATAACGCCGTCGACGCTGACGCGAACCCCGATTTCTTCCTAGGTTTACCGAGTACTCTAGCAGGCGGCTTCAATGTGGTTTTTTTGATTATCGCCATTGAATATGATTTTTTCCGAGCCGATAACCCATTACTTCCAGCGTTAGCCATATTTATGCTGCTTAGCTCGATGATGATGCTTACCACCTTTTATCTGCCGAAATTCAAATCCAGAGAAAATAAAATACTGAATATCATTCAGTTTTTCGGAATTCTCACGGGCTACGCGCTGGGTTTCGCAATGAAGTTTACGGAAATACTGCTAGCGCTCATCTCCGCTTACGCCATTTTCGGGTTTGGCTATGGCTTCGTGGTTCGCATGTCAGAAAACGACCATGACGACTCAGATTCCGAACTGGGCCGCATCACTCGCTGAGCGTCACATTCAGCCGGTTTTCCGAATCGCTTTGGATTGTTTTTTCATCACCGATATCATCGTTGTCCTAGGCAACACTCTCGTCATAAAAGCCGCAATTTTAGAAGACCGCCCGGTGACACAAAGAATGTCTCCACGCTCTACCGCGTCATAGCCTAAGCGCGCCACGGTCTCAGAATCCAACCACTGACTTTTAGGAAGCCGGCTCACCATTTCTCGCGTGCCAGTGACGTCGTGAAATTCCGTGTAGGTGAACCCCGGACAAAGCGCGCAGACATTGACCCCGAAATCCCCCGCCTCCGCGTGTAATGTGTGGGAAAGCCCCACCACAAAAGATTTCGCTCCTGCATACAAAGACTGGCCTGGCGAGCATGGCAGTAAACCATTAATTGACGAGACATTGATAATGCGCCCATAACCCTGCTCGATCATACCTGGTAAGAATAGGTGGCAAAGGTGAGATACGGCGGTGACCAACACCTGAATAAAATCTTGCTGCTGCTTCCAGTCAGTCGTAACGTAATTACCCGGCACGCCATAACCCGCGTTATTCACCAACGCCTCCACCCGAATGCCCCGCGACTGGATTTCGTCATACAAAAACTGTGGCGCCTTAGGGTCCGACATATCCGCAGCAATCACCACGACTTGAACCCCAAATCGATCTTCTAGATCTTTCGCCAATGCCTCCATTTGAGGAAGGCGGCGTGCCGTAATCACCAAATTCCAGCCTTGTTGCGCATAATGCGCAGCAAATGATTTCCCGATTCCTGCAGAAGCACCCGTGATCAAAGCTGTTTTATTGTTGCTGGTTTTATTATTATTCATTTTAAGTAAACCTATTGTTTCCGCTCCAAAAATATTTAGCCGAACAGCAGGCTAACACAAACCTGCTGCCGCCTATCCAGATTAATACGGACTGGAAGGTCTTAACCGTCTGCTAGCAAGCCTCCACTCGCGTCGAATAAGCTCATTTTATCGCCGCCTTCCCCCACCCAACCTTTCGCGGTATAGTCTGGGAGTCGAAATTTTACCACCGCTGGGGACAGATATTAATATTCATAATTGCCCTTTAGGCCAACCACCCGGCGCCCTATAAATTCTTACATTCGGGATCTAAAAAATGGATTTTAGCTTTTCTGAAGACCAACTTTTTATTAAAAACTCCGTCAGCAAATTATGCCAACAATTTGATGATGACTACTGGCTGCTACGAGATCATAACGGTGAATTCCCCTATGAATTCACCCAAGCCATGGCCGAAGGCGGCTGGTTAGGCATTGCCATGCCGGAGCAATACGGCGGCTCAGGATTAGGCATTACTGAGGCCGCGCTGATGATGCAAACCGTCGCTCAATCAGGCGCTGCATTCAGTGGCGCATCCGCCATTCATATGAACATATTCGGGCTTAACCCGGTCCTCAAACACGGCACCGACCGACAAAAGGAACGCATGCTACCGCCACTGATTCGTGGTGACGACATTGCCTGTTTTGGCGTCACCGAGGCGGATGCAGGACTGAATACTTCGGCCATTGCCACCCGCGCAGAACGCGATGGCGATCATTATTTAATTTTTGGCGGCAAAGTGTGGACTTCCACCGCTCAGATCGCCAATAAAATTCTAATTATCGTGCGCACCACTTCCGTCGACCAATGCAACAAACCCATGGATGGCCTCACCCTCTTTTACACCGATTTCGATCGGCATTATGTCGAGGTTCGGGAGATTGAAAAAATGGGTAGAAAATGCGTTGATTCAAACCAGGTGTTTTTTGACGGCATGCCCGTCCCGGTTGAAGATCGAATTGGCGAAGAAGGCATGGGCTTCCGCTACCTGTTGGATGGCCTCAATCCGGAGCGTGTTTTAATTGCAGCAGAATCCATCGGCGTAGGTCGAGCCGCCCTTGCTAAAGCCACAGAATACGCAAACCAACGCATTGTCTTTAACCGTCCCATCGGTCAAAACCAAGGCATTCAGCACCCTTTAGCAGAAAGCTGGTGTGAATTGGAAGCAGCTAATTTAATGGCTTTTCACGCAGCGAGCTTGTACGACCGAGGTGAAAGCTGCGGCCCTTACGCTAACGGAGCGAAATACCTCAGCGCAGAAGCCGCATTTAAAGCCTGCACCCGAGCCATGAATACCCTCGGTGGCTATGGGTATGCGAAAGAGTTTCACGTTGAACGCTACATGCGAGAAATTATGATTCCCAAAATCGCCCCCATCTCGCCGCAGCTGATATTAAGTTACATCGCAGAAAAAGTATTAGGACTCCCGAAATCTTATTAATTGACAGCCGGAGCAAAAGGAAAGGGGGCCCCTTATTCTTGACCACCACCATAAACCCATAATAATTTAACCGGCAATAAAGAATATGAGTTACTCAATTCAGTACCAGCAATCAATTCAACAACCTGAAAAATTTTGGAAACAGATTTCCGAAGACATTGCCTGGTACAAAAAACCGCAGACTGTTTTAAGCCAGGATGATTCTGGACTCTATCGTTGGTTTGAAGACGGAGAACTTAACACCTCCTATCTCGCTCTTGATCATCACGTTGAAAACGGCCGGGCAGATCAAACCGCATTAATTTACGATTCCCCTGTCAGCGGTACAAAAAAACAATACACCTACGCTGAACTCACAGAACAAGTGGCACGCTTTGCTGGCGCACTCAAAACCCTGGACGTCGACAAGGGCGACCGCGTCATTATTTACATGCCCATGATTCCCGAAGCAGTGATTGCCATGCTTGCTTGCGCACGTATAGGCGCAGTGCATTGCGTCGTATTCGGTGGCTTTGCCGCCAAAGAATTAGCCCTACGCATTGACGATGCGCAACCCAACGTCATTATCAGCGCATCCTGTGGCATCGAAGTGGATCGCATCATCCCTTACAAACCCTTACTCGACAGTGCCATTCAACAAGCCAACTGCCCTCCCGAGCACTGCATTATCTTTCAGCGGGAACAACTCAAAGCGGAACTATCCACGCCCAGAGACCACAACTGGAATACGCTTTACCGCCAAGCAGAACCCGTAGACCCAGTCCCACTCAAATCCACAGACCCGTTGTACATCCTCTATACCTCCGGCACCACAGGCCAACCTAAAGGAGTTGTTAGAGACAACGGCGGGCATGCCGTGGCAATGAAATACAGCATGAAAACGGTCTACGATTGCAACCCGGGTGATGTCTATTGGGCCGGCTCCGACGTCGGCTGGGTGGTGGGGCATTCCTACATCGTTTACGCGCCACTCATTACCGGCTGCTGCACGCTCCTGTATGAAGGAAAACCCGTGCGCACTCCGGACGCGGGCGCTTACTGGCGCGTCATTGAAGAGTATAAAGTGAACGCTTTTTTCGTTGCCCCAACCGCATTCCGGGCCATCAAGAAAGAGGATCCAGACGGTGAACTACTCAAAAAATACGACATATCCAGCCTTAAAAATCTTTTCCTTGCCGGTGAGCGATTAGATCCGCCTACTTATCACTGGCTCAAAGAACTGCTCGAGATTCCCGTTTTAGATCATTGGTGGCAAACAGAAACCGCCTGGGCCATCGCAGCCAACCCCATTGGCATAGAACCTCAAACAACCAAAGCAGGCTCAGCCACTTTTCCAATTCCTGGATTCAAAGTTGAAATTCTTGATGATCAAGGAAAAGTTCTGGACGCAAATAAAACCGGCAATATCGCACTAAAGCTCCCCTTGCCGCCAGGATGCCTGACCACCCTCTGGCAAAATTCGCAGCACTTCAAACAAGCCTATTTATCCACCTACCCGGGATACTACCTCACAGGCGACGGCGGCTACATCGACCACGAAGGCTTCCTATTTATCATGGGTCGTACCGATGACGTTATTAATATTGCCGGACACCGACTCTCGACCGGAGAAATGGAAGAAATCATCGCCTCCCACAGCGCCGTAGCGGAATGCGCTGTGGTGGGGATTAATGATGATCTCAAAGGGCAAATCCCTATCGCATTAACCATCCTCAAAGATCGTATCGACATCGATGAAGGTACACTTCAGCAAGAATTAGTGAACATGGTCAGAGAACAGATTGGCCCGTTTGCTTGTTTTAAACAGTCTTTTATTGTTAAACGATTACCTAAAACTCGCTCTGGAAAAATTCTTCGTAAGATAATTCGTAGCATTGCTAATGGCGAGCCCTATTCCACTCCCCCGACCATTGACGACCCAGCAATCTTGGATGAAATTAACGACGCCTTTTCTTCAGCACCTGCATTGATCGACTAATGCTTACCTGCTCCGCTACCGAGGCATAACCAAAGATTCCTATAAATGAACCTAAAGTTGTTACTTAGATTAACAACAATAAAAATCAAGCCCGTTAAAGTATCGCTAAACACAACTGCAATAACACCGCAGCAAAAACTCCTGCCAACAAATCATCCACCATTATTCCTGCCCCACCACCCACATTTTTATCAAGCCAACTGATGGGGTAGGGCTTGGCGATATCAAAAAAACGAAACAAAGCAAAGCCAATAATAAGACTGGTCCAGCTCACCGGGGCCCACAACATGGTCAACATAAATCCGGCAATCTCATCCCAAACAATGGCGGAATGATCGTGCACCCCCCAATCCTTAGCGGCCTTACCGCAAATCCAAAAGCCACTCAAAGTAACCGCCAACAACGCCACTAAATAAGTCATTGACGAGCAATAACTTAACCCCACGACAATAGGCACCGCCGCTAACGTTCCAAAGGTGCCTGGAGCCTTAGGCGCCATGCCTGAACCAAAGCCCAGGGCCAGAAAGTGAATCGGGTTTTTTAAACTACCTTTAGGAATTGAACTCATAATTATCCGAAATGCTGATACCCAGAACGACTCATCACTTTCACCGCGTTATTCGCATCAAGGCACTGTAATGCTTTGCCGGAAACGATACGACCCACTTTTTTAATCGTCACATCATACTGAATTAAACTTTCCAGCAGTTTATTTTCAAATTTTGAAGGCATGGTAAAACAAAGCTGGTAATCATCTCCGCCGGTGCAGGCTAACTCGAGGGCATCGAGATCATTGGCTTCACAATATTGTTTTAGTTTTAAACTATAAGGAATCGTATCCAACCACAACTCCCCCCCCACCTCACTGGCAGACAGTATATGCTGCAAGTCTGCGAGCAAACCGTCCGACACATCAATACACGCCGTCGCCACATCACGCAATGCAACCCCAAGCGCTACCGGCGGTTGGGGGCGATAAAACTGACTGATTAATTCCGGATAGAACTGTTTGCCGCTGTTAATTTGATGCAACGCCGCCGCCGCATCCCCGAATTCACCGCTGACATAAATACCATCACCGATCTGCGCACCCGAGCGTAATACAGCCGAACCGTGGGGCGTAAACCCGTAGACAGTGAGGGTAATACTCAGCGGTCCTCGAGTAGTGTCGCCGCCAATTAGCTGCACGTTAAAATCATCTGCAGCCTCAAAAAACCCAATACTGAACTTCTCAACCCAGGCCTCCTCTGCACGCGGCAAAGTTAAAGCCAAGCTCAGCCATTGTGGCTCGCCTCCCATTGCCACAATATCGCTGATATTAACGGCGACGCAGCGATAAGCAATGTCCCTCGCCAACGCTTGCTCAGGAAAATGCACCCCTTCCACCAAGGTATCCGTAGACACTAACAACTGTTGTTCAGGAGGAACATTTAGAATCGCACAATCATCCCCTATGCCTTTCGCCACAGAGGAATATTGTTGCTTTGATGGCCGATTGAAAAATCGACTGATTAACTCAAACTCAGATAGGGGCATGCGATAAAATTTAAAGCTTGGTCAATATAAAGCTTGAAAAATGTGAAGGTTAAATATATTACAGCCTGAATTGATGCTTTAGGTGTCGCATTGTTTCAATTCAGGCTTTAATTTGCAGTCAATGCCGCCGACTACTTTTTGCTCGTAAGCTCGGCTTGTCGGGTTTGCTTGGCAACCTTATCAAGTACCCCATTAATGTATCGGAAGCTTTCTTCGGCACCAAACATTTTAGTCAACTCAACGCCTTCGTTAATCACTACCCGATAAGGGATATCAATTCGATGGCAAAGTTCGTAGGTGCCGATACGAAGCACAGCAAGCTCCACAACACCCAGCGCTTCTTTTTTTCGGTCTAAAAAGCTATCGATCTTTTCGTCTAGCTCATCGACAACTGCGGGAATTTTATGCAGCAACTCATGAAAATAATCCGTATCAATTTTTCTAGTGTCATTGTTTTCTAGAAACTGCGTTTCGATAGCGGACAGATTACCACCCGCAACCTGCCATTGATAAAGCGCTTGAACCGCTAGGCGTCGCGCTTTTTTTCGTGCAGAAGGCCTTGATTTCTTAGGCGCATTCGGTGCGCTCATGAAATACCCATATTTTTAAACAAGCTGACCATTTCCAAAGCACTCATCGCTGCCTCGGCGCCTTTGTTGCCGGCTTTAGTGCCACTGCGTTCAATGGCTTGCTCAATGGAATCCACCGTCAGCACACCAAAAGCAACGGGAATGTCATGTTGCAATGATACTTGCGCAATGCCTTTAGTGCATTCTCCCGCAACGTATTCAAAGTGAGGGGTGCCGCCACGAATAACCGCACCTAATGCAACAATGGCATCAAACTTTTTAGTGGCTGCTACTCGCTGCACCGCCAATGGCATTTCAAAAGCCCCTGGCACACGGAAAATTTCAATATCAGCCTCAGCAACGCCGTGACGCATTAACGAATCGATTGCGCCTTCCACCAAGCTTTCCACTACAAAACTGTTAAAGCGCCCAACCACTAATGCATAGCGCCCGGAGACGGAAGCGAAATCACCTTCCGTTGATTTAATTTGACTCATTGCAACAACCTTTTATTAACACTAATTTTGGAAAACACTATGAAAAAGGAATGTACTCTACGATCTCCAAATCAAATCCAGACAAACCACTGAATTTTGCAGGAGAACTTAATAAGCGCATTTTATGGACCCCTAAATCCCGCAGAATTTGCGATCCAGTGCCGATAATTCGGTGCCCGCGAAAAGAAACGTTTTGATCAAAACGGTGCGCGCAGTAATCGTCCACCAACTGCGCTAAATCATTGTTCACACGCTCTTGCCCAAGCAAAATCACCACACCATTCTCTTCTTCAGCCACACGACTTAAAGAACGAGTAAGGTTCCAGCCACTGCCTTGCTTCTTGGTCTGCAACAAGTCCCTCATGGTCTCGGGAGATTGAACTCGTACAATAGGGCAATCTTCTTTACTCGGGTCTCCACGAACTAGGGCAATATGACTAATGCCATCAATAAGATCACGATAGCTCACCACTCGGAAGGGACCAAATTCCGTTTCAATTTCATTCTCAGCAATGCGATCCACCGTCTTCTCATTGACCGCACGGTATTGAATCAGATCGGCAATGGTGCCCACTTTTAAATCATGTAATTCAGCAAACTTTTCCAAATCAGGGCGACGCGCCATGGTGCCGTCAGCATTCATGATTTCAACAATCACCGCTGAAGGATCAAGCCCAGCCAAACGAGAAAGGTCGCACCCGGCTTCAGTGTGCCCAGCACGATAAAGCACGCCTCCCGACTCGGCCATCAGCGGGAAAATATGCCCTGGCAACACGATATCGCCCGGCTTAGAGTCTTTACCCACCGCCACACGTACCGTATGAGCCCGGTCTGCAGCGGAGATTCCTGTGGTCACGCCTTCACGCGCTTCGATTGACACGGTGAAATTTGTGCCGTGGGAAGAATCATTCTCGGAGACCATCAAAGGCAACTTGAGGTATTGGCAACGCTCCTCGGTTAGCGTGAGGCAAATCAATCCCCGCGCATGGGTCGCCATAAAATTAATATCATCAGGCCGCACATGAGTGGCCGCCATAATTAAATCGCCTTCATTTTCACGGTCTTCGTCATCCATCAGAATGACCATTTTTCCTAGGCGAATGTCTTCAATAATTTCTTTTATTGAATTTAACTTCATAATCAGCTCATTATTAATGCCAGACGAATGGCCGGCTATTGTAATTTCTATTGATCAAACACTATTTATTTCACACAGCGTTAGGGCTTTAAAAACCCATTCTCGGCTAAAAATGCTTTGCTTAACGCGCTTTCCTTATTAACGGAGGGCGAAGTGTGCTGAAATTGCAGCAGTCTTTCAATGTGTCTAGCCACCAAGTCCGCTTCTAAATTAAGCCGTTGTCCCACTTTCCATGCCGTTGCAGTGGAGTGTCCGGCAGTGTGAGGGATTAAATTAAGTTCAAATTCGTTGCCATTCACCCCGTTCACCGTCAGGCTGATGCCATCCACACAGATGGAACCCTTGTGGGCAATATAGGGAGCGATCTCTTCCGGCGCAGCAATACAAACATAGACCGAATCACCGTCATTGCGCAGCTGTTGAATCTCTCCAACACCGTCTACGTGACCTGCCACGATATGTCCACCCAAACGAGATTGCAAGGTTAAGGCCTTCTCTAAGTTTACTTTTTGACCTACGTGGATGTCTTTAAAGGTAGAGCACGAAACAGTTTCGCGGGAAACATTGGCCCAAAAACACCCGTTAGAAAGGGTAGTCACGGTCAAGCAAACGCCATTAGTGGCGATACTATCCCCTAATTGGACATCATCCAGGGACATGTTTTTGCTGTCCACACACAACGTTATGTCCCCTTGGCGAGCGCTGACCTGCTTAATTTCGCCCACCGTCTCCACAATCCCAGTAAACACCTCTATCCCCTGCTATTGAGTCGCTTGCTTTTGAATCGGCCGCGCAATCACCCGAAGGTCATCGCCAATTTGGCGGACATCTTGCCACACCAGCTGTGGAATATCTCCCATTGATTCATATTCGGGCAGTTTAAACAAAGGCTGGGCGCGGTCCCCCATCAGCTTGCTAGCGATATAAATAACGTATTCGTCTACTAAGTGATGCGCTGCCATCTGGCCGGCTAACGCAGCACCCGACTCCACCCAAAGCTCATTGACTTCTTGCTTGGCAAGGAAAGTCAGTAACTCCTTTAAATCAATCCCAGAGACGCCAGATTTCAGCGCAACCACGTCCACACCCAGATCAATAAGTTGCTGAGTTTTTAACGCGTGGCTTTGAGTGTTTTGAGCGGAGGAAGCGCTTGGGGAGGCAGTAATGAGGTGGTTTTTTCGGGCAACAGAAAAGATTTTTGCTTGCGGAGATACCCGAAGATGACTGTCCAACACGAATAGATCTGGCTGCAATAAATCCTCTTGATGTCGCCAGCACTCAGGGCGCTCTCCCTGCCAATCCGTCAGCCGCACATTCAGAGAAGGGTCATCGGCTAAAACCGTATTGATGCCAGTTAAAATAGCACCGCTTTGGGCTCGCCAACGCTGCACATCGGCACGCGCCTCCGGCCCGGTGATCCATTTGCTCTGACCGTTATGAAGCGCCGTTCGGCCATCCAAACTCATCGCCATTTTACAACGCACCCAAGGTCGTTTATGGGTCATGCGTTGAATAAAGCCGGGATTAAGCGCTTTCGATTCAGCTTCCAAAACCCCACTCACCACCTCGATGCCTTGCTGACGCAATAGCTCGACGCCATTGCCGGCGACCAAAGGGTTAGGGTCTTGCATTGCCACCACCACCCGCGACACTTTCGCTTCAATCAATGCGTTTGTGCAAGGAGGGGTTTTGCCCGTGTGGCAACAGGGTTCTAAAGTAACGTAAGCCGTTGCGCCTTGGGCTAGATTGCCTGCGTCTTGCAAGGCATTCACTTCGGCATGGCCTTGCCCCGCATGCTGATGCCAGCCTTGCCCAACCAACTTGCCGTCATTCACTACAACGCAGCCCACCCGAGGATTAGGATGAGTGGTATAAAGGCCTTTGCGAGCCAACTGAATAGCAAGCGCCATCCAGCGACAATGATCCGATAATAATTGACCCGCTGCAGAATTCTCAACACTACCGTTCAATGACTGCACCTCTGGGGTTTACTATGACCCGGCCTATTTCTAATTCTATGTCGCCGTTTTATGTTTCAGTTTCTTGCTGCATCCGATCCAGTTCTTCGCGGAATTCGTTGAGATCTTTAAAACTTCGGTAAACTGAAGCGAAACGGACGTATGCCACTTCATCGACATCCCGCAATGCATTCATCACTTCCTCGCCTACTTCCCGAGAACTGACTTCACGTTCGCCTTTTGCTCTCAAGTTATGGGAAATTCTCACCATTATCGCATCGATTTCCTCGATGCCAACCGGTCTTTTCTCAAGCGCTTTTAGAATTCCCGACTTAAGCTTCTCTTCATCAAAAGGCTGACGAGATCCATCAGTTTTCACCACTCGAGGCATCACTAATTCAGCGGTCTCGAACGTAGTAAATCGCTCGCTGCAAGAGGTACACTCGCGGCGTCGGCGAACCTGCTGACCTTCAGCAACAAGACGGGAATCAATGACTTTAGTTTCAGTGGCGTGACAAAAAGGACAATGCATAAGAAAACGGCAGCCTGTTCCATTAGGGTTGTAGAATTACCTTTTGCAAAGGCATGCTTTGCAAAAGATTCAATCCATTAAAATAACACCGGCCGGTGCACCTGCCCGGCCTTGTTTAAAAACATTGCTCGAAGGCCTGCCTTAAAATACAAGGCCTCCAGTAATGAAAGCCTATCGGCAAGGTGTGTTAGTTTCCGTAAACAGGGAACTTAGCACACAATTGGGTGACTTTTTCACGCACCTCATCGATGACTTTTTCATTATTAATGTCATCTAATATATCGCAAATCCAACCGCACAAGGCTTCGCTTTCCACTTGACCAAAACCTCTGCGAGTCATCGCAGGTGTACCGATACGCAGGCCACTGGTCACAAAAGGAGACAATGGGTCGTTAGGCACAGCGTTTTTATTGACCGTAATGTGGGCACGGCCCAACGCCGCATCCGCTTCCTTGCCAGTCATTTCTTTGCCAATTAAGCTCAACAAAAACAAATGATCATCCGTACCACCGGACACGACATCGTAGCCTCGATCTAAAAACACAGTGGCCATGGTTTGTGCATTCTTCACTACATTCTTCTGATATTCAACAAATCCTTCGTCCATGGCTTCCTTAAAGCATATCGCCTTCGCGGCGATGACATGCATTAGCGGGCCGCCTTGCCCCCCCGGAAAAACTGCAGAATTAAGTTTCTTTTCAATCGCTTCATTGGATTTCGCGAGAATCAATCCGCCACGAGGACCGCCCAAGGTTTTATGGGTAGTCGTGGTGGTCACATCGGCAATCTGAACCGGATTTGGGTAAAGCCCCGTGGCCACCAAACCTGCTACATGCGCCATATCCACTACTAAATAAGCGCCAACAGAGTCGGCGATATCGCGAAAACGCTGCCAATCTACGATACGCGAATAAGCAGAGAATCCCGCCATGATCATCTTCGGCTGGTGCTCTTTCGCTAATGCTTCCACTTGCTCGTAATCGATCTCACCGGTTTCAGAATTCAAACCGTATTGATAGGCGTTGTACATTTTTCCAGAAAAGCTCACTTTTGCGCCGTGAGTTAAATGCCCGCCATCGGCCAAGCTCATGCCCAACACGGTATCGCCGGGTTGCAGCAGTGCCATATAGACCGCGGAATTTGCCTGAGATCCAGAGTGAGGCTGCACATTGGCGTAGTCCGCACCAAACAGCTCCTTAGCGCGATCAATCGCCAATTGCTCTACCACGTCAACGTGCTCACAACCGCCGTAATAGCGCTTGCCGGGATAGCCTTCTGCGTACTTATTAGTCAGCAACGTACCTTGCGCTTCCATGACTCGGGGACTGGCATAATTCTCCGACGCAATAAGCTCAATGTGCTCTTCCTGCCGCCGGCATTCGCCTTGAATTGCTTGCCAAACTTCATCATCGTATCCCGCAATGGTCATATCGCGCTTAAACATTGGTGACCTCTATTATTAAATTCAAGAATGCTATTAAAACTCAATCGAGCGACTCACGGAGCCTCACTAAGCAACCTAGCAGGAACCCAAACTAGATTCCTAATGATTAAGGATCTAAGCCTAGACCTCACTTTAAGCCGAACCGCTACGAAAGAAAGCTGATCCCCTTATTTTATCCCAATGTGGCAGCGAGAGCACATGAAAACAATCCACCTAGCGCTTAAATATTATTCATCCACCAGAATCGATTGATATTAGAGACGCCCTTTGCTATTTCTCAGCAATGCACGGCCTTAGCTTAAAACCAAACCCAAAACGTGGTCTAGAATAACAACACTATTTTTAATGATTAAATTTGAATCTCCGCTTTAATTCTAGAGAGATTGCAACCGGGCGAACGATTCGGTAGCGTTACTCGTAGCGTCTGGGTCGATAACCCTACCAATCCCCAAGATACGCTTTAATATCATTGCCTTTTAAGACTGTCCAACACGAAAGAAAAATACTATGGCTCAATACATCTACACCATGAATCGGGTGGGCAAGATCGTCCCCCCAAGCCGAACCATTTTAAAAGACATCTCCCTATCATTCTTTCCCGGTGCGAAAATCGGCGTTCTCGGCTTAAACGGTTCGGGAAAATCAACCCTATTGAAAATCATGGCGGGGCTAGACCAAGACATAGAAGGGGAAGCCCGTCCTCAGCCTGGCATTAACATCGGCTATTTACCTCAAGAACCCCAGCTAGATCCAGAAAAAGACGTGCGCGGCAACGTCGAAGAAGGGGTGGCAGAAATCAAAGCCCTGCTTCAAGAATTCGATGACATTAATATGAAATTCGCCGAACCCATGAGCGACGACGAAATGAACGCGTTGCTGGAAAAACAAGGCGAGCTTCAAAATGCCATCGATTCAGCGGACGCTTGGGAACTGGATCGAAAATTAGAAATAGCAGCCGATGCATTGCGACTTCCGCCTTGGGATGCTGACGTCACCACACTGTCTGGAGGTGAAAAAAGGCGCGTCGCTCTGTGCCGCTTATTGCTTTCCACCCCAGATATGCTGTTACTGGACGAGCCCACCAACCATCTTGATGCTGAAAGTGTTGCCTGGCTGGAAAGCTTTCTCTGTGAATATTCTGGCACCGTGGTGGCCATCACCCATGACCGCTACTTCCTCGACAATGCCGCGCAATGGATATTGGAATTGGACCGCGGGCACGGCATCCCTTATGAAGGTAATTACTCGTCTTGGCTAGAACAAAAAGAGCAACGCCTAGAAATAGAATCCAAACAAGAATCCGCTCACCTAAAAACCATTAAAGCCGAATTGGACTGGGTCCGATCCAACCCCAAAGGCCGACAAGCCAAAAACAAAGCCCGACTCAATCGATTTGAAGAAATCAACACCAAAGAATTTCAAAAACGCAACGAAACTATGGAGTTATACATCCCTCCCGGAGACAGACTTGGGGAACAAGTGATTGAGCTCAATAATGTTTCCAAGCATTACGGTGACAAACTGCTGTACCAATCCCTGAATTTCAGCATTCCCAAGGGCGCCATCGTCGGAGTCATCGGCCCCAATGGCGCGGGGAAAACCACCTTGTTTAAATTAATTACCGGCGAAGAAAAACCCGACAGCGGAGAAGTCGTTCTGGGCTCTACCGTGCAGCTAGGCTACGTCGATCAAAGCCGCGAAAACTTAAAGGGCGACAATACTGTCTGGCAAGAAATCTCCGACGGCAATGACTTTATTACCGTAGGCACGTATGAAGTTTCCTCTAGAGCCTACGTCGGCCGATTTAACTTCAAGGGCAGTGATCAACAAAAATTAGTGAAAGACCTTTCAGGTGGAGAGCGTAATCGATTACAACTGGCTAAATTGCTAAAACAAGGCAGCAACGTTCTACTATTGGACGAACCTACGAACGACCTTGATGTGGAAACATTACGCGCCTTGGAAGAAGCCATTCTGTCTTTTCCAGGCTGTGCAGTGGTTATTTCCCATGATCGCTGGTTCCTCGATCGCATAGCCACCCACACACTTGCCTATGAAGGCGACAGTGAAGTGGTTTTTTATGAAGGTAACTACAGCGAATACGAGGCCTATAAGAAAAAACATTCGAACCAAGATGCTCAACCCAAGCGCATCAAATATAAAAAATTGCTTTAGGGTACCGCTAGAAATACACCCTCTATCCGGGCGCTCATCTACGATACCCGCGCCCCTCTCCTTTACTCACCTAGTCCACCGCAGCGCCAATGACTGAGAAGTCACTGGCGTTTTGCCAACTCTGTACTATTTCTTTCTCAAATATCTACTATCATTTCAATCGATGCATTAAATAAGGCTCCGAGGAAGCCTAACAAGGCCGCCTATAGACAAAAGTTAAGGACGTCTTAAGAAAACAGAATGGAATAAAGATGAACCGAATTAAACATTTAAGTGTAATATTTGTTTGCTTATTTATTTCTATATTTATTTATCACTTCGAAACGAATGGCATCACTGGGCCGGAAAACCAATCAATAGTTCCGCTATTAGTGAGCATGATTGCAATCCCAACCATCATTACGGCTTTCATTGCTTACCTTAAGATCCAAAGAGACTCACCTACCTCATCAAGCCAATCTGAAGCGCAAACACAAACCACATCAACCGCTGCATCGCAGACAAGTGAAACGGATAGAATAACAACTGAACCCACAAACACGGACACGCCCCTACTCGAAACAACCACACTGGAGCCCCTACCCTGGATCAATCGGGAAACACTTCAAAAAATTTTCCAGCAATCTGATGCACTTCACCTGCCCGAAAAGTATGCCTTAGTTTTATTGGAGGCTCCCAATTTCAAAGAACTCATTAGCACGCTCGGCTATCGCCAAAGCGATCAACTAGTGCTCCAAGTGGCATCAAAACTTAACCAAAAGCTATCGACAATCCCTGGCGCAATTGCACTGCCGATTCACACCGATTCACACCAATCCGCAACGCCAAATTTACAATCCAATCAGCTGCCGTCAAACCAATTGCCACCCAAGAAATCCAGTCACCTGACATCGGACACTGTCATTTACATTAGCCATTTAGCCTATTGTCAGTTCGCTTTTTTCCTCGACTGTACCGATCGAGACGATCAAGCAGTCGGCCGCACACGGATGATTTTAAACGAATTAAAAAGCTCCGCTCTCGCAGACATACTGCCTATATATTCCAACCCCTGTGCAGGCATCGCTTTCTCTTCTCCCCAAAATATTGATTTTTACGAACTATTGCGCCAATCACAAATCGCCGCCAGCCAAGCGATTGAAAACTACCACCGCATCGAACGCTATCAACCAACACTGGCACCCCAAGCAAAAGAAAAAACCCTACTAATGGGAGAACTAAAACGAGCCATTGAAATAGACGCTTTAGAAATTCGCTATCAGCCCCAAATCAGCCTAGATCACAAAAACATTATCGGCATAGAGGCCCTAGTGCATTGGAACCACCCCGAATTCGGCTTGCTTCCCTCCCATAAATTCATTCCAATCGCCGAGTCCACAGGGCTCATTAAAAACCTTACGGAATGGACCATCGATCAAGTGATGAGAGACGCCGCGCTAGCCTTGAGCGTAATGCCCGAGCTAAACATTTCAATTAATATTTCTCCCTACAGTTTATTACAACCGAATTTTTCTTTTTACCTCCACGAGAAAATCAGCGAAGAACAAATTCCCACACAAACCATCACACTCGAAATCCAAGAAAATGTCATTTTGAAAAAAAACCCAATGACTAACAAAATCATCCAGAATTTAAAGCAAAACAACTTCAACCTCAGCATCGACGACTTCGGCACCGGTTACGGATCGTTAAAACACCTAAGAGATTCACCCGTCAGCCAAATTAAAATAAATCAAATTTTCATTAAAGACCTAGAGAAACATAAAACAGATCAGACTATTGTAAAAAGCATTATTAATATGAGCCACAACATGGGAATTACTGTAGTCGCAGAAGGAATAGAAACATCGCAAACCTTCGAGCTACTCAAAACTTTTAATTGCGATACGGGACAGGGAGCACTTTTTTCTGAACCCGTGAAGATTTCTGAGCTGCTAGAACAATTAGTGTCCACCTCGAATCTTTACAGCCCACAGATTCAGTCGAGCTCACAATAAGATGGTTACTCACTCTCTTCGAATCCCTGAATTACTGAGCAACAAATAATATCAATCCATTACTCTAAACCACATTCAGAATAATCCAGATTAAATACTGATCACTTAACAAAAGCCCCTTCGAATTCTATTTAAAAAGCAACGTATCTGTTATCTAATCCTCGAATTCCCAGCTGAACCAAAGAAATCAATACCCTTTCCTTCCTCCCAGAAAATAAAGCGCATACTTTGTATCACTTTACATATCCGTGTTTGATAATAGTAAGCGTATTTTCTAAACTTCCGCATCCAATACAACCGCATTCGATTTATTGTTGAGAAACCCGTATGGCCGAACCGTTTAAGAACCTGTTCAATGAAAAAATCATCGAAGGGATGGCAGAGCACTTCAAAAAGCAATGGTCAATATTTGATACCAAAGGCTTTAAAACGGCCGCATCGAATAACCTTGAATCATTAGAGTTGAAACAGCGTTCGGATCAGATTATGGATGCGATGGTTCAATACCTCCCCACCGACTTTAAAAAGGCATCCAAAATAATGCTAGGCAGCCTAGGAACGCCGCTGGCTGATGACGTTTCAGCAGGCACAGTGGATGCTAACGGTATTGCTGGCTGGGCAGTAATGCCCATGGCGCATTACGTGGGAGTTCACGGCCATGATCACTTTGACCTATCCATGACACTGCTCAGGGAAATGACTATTTGCTCGTCATCAGAGTTCGGGATTCGTTTCTTCTTAATAAAATCGCCAAAAGAAACACTCGCGATACTTAAGCGCTGGAGCAAAGATGATAATCAACACGTACGAAGATTAGTTTCTGAAGGCTCAAGACCGAGGCTTCCCTGGGCAATGAGGTTGCCCTTGTTTATAACCGACCCAATACCAGTGATCGACTTACTGGAAAGACTCAAAGATGATAAAAAAGAATACGTTCGCCGTTCGGTGGCTAATAATTTAAATGACATCGCCAAAGACCATCCGGATTTAGTCGCGGATATTGCCGCTCAATGGATGCAAGGCGCCAGCGATGAACGGAAGAAAATGATTCGACATGCTTGTCGTACCCTAATTAAAAACGGGCATAAAAAAACCTTAAAGGTACTAGGGTATGGAAAAGCTAAAATACACAAAGCCGAGCTCGAACTGCTAACACCGAAAGTGAAATTCGGAAAAGAATTGCAATTCACGTTATCCGTACGATCGAAATCCACTAAAGAACAAGCACTGATGATCGATTACGTAATTCACCATCAAAAAGCGAATGGCAGTACCACGCCCAAGGTATTTAAGCTGCGAGCAACTACATTAGCAGCGAAAGGTTCGCTAATCATTCAAAAGAAGCATGCCATCAAAAAAATTACCACTCGAGTTTATTACCCGGGAACACACAAAATAGAAGTGATCGTGAATGGAGATTGCGTTGCTGAAACAGAATTTCAATTACTGATGCAATCACCAAGGACCCAAAAAAAGCAAAGAGCATAAAAAATATTGGCACTTACTTCGAGGCASCCTTAACAAAGACCGAACGAATGGTTTTTGCGATAGGCGCAGCAAACGACTCATGATGAAGCGTACTRTGATTTGAACCTGAGATTATATGGTAGTCGGATTGGCTTGAACTTAAATCCAACCATTTCTCTATCTCGAGAGGGTTATGTTTGCGCTCATGACTCATTATAAAATCGATTTTCACTTCGGCTGACTGAGGCTGGTAGCTACGAACCGCCGCCAGATTGGCTCGCCATACGCGATTGATGCGCCGTCCTCTGGGGGTAAAACCAAGCACTAAGCGTCGCAGCGCTAGACGCACTGAAAAGTTYTCATGAACGTAATCAACCCGCCCCACTATCGGYGTGTTATTACTGTTGGAGTCTCGGTAGAAAAGCCGYTGAATCACTTCATCAAACAACCCCAAGCCAATATTCACTGACTTCACAAGGTATTGAGACGCGACACTTTTGGAGGGTCCTCGGCGAGTTTCCCCCATATCCATAGGCCCCAATGTTTGCAACGTGGTGTCGATAAGGACTACTTGCGCGGCTTGATCATATTTTTCTTGCAGCAAACGGGCAATGTCATACGCCACGAGTCCGCCAAAACAACGTCCAACTATTTTATAGGGGCCTACCGGTTGGAGCTCGCGGATTTGCTCAACGAAATGTGAAGCGATATCAGAAACGGTTTTTAWAGCTTTGTCATCGCTTTCCAAGCCGGGATAGTCCAAAGCGTAGAGGCAATAATAATCCCCAAGATTTTGCGCGACGTGCACGTAAGCGAGGTTTGTACTGCCCGCCGGAGGAATAAGAAACAGGGTGGGCAAGGACGAGGAACCTGCAATGGGCTCTAAGGTAAATACGCCAGAATGAATCTTACCCGCGAGGCCTGACACGGTGGGTGCGTGCAATAGATTACTAGGGTGCAAGCGTTTACCGATTTCTTTTTCAATGGCGGTCACCAAGGTCACAGCAAGCAGCGAATCGCCCCCCAAATCGAAGAAGCTATCATGAATTCCAATTCCCGACCTTTTTAAGGTTTTTTCAAACAGTCGCATCAACATTCTTTCAGTGTCATCGCTTGGACGATCTTGATCCGAGGAGGAGGATTGAAACTTTGGCACCGGCAACGCTTTCCGATCCACTTTAAGATTGGGGGTCAGCGGCAGTTGGCCCATTGTCATTAATACGCGCGGCACCATGTGAGTTGGCAATCGCGATGCGAGATGCGCTTTAAGACTATTGTCGGACGTAGGCTTCGAAACATAAACTACATAAGCAACCAGACCTTGAGTGCCGGCAGAAAGTTCTTGCAAGGCAACGGCAGCTTGCTGCACATTCTCATGGCTCTGTAATGCGGCTTCAATCTCGCCTATTTCAATGCGGAAGCCACGCAATTTAATCTGCTGATCTCGCCGTCCTAAGTACTCAATTGTTCCGTCATAATTATATCGACCGTAATCGCCGGTCTTATACAACCGCGCGCCGATCTCGCCACTGGAATTATTAGGCGCATTAATAACATCGGCAATAAAAACCTGTTCAGTTAACTCCGGTCGGTTGTGGTAACCGCGAGTCACCCCTTCACCGCCGATATAGATTTCGCCAAACACTCGTTGCGGCACAGGCTGCATGTGATCATCTAATATATATATTTGAGTATTGCCAATGGGCTTGCCAATAGTAACGGCTTGAGCATCCGTAATGTGGCAAGCGGCGGACCAGACTGTGGTTTCCGTCGGACCATAAAGATTTAAAACGCTTTGCCCGGATTGAAGTAACGAATCCGCTAGACTTGAAGACAACGCCTCGCCACCGCAAAGAATTTTAAGCTTTTCTTCGCCCAACCAACCTGACTCCAGCAGTAAACGCCATGTTGCTGGCGTAGCTTGCATAATAGTCGCTGCAGAATCTTTTATGGTTTCAGCCAGTGTCCTGCCATCCGACGTGCTCGCGCCGTCAGCAATAACGGTGCAGGCGCCGACGGTTAACGGCAAAAAGAGTTCAAGCACAGAGATATCAAAACAAGGCGTAGTGACCGCAAGCAATTTATCATGTTCATCAATGCCGGTGAGCTCAGCCATGGATTGCAGGAAGTTAATCACCGAACGATGGGTTACCTCGACACCTTTCGGTCGCCCGGTAGAACCCGAGGTATAAATAATATAAGCGAGATCACTGCTACTGACTTGAACTTCCGGATCGGAAACGGGGTACTCGCTAATCGCTTTCGCTTCACGATCAATGAAAATGGACTCGACCTTATCTACCGTCCAAATCGCGCCTAAACTTTCCTCACTAATCACCATAGAAACAGGACTTTCTAGAACGCTATTTTCCAGCATATAGTCCAATCGTTTTTGCGGCCACGCTGGATCTAAGGGAACATAACAGCCGCCAGTTTTTAGCACCGCAAGCAGTGCGACGGATAATTGATGCGAACGAGAAACACACACCGCCACAGGAATACCCGGCTTAACACCACGCTCAAGCAGATAGTGAGCCAACTGATTGGCCTGCTGATTGAGTGCTTCATAATCCAATTGCTGCGATCCAAAAGCCACCGCAGCTCGACTCGGCGTTTTCGCAACCTGAGCCGAAATAAGTTGATGAATACATATTTCTTTCGGAAACGACGTCTCAGCAGGATTGAGATCGCCTAATAAACGCTCCCGTTCCGCTACAGACAGAAGTGGAATGTGCATGACCTGTTGCTGCGGATCACGCACTATGGCTTCGAGAATATTTTCAAAATGCAGGCATAATTGCTCCGCGGTTGCCTGCTCGAAAAGATCGGTGTTGTATTCAAGTGCACAATGCATCCCTTCGTTAAGTTTTTCAACGAACAACGTAAGTTCAAACTTAGCGGTACCATTGTGAGTCTTGTAGCGTTTTATATCCAGGTCAGCGGGACTATTCAGCGCAGGGGGCTCATCTAAAATCAGCATCGCTTGATAAACCGGCGTGCGACTCAACTCCCCTTTAATCTCCGAGGCTTCGAGAATTTGATTAAGAGGAAGCTCCTGATGATCAAATCCCGCCACAGCTTCGGCACAAATACTGTGTAAAAAATCGTTAAAAGTAGGGTTGTCGCTGCAGTCTCCCCGTACCGCAACAGTATTCACAAAAAAACCCACCGCGCCGTCCAATAAAGCATCAGTTCGGCCCGCCACCGGCGTGCCAACGCAAAGCTGCTTTTGCCCGGAGTAGCGCATTAACAGTAATTGGTAAGCAGCCATCAGCACCATAAAGAATGTACTGCCAGATTTCTGAGCCACCTCAGAGACGCCCGATGATAAGGCAGGTGACAAGTTGAAATCGAACCTAGCCCCTTGGTATGACTGTAGCCTTGGATGTGTTTTATCGGTGGGGAAATCCAAAGGCAGAGGCGCAGGAGTCATTTTTTGTTGCCAGAAATCCCGAAGCTCATCCCCTCGAGCTTCCGATAATCGAGCTTGCTGCCAGTTCGCATAAGCAGTGGAGATTGAAGGAGTTAAATCTACCGCCTGATTTGCTGAGCCGCTGATGGTGAAGGAGTATGTGTCCAGTAATTCCTGAACAATGCCATGAAGCGAATGACCGTCACAGTTGATGTGGTGCATACACAGTACAAAAAGATGGCGATCTTGCGTCAATCGAATCAGCGAAGCACGTAATAAAGGTCCCTCAGATAATTCAAAGGGACGACTGATTAATTCAGCGCTTAAACGTTGCCCTTCTAACTCAGCCTCGTCAACAGAAAGGTGTTGCAGGTTTTCTTCCGGCAACTTGACCTGCACATTTTCAAGAATCTTTTGGCAGGGTTGCTGATCCTTTAATACAAACACCGTTCGCAACGCGGCGTGCCGATCAACAACAGTCTGTAAACTAGCCCGCCATGCTTTAACGTCTAAATCTCCGGCGATCTCTAACGCCTGATAAATATTGTAAGCCGCCGTCTCAGGCCTTAATTGCTGAATGACCCATAAACCGTATTGGTTCGGCGCGATCGGTGCTATTTCATTGGCGCAATCTACAGACAGGTAATCTTTCAAGAAAGTGGTGCTTGCTTCATCCTTGCCGCCTTTAGCTGCAATCGAATGACGATGATCAATTAAATCTGCAAGCTGAGAAACCGTTGGGCAGGAAAAAATATCCTGCAGCTTAATATTGGCGCCCATCTCCGCGACAATTCTAGCAACCGCTTTAGTCACTAAAAGCGAATCGCCACCGCGATTAAAAATATTGTCCTCGACGCCTAAATCACTCTGTTTGAGAACCTCAGCGAATACTTGCAACAGTTTCTTTTGCAAAGCAGTCGTCGCGACTGCAGTACTTCGCTTGGTACTCTTTTTTTCCAAATCAGCGCTAAATTCAATTAAAGAATCATACTCGCCCTCAAGAAATGAGGTTTTAACCGAAGACCGCTGCACTTTACCAATGGAAGTTCTTGGCAAGCTGTCAACGGCAAGGGGCAACAAATAATCAGGATTAAGACCCAGCTGACGGGTCATCGCCGAACGAATTTTGGGTAATAGCGAACCTAACGCTTTATCTTTATTGCCGTCCTCCACGCATTCGAAAAATACCGCTAACTTTTCAGGCGCGCCTTTTCCCGCCTGAACAGCAATCGCAGCCACCGTAGAAATATTATCCCACTGCGCCCTCACTAAGGTTTCAATTTCCTGCGGTGCGATATTGGCACCCTTAATAATAATGACGTCTTTGTCGCGACCCGTAATCGTCAGCCGACCATTACGTAACAAGCCAAGGTCACCCGTCTTCAGCCAGCCATCCTCAGTCAATGATTCTGCGCTACGCTTCGGGTCTCGATAATACCCGTTCATAAGCGTAGAGCCCTTCACTTGGACCATTCCCACTTGATTCTCAGCAATCACGTTATGTTGCGCGTCTACAATTCGTATCCCCACTCCCGCGATGGGCGAGCCAACTTCCACAAAGAGGGAATCGCTCGCCTGCTGAACCAGCGGCACCGGCTGAACAATACCGGAGGATGTTTCGGACATTCCCCAATCGGGAAGTAAGCATTCAGATTGCATTCCATAATTGCCGAGATGCTGGAGAAACTGCAATGCCACTTGGCGATCAACTGCTTCTCCGCCATTCAATAGACAACGCATGCAAGATAAATCCCAGTCAGGATTAGCAAGCGGATCGAATTGATCGTTCACCAATTTAAACGCAAAACTCGGCGCCCAAGTCATGGAAGCACGATAACGATTAATATATTCCGGCCATAGCAGGGGGTCGGCTAGAACCAAATGGGTTGCCACATGTACCTGCTGACAACCAAGAAAAACGTCGCGAATATGAAACATCACTAAACTTGCGACGTGATCCAAAGGCAACCAATTCAAGGCAACATCAGCATCCGAAAAATCAAAACATGTCGCACGCGCCCTAGCGCGGGTCAGTATACCCTTGTGACTAAGCTCTACTGCTTTGGGCACGCCAGTACTGCCAGAAGTAAGTAATAGCAAACAAGTATCTTCTGCATTCACTTGTTGGTGTTCAATTCTGGAATTGATTTCATCCGGCGACTCAGCCGAGATAAGGTCAGCCGAAATCAGCTCATTAACCGTGATGACTTGATGGCTATTCATCCCAAGAAAACTATCCGCCGCGTCACGCAGCAAGCTTCCGTTAGAACAACTGGCAAGAATTATTGGCGTACCAAGCTTTTCCCAAACGGCTTTCAATCGCTGTAAAGTCTGATGCGGCTGGCGATAGGTAGGAGAGGACGCCACCGGCACAGGTAGATAACCGCCAAGGATACAGCCCCAAAAAGCCACCACAAAATCCCAGTTATCTTCCGTCTTGAGGATGACACAATCCCCTGACTGCAAGCCATTCTGGGCTAAACTTCGCTGAACATTTTGGGCCTGTAACAGAAGATCTGCGTAACTCAAAAACTTTTCTTCATCGACGGACGCAATAAAGGTAAGACCGTTATTGGGATGATGAGTAGCCGCCCTGATCAACGCTTCAGGAAGATTAGCTGGCAAGTTGGCATCACTTGGAAGCCCGGCCTCGATATTAATGGCTGCGGAATTATCGACGACATCAACGATATCAACAACGTCGTCCACTGTACCGTTCATAATTTCATTCGGCGTATCGTCGTTATGCATAAAGGTAGTAAACTAATTTATTCAGGATAATGTGACTGGATCGTGGCGCTTAATTTATCGGGATAAATCCGGAATAATCTTACCGGGATTTAAAATATTCTTTGGATCAAATAGCGTCTTAATCCCTTGCATAAGTTCCAACTGAACTTCCGAAAACATAAGCGACATGCCTAATGTAGCAACACAGCCAATGCCGTGCTCGCCCGAAATAGCACCGCCGTGAGCCGTGGTTAATTCATACAGCTCCGTGACTGCAAGCGTGGATAATTCATCCCACTTAGCGTCCTCTAATTCGTCTCGAAGCAATTGGATATGAATATTTCCATCACCGCAGTGCCCAAAACAAACCGTGCGCAGGCCATATTTTTCCCCAACTTGTTTTGTTCCGACTACGATATCGCGAAGCGCAGAACGCGGGAAACTTAAATCAATATCACGAAATATGGTGGCTTCCATGATGGTTTTACCGATTAAATGCCGGTATTCCCATAACCTTCGTTTTTGAGCAGGCTCTTGGGCTACAAGCACTTCCAAAACACCGTACGCCTGAGCTAAATCGGCGGCTGTCTCGGCGTCCTCTAAAAGTAAATCTCTATTGGCGCCGTCAAAGCCGATCCAAAGAAGCACCTCGGTATTATCACTTACTTCTTTAACTACTTCGGAAGCAGATTTGGAATTAGCATCAATAGCATTCGAAGCTTCTTTTTTGGCGGCACTGACTGCGTCAATTGAATCGCGATCAATAAACTCTAATTCAGAAGGCGTGAGCCCCGCCTCAAATACTTTACAAATCATATCGCAGGCGTTCTGTAAGCTAGAAAAAGCCAGACGCACGAGTATTTCTTCCTTCGGTAAAGGCACCACTTTAAACACCACTCGGGTGATAATGCCTAATGTTCCTTCGCTCCCCAACATCAACTGAGTCAGGTTATAACCACACGCCAACTTACGTACATTCGCGCCCGTCCAAGTAATGCGCCCGTCGGGTAATACCACTTGCAAGTTAAGTACGTAATCTTTAAAGGCTCCGTATTTAACGGACTTGGGACCCGCGGCCATTTCCGATAAATTACCGCCAATCTGACAGAAGGCAGCCGACCCCGGATCAGGGGGAAGCCACAACCCGTATTGCATCAATTGTTCATTGACCTCTTGTGTGATGACACCCGTCTCCACAGTAACGGTCATATTGGATTGGTTGATATCGCAAATACTATTGAGACGCTCCATGCAAAGTACGATGCCGCCCTCCACAGGCTGAGCACCACCACTCACACCGCTTCCTCCACCCCGAGGCGTGACGGTCAGTCCCTCACGGTGACAAACCGTCAGTACTTGAGAAATTTCAGCGCTATTTTTCGGCTTTAGAACAAGTTCGGGTAGATAACCCAGATCACGCGTTTCATCTTGAGCGTAACCTTCAAGTTGTTCTGACTCGGAGAGCACATATCTCTCGCCCAATAGGCTAACGAAAACATCCTTATACTTTAAAACACTGTTACCCATTGCTGCCCCTCAACATCTTCTAGACCTCAATATGCTCATGACTTCAACCCGCTAAACCCCAACTAATCAAAGGTCTCAAACGTCAATTTTTGCCGCGTCTGATCGTTTTGATTTCTCTTCTTCAACCGCATCATATAGTTCAGCGATATTATTCAAAGCAAAGCCTTGATAACCATTCGTGCGTTGAATAATTTCATAGAAAAGAGTCGGTCGATCGCCCAAAGGTTTTGTAAACGTTTGCAGAAGATAAGTAGACCCTTGCTCATCATACAAAAGGCCATAACGCCTCAATCGTTCCACAAGCTCCGGGTCAGTACCCTGCTTCAATAAACGATCATAATAAGCGTCCGGATATTTTACGAAATCAACTCCACGAGCAAGCAAGCACTCCATCGTGGAAAAGATGTCTTTAGTGTGCAACGCCATATGCTGAATACCGGAACCGCCGTAAGCGTCTAAGTATTCTTGAACTTGAGAGGGACTGTCTTTATCCAGCGGCTCAACAAAGACACTATAAACGCCACTTGAAGTACGCAGTAATTTAAGCAGCAATCCCGAATAGCGAGTCGCTAAATCATCCGGTTCCTGATTGGGCGTAATATCGCCACCAAAGGTCTGCTGAAAGTAATTACACCAATAATCGGTTTGGTTTTGATCTAAGCCATAAGCGATGTGATCGATATGAGTCAATCCGCTGTCGAAATTTGGAGTAAAACCCTCAATGACAAGTTCTTCATAACCTAATCGAAATAAACCCTGATAATTCGAATTATCAAAAAAAAGCAGCTCCATATCATCGAGCCATTTTATCGATGCTTCTACTATCTCTCCAGAATCATCGCTGAACACTTTCGGAGACATAATCGGAGTCGCACCGCTTGCGACGGCATCCTCAAAAATTTCGGCGACATTGGAAACATTATAAGCGATACGTTTCGCGCCATTTCCATGGCGATCAACAAATGAAAGGATCTCTGAAGACGAAGGTTTCGCAGCAGAAGTGAAAATTAGATTAATGTTTCCTTTTGTAACTAGGTATGAAACGCGATCCGGAACACCTGTTTCAGGCCCAAGATACCCTTTAACTTCAAACCCGAGCGCCTGCACATGCCAATAGGCAACCATTTTTGCCATGCCCACATAAAACTCAATATACGCATAGGAAAGATCCCGGTAATCGCTCATAAACCAACCTTTTTTTCTTTTAAAACCATTATTTAGGCATCACTAAATAAAATATTCTTTCTAAATAAATCCAGAGCGAAAATCACCTGACCTGCTGTTTAAAGCCAAACAAACCCACTGAAAATCTGAGGCGCCCATTCTAACACCTGAACCTCAAGACCTCACGAGTCATTTCATCCACAACCCTAAGAACATAAGGGCCTCTCTAAAAATTAGAACTCTCATTCGAGAGCAAGAAAGCACCGCACGAAAACCCGGAGAGTACACGGGCTACACAAGGAATAACCGATCTGGCGCTCCAGTACGGAGCTGACGCAGCTATCGAATGAAAAGGCGATTATTAGAGAGGCCCATAACTATTTTATTAACAATAATTTACTGCTGATCATTGGAAATATTAGGCCCCAGCTATTCAGCTTCAACCCCATAACAGACTTGAAATTTCGCTCCATAATTTGCTTTGCGAAAGCCTTAATGCCAAGCACCAAAATAGTGCGCAGGCACCAACAATTGGCAAGCAATTTATCTTCGCTAGGTCCTTAGCTCTTTAATTATCAGCCTGACATAGGACTATCCGCACGCGGACGCAATCGAAATGCTATCAATTTTTTCACTCAATAAAAATATGAAAAATTACCATCGATTACACCAAAAACATTGAATGCATTGACGTTCAATGCATAGCCTGCAGCTTAGGCCATATGCCTAATCAGATTTACCGACCTGTAGCTTTTATCTAATCTGACTCGCTTCCTACAGCGTTCTTTCGCTTCACCAAGCTGAGCATAAAATTTATCTCATCGGCATTAAGCGCTTTGGTAACCACCACGGCCAAAAGATAAATCACTCCAAATAATAGCGAACCAACAACAAGCTGAATAACCCCATCAAACGACAAAAGATAAGTGACTCCCAATCCCGCAATAACAGCGCAGAAAAGCGGCTTATAGGAAATCCTTATCAACTTAACGTGAATAGAATACTGCCTAAGGAAAATCACAGAAGTAACAATAAAGAGCGCCTCCGCAACAATGGTCCCCATTGCAGCGCCGAACGCGCCATAGATCGGAATTAAAATAATATCTAACGTCGCGTTAGTCACTAAAAGCGCAGCAGAAATTATCGTAAACAAACGCTGCCGATTAAGTGCGGTATAAACATAAACCATAATCGACGACGGAAAAATAAAGAATACCGCAATCGATAGCGCCTGCAGTATCGCCGCCGACTGYTCATATTCCGCCGTGTACATCAAACCAACAATCTGATCCGCAAACACAAATAGATACGCCATCATCGGTAACGCCACCAGAATATAAAACTTTAAAATTTGATTTAAAAAAACCACAAATTCATTATGATCTTCGTTCGCTAAACGGGTTAGCTTCGGATACATAGGAATTGAAAACGTAAACGGCAACATCTCAACGATTTGAATAATCCGGTAAGCCGCACTAAACAATCCCAGCGCAATGGGAGAAGCAAGAACACTTAATAAAATCGTATCCACATGAAGCGTTGTTTTGCGGAGCAACATAGACAAACCCACGGGCACCGCTTCAACAATTAAATACTTCCAAAATGACAAGTCAACCAACCACTTGATACGCTGAAAAACAATGATTGAACTGATATAAAGCATCAAAAATTGGCAGCAATTAGCGATCAAATAAAAGCTACACAGACGGAGTAAGGTGGGGTCAGAGTTGATCCAGTAATACACTAAGCTGAGCAATATTATTTTATGGATCACAAAGAAAGCAGAGGTAAACTCCATTCGTTCAAAGGCTCGGAAAAGCGCGCCATAGGTCACGATATGCAAAGTAACCATCGCAGCCAAGGTCATCACCAGTAGATTCAATCCAAAGGTTTTATCTTCGAGCACCTGCAAACAAATAATCGCAGTGACAACCACCACCACGGAGGTCAACAACCAAGTGAGTACTCGAACGTTGCCCATAATTTTGGCAAAGTCTTCCCGCTTCAGTGATATTTCCCGAATAAGAAGATTCGCAATCCCCATATCAGTAATCAACTGCAGCAATCCAACAAACGCTAATATAAAAGAAAACTCACCAAAGGTTTCTGGCCCGAGCTGTCTTGCAATCAATACAATAATGTAAATATTGATTAATGCGCCAAAGCCCTCGCCAAAAACGCTCACCATTAGATTGCGAGCAATACGCTTATTAGATGACATAGTGCGCCCCCGATTCAGAAATTAGGCTTACTCGATTATTTATTTCCGAATCACTTTCACTTCGGTCATCGCTTCCAAAAACGTCATTCATCAATGCCTTCATACCTTACTCTAACAATTCCCACTTCTGCGCTGATTGCTGAGTTTATTTCACAACGCCTCAAGCGCATCCGATAACTTCTTAGCACCAATCACCTCCACCCCAGGGATTGGCTCTTTCGGTAAATTAGCATAAGGCACAATGGCTTTTTTAAAGCCATGTTTTACCGCTTCCGACAATCGTTCCTGCCCGGACGTCACCGGCCTAATTTCGCCTGTTAAACCCACTTCACCAAAGACCACTAAATCATCGGGCAATACTCGATCTCGAAAGCTAGACACTACCGCGCACAACAACGCCAAGTCAGCGCCGGTTTCCATCACCTTAACGCCGCCCACCACGTTCACAAACACGTCTTGATCGCCTACTTGGATACCGCCGTGACGATGCAATACAGCCAAGAGCATGGCCAATCGGTTTTGATCCAAACCTACGGTCACCCTGCGAGGCTGGCTCATTTGGCTCATGTCCACCAGGGCTTGCACTTCGACTAATAAAGGCCGCGTGCCCTCCCAGACCACCATTACCACACTGCCTGCGGATTGCTCCGATCCGCGACTCAAAAATATCGCTGAGGGATTTTTGACTTCTTTTAAGCCCTCCGCAGTCATGGCGAAAACTCCCAGCTCATTCACTGCGCCAAAACGATTTTTAATGGAACGCAACGTTCGGAAGCGACTGTCGGAACCGCCTTCAAGCATCAAGGAACAATCGATCATGTGCTCCAAAACTTTAGGGCCCGCCAGTGAGCCGTCTTTAGTGACATGGCCGACAATTAATAAAATGGTGTCGCTTTGTTTGGCTAAACGAATCATATAAGCCGCAGTTTCTCGCACTTGAGAAACGCTACCCGGCGCAGAAGTAATTTCCGGCAGATGCATCACTTGTATAGAATCCATCACCACAATCTTGGGCTTTAATTCGCGCACCGTCTGCGCAATCAAAGTGACGTCGGTTTCGGAGAGCATTTGCAAGTTGGGAGCTTCCAAATTTAGACGACGCGCACGCCGAGCGATTTGCGGCAAAGACTCTTCGCCAGTCACATAAAGAACAGGATTATCTTTGGCAAGACTGGAAAGCACTTGTAACAACAGGGTGCTTTTGCCAGCGCCGGGATTGCCTCCAATAAGAATCGCCGACCCAGGCACTAAACCGCCCCCCAAGACCCGATCGAGCTCGGAAATTGTGGTGGTGATGCGCGGCATTTTTTCCAACGATATATCAGAGAGCCGCTGAATCTCCGATCGCTTACCAGCGTACCCTCTGCGATTATCGCGCATGCCATCACGCATACCATCCCGCATACCATCACGCATAGGATCAGGCCGGCTATCAGGAGGAGGCACACGAAATTCAGTCAGCGTATTCCATGCACTGCAATCTTTACATTGACCTTGCCAATTGGGGTGCTCTCCCCCGCAATCAGTACACACATAAACAGTTTTTGTTTTTGCCATAATAAAATTAAATTACTGCTCCATTGACCATTCTTTCAACGCGCGGCGTCAGCTGACAAAATAGCTCGTAGCTAATAGTCTGTGCCGCAGCTGCAATTTCATCTGCGGGCAAGCCTTTACCCCATAACGTCACTTCACTGCCGACTTTGGCCCCAGGCACCGCACTTAAATCCACTGCGATCATGTCCATGGAA
>NVTH01000214.1 GCA_002401525.1 Moraxellaceae bacterium | reverse complement strand
ATTGAGTGCTTGTGGGGGAGACTCAAAGGATCGCAGCATCGAATCTACGGATCATCAAGTGTTAGGGGACAGTGCGCTTTTCGATACTCAGGCGCTGACGTTTAATTCCCAAGAGGTGTTTGATTTCTCAATTTCCTCTGGAGATCCCACTCCGTCTGGGGTGATGTTGTGGACCCATATCGCCACGGGTGCCTACCTCGCTGAAAAGTCGTTGTATTTTCAAGTGTCTACTGATAACAGTTTTGCTAATGGCAGTTTAGTGTATGAAGGCGTGGTTGAACCGGTGCAAATCAGCAGCCTGAATGATTACACGGTGCACATTGATCTTGATAATCAATTACAAGCCGCTACTCGTTATTTCTATCGCTTTGTTTACGATAATACCGCCAGCCGGATCGGGCGGTGTCGCACGGCTCCTGCGGAAGATGCGGATTTGTCGAGCATCAAGTTTGCGCTGCTCACCTGCCAAGATTATACCAACGGCTACTACGGCGCGTTACGCCATGTGGCGGAAGATGCGTCGATTGATTTTGTGGTGCATTTAGGGGACTTTATTTATGAAACGGTGGCTGACCCTAGCGGAAATTCATCCGCCGTTGAGGGTCGGCAAATTGCGTTGCCCAGTGGCGGTGTGGTGTCGTTGGGTTTAGAAGATTACCGCGAAATTTATCGATCGGTTCACAGTGATAAGTTTATGCAGTTGGCAATGGAAAACCATACCTGGATTATTACCACCGATGATCATGAGACTGCAGAAGATTGTTATTGGGATTATGAAAGAGATACCTTAGGCGCACCGGATCACCCCTTCACCCTTGAGGGCAATGATGCTGAGTTGTTGATGCAACTTAAACTCGATGCGCAAAGAGCCTGGGCGGAATATGTGCCTAGTCGAGTGAGTTATGATTTAAATGCCACTCACCCACATCAAGCCCAACAAGTGTACCGGAAATTGAAATTCGGCAATTTGCTCGAATTATTTATGACCGATACTCGGACTTACCGTAGCCCTCATCCTTGTGGCGAGCAGAATCGTTATGGCACTTACTGTGAAGAGGTCAACTCCGAAACACAAAGCATGTATGGTTTGGAGCAGCGGGAGTGGTTGTTAGAGGGGTTTTCCAGTTCCACTCGACAATGGAAGTTGTTAGGCAACCAAACGTTTATGGGCCAGCTGGGATTTTATACTAACCAGGCGGTGCAACTCCCTATCGGTGTGGATGCATGGGATGGCTACACTTATGAGCGAAAACTATTAACCCAATACTTACTCGATCACAATGTCGAAAACTTTGTGGTAGTGACCGGGGATCTTCATTCCTCCATCGCCTCCCACGTGAGACTCGATTACAACCAATCAGCGAAGATATTTGATTTCGAATCGCCAGGCGTAGAATTTATGACGCCCTCAGTGACCTCGGCCAATCTAGGCGGGATTTTACTTGGCGAAGACAGTGATGTCCTGGTGGAAGATATCGTGGATTCTATTAGTAACGGCTCGGTGCGAATTACCAACCCCCATATTCGTTATTTTAATAGTTTCGCGTACGGCTATTCCACCATTGAGTTTACTAATGAATATTGTGAATGGCGCGCTTATTCGATCGATAAAAATGACAACAGCGATTCCGTAGCACGCGAGCAAATAGCGGCGTATCGGAAATACCCTGAATTGCCTGAGCTGGTGTTGGCCTAAGGGCTGGGTCGGTAAATACTATTCAAGGATGATTAGTTTAAAGCGGTTATCGTTGGCGAGTTCAGTGCATTTTTTAAAGTAGTTCTGAGCCAGCTTTTCCAAAGGAATAAACTGGTTCACCACAAAAAGCGCCTTGCCCTTTTTAGCCATTAAACGTTTTGCGTTGCTGAGAAAGTGTTGAGTGAGTGCGGGATCGGTTTTAAAGCCATGATGAAAGGGTGGATTGCAAAGCACTAGATCAAATTTTTTCTGAATAGATTGGCCGCAATTTGCCGCCACCACTTGTCCTGAAATATCATTCAAATCAAAATTAACTTGGCAGGCATTGAGTGCCGCCGCATTATTGTCTGTGGCGGTAATGTCTTGAATAGCGTATTGGCTGGCCATTACTGCGAGATAGCCGTAACCACACCCTAAGTCCAGGCAGGAGTTGGGTTTAATTTGATGGGCATTCAGAAACGCCTCGAAGTGTTGGCTTAAAAATAAACTCCCTGGGTCAATTCGATCCCAACAAAATACCCCTGGTTTGCTGTGCAATGAAATGCTTTTTTGTTGTGCGTGTGATTGTGCTTGTGGCGATTGTTGTGCATTTTGTGGTTGCGAAATTTCGCGGCACTCAGTGTAGTTTTTATCGTCCAGTGGGTGGATCGATGTGCTCGAATCTTGTTTCGGTGGCAGGGTGAGTATGCCCAGGGCAGACTGCTGTTTTCCTCTAATCTTTTGCAGTGCAGTGGTTGTGAGTTGGGCTGACTTGGTGAGGTAGGATTGAATGCCTTCTTTTTTGGCGCCGGCTAAATAAAAGCGACCTTCGGGTTCTAGATGCCGGAACGCTTGATTAATAATGCGATGAACCACTGGCTTTTCTTTGGAAATGCGGTAAAAAATATTTTTAAAGCGAGCAAGCGGTAATGCGTCAAATTCAAAATCGTTGAAAGTTGAAGTGATGTCGAAGGACTTGAATTGCAAATCCACGTCATAACGATTGGTTAGAATTTGAAGGTCTTTGGGGAATGTTGAAGCGTTGCCTAAAAGACTGGATAAATAAGGCGACACGTTCTCATCCACCACCCATAGATTGGGGCCTTCGTGGTTGCGTAAATGAGCAAGTAATAAATCGAATGCTGGATCGGCGTGCATGGTGGGCTCTAACTCTGAAAGGATTTGTATTGCAGCTTCTAAAGCCCTATAAACTCAGTGGTTCATAAGGCTTTAATTTATAGCGCATTCGATTGAGGGAGAAGCAGAATGATTACTCGGGCTTGGTGGCGTGAATGATTTTCACAATGTCCAAATAAACGTTGTTGATCTGTTGGATTTTAAAGCCCGCCTGCTGCACATTATCAATCGTAGTTCTGTTCATGTCGGGTCCCACCTTACGGGTGAGTGGCGTCATTAAATCCATCATTAGTTTAAACGGGTAATGCTTAGAGCCAGTGTGTTCGAACATATACAAGTCAGCGCCTGGCTTCATGACTTGGTAGAGGGCTTTTAATCCGCCGATGGGGTTCGGCACGGAACAAAAAGTGCACGACGTGAAAACCTGATCAAATTGCTCCGCTTCGAAACTCATCTGGTGAACGTCCATGGTCTGGGCATTAATGCTGCCGTCATACTGATCAATTCGTGCTTGCGCGTTTTCGAGCATTTTAGGGCTGATGTCAATGGCTTGGATATTTCGTTGCGGCGGAAAGAATTGGATATCAAGCCCGGTGCCTAAGGCGAGAAATAAAATATCGGCGTCGGCGTTCATGTTCGCCAACATTAGGCTTTTATACGGTCCCCAACGTTTATCGGGTCCGATGCCGGTCATAAAATCAAATGCTTTGGCCGCATTATCCCATTTCCGTTGGGTCGCTTTATCGGTTTGGGGGGCGTTTTTTGTTCCTAAGTTTGCGCTAGACATTAGTTAAACTCCCTCTTGAATGCCGGATATTTTTGCTTGTAACCGGTAAGTGATAATTAAGGACAATGCAGCGCTCAGTGCACCCAGAAAAATCGCGCCGGAGGTCGAAACAGCTCCCATGGTGGCCCACATGCTCACTATCATCCCAGCAATCATGCCGGTGAGTGACGTGGGAATCATCACTTCCATGGCGCCGAAGTAGCGAAAAAATAATGCGGCGCCGAGTACCATCGCGAGCACCATGCCTACCAGCATGCCGACTATCATGGCGAAAAACATATTACTGCCGGTGCCGAATAAAGCGGCGCAGGCGATAGCGCTGAGGATTCCAACGCTCAGGTTGGCGATAAGGTCGCCAACAATAAAGTACGGTCTATCTTCCATGGTGACTCCTGATGATGGTTTAGGGTCTACTGCTTCGCCGCGACTGATTTCGTTGCGCCTAAAAGAATGGCACTCGTTGGAGTAGCGCTTCGCGAATGAGTCTTGGTTGTGATAAAAGGGAATATCATCCTAAAGGGATTTTTTTAGGAGCGCAATTGGAGTTTTAGGCGCAGCTCGGTAATATGGAGGCCCTATTATCAGGGCAATATCAGGGCAGCATCAGGACAGTTTCGGAGCAGTATTAGAGCCGTGTCTGAATGCTGTCTGAGTAATTTCAGCGGGGAGTCATCACGTTGTCAGTGCGATGTGAAGGCCGTTTGAAAATGAGTTAAAAGTAAAATGTGTGCAGTTTTATAGGTTATTTAAGGAAGGGTATTGATGCGAGATTTGCGGGCCTCCGGGATTAAAGTAGAGCAGCAAGCGTTGTGGATTCTAGATCAACGTAAACTTCCTCGCGAAGAAATTTGGCGACTTTGCGTCAGTGCAGAGGAGATGGTGGAAGCGATTCAATCCTTGCAAGTGCGTGGCGCGCCGTTAATTGGCGTGGCGGCCGGGTTGATGGTGGCAAGTTTGTGCGTGCAAGGGGCCGAAAAAGACCAAGTAATCGCGGGAATAAAGAGTCTCGCCAGCGCACGCCCCACGGCCGTTAATTTGGCCTATTGCATGAAACGCATGAGCGCATTATCCGAGCAGACAAATTGGCGCGAGGCAATGATCAATGAGGCGCAGGCTCTATTTGACGAGGACGTAGAACTCTGCAATCGCATGGCGGGGCACGGAGAATTATTGGTGCAACCGGGGGATCGACTATTAACCCATTGCAATGCGGGGAGTTTGGCAACGGTGGGCGTGGGCACGGCCATTGGCGTCATTACAGAAGCTTGGCGACAAAGTAAAAATATTAAGGTTTGGGTGAGTGAAACTCGACCATTATTGCAAGGAGGGCGTCTGACTGCCTGGGAGATGGAGCAAGCGGGCATTCCTTATGACATTATTTGCGACAATATGGCCGCTAGTTTAATGGCTCAAAATAAAGTGGATAAAATATTTGTTGGCTCAGATCGCATTGCCAGCAATGGTGATTTCGCCAATAAAATTGGCACCTACAGTTTGGCGGTATTGGCGCACTATCATCAAGTGCCTTTTTACGTGGTGGCTCCGCACACTACATTGGATCTTGAGTGCAAGACCGGCGATGACATTCCCATTGAGCAGCGCGATGCCCTTGAAGTGAAAGGGGTCAACGGCGGATTTGGTGAATTGCAATGGAGCCCAGAACAAGCGACGGCCTATAATCCCGCCTTTGATGTGACGCCCGCTGAATTGGTGAGTGGTTGGGTGTTGGATAGCGGCGTGTATTCGCTGCAAGAAGTGCAAGCGGGAGCGTTATGCAGGCTTTGAATAGTGTTTTGTTTTTAAAGCTAAGACGTTAGTACCGAACTCGCCCGTTATGACCGACCCGCCCGCACGCGCCGTCATCCCCGCACCCACCGGCCCGGAGGCCTGGTCATCCCGCATCCGACCGCTATTTACCCGCACCCGCTCGTCATATACCTGCACAACCCCTCATCTCCGCACCATCCGGACATCCCGGCACTCCCCGTCATTTACCCGCACTCTCCGTCATTCCCGCGAAGGCGGGAATCCATGCTGATCAATGCCTCAATGCCTCAATGCCTCAATGCATGATTGTGCAGCTGGCCTACTTTTCTTGCCTGCATCTCTCTGAATTATATTTGTAGTAGTTCAATAGTGAGTGTTTTAAACCCAATGGTTTCCCGCCTTCGCGGGAATGACGGTTGGTGCGAAAATGAGGGGTTGTGCGGGTAAATGACGGGTGGGTGCGGGGGTGATGGATTGTGCGGGTAAATGACAGGTGGGCCGGTCATAACGGAGGGTGCGCGTAAATGATAAGGATGTATTAGCGTGCGTGGTGCGGTAGTGTGGCAGGCAATATCAACTGTATCCCCCGAAAATTAAAACTTAAAAAATTTGGAAAGACGTTATGAAAAATACCAAGCTCGACAATACCGTTACTATTTCAGAACGTTTTTGTGGCCCTCCTGATTGTGGTAATGGCGGCTATACCGGCGGTTGTTTAGCGGAATTTGTGAGAGGGGATTCAGTGGCGGTGAAATTGAAAGCGCCGACGCCGTTGGATATCCCTTTAACCGTATTGGAAGAAAATAATCAATGGCGTTTGATGGCGGGGGAGCAAGTGGTGGTGGAAGCGTGGCCTCAGGCGTTAGAAATGGAAGTGCCTGAGACGGCGGATTTAGCGCAAATAAAAAAAGCTCATCACCAATGCAATGGGTTTTTAGATCACCCTTTCCCTGGTTGTTTTGTGTGTGGCCCAGAAAGAGACGTTGACGGTTTAGGTCTGTACCCTGGCCCCGTGACAAATAACCAAGGGGTGGCGATGGTGGCGTCTTATTGGGAACCCAAGGCTGAGTTCTTCAATCAAGATAATACTCTAATGACCCCCATAATTTGGGCCGCCTTAGATTGCCCCACCTCCTTCGCAGCCTTGGAATATAGCGAAAACCAAGCACTCGTGCCGATGGTATTGGGGACTTTTGTAGTGCGACGTATAAAGCCCATACCCCAGCATCAAGGATTGATCGTGCAAGCCTGGTCGAAGCCGGGGCAGGGCCGTAAAGTGACTGGATATTCAGCAATCACCTCGTTGGAAGGGGAATGTTATGCCTACGCGGAAGCGCTGTGGATATCGATAAAAAAATAATCCAAGCTTATTTTTTATAATATCCAGAACAGCAACATTCGCAAGGCAGAAGAGAAGAACCCTTATTCGCAAGACTCGCTGTTAATACATCCCTGTACGCTCTGCGTCGGCATCCATGCCTCCGAAGGTCTTGCGAATAAGGGTTCTTCTCTTCTGTCTCGGTTTTGTCCGAATATTACCCGGCACTATCGAGTATCAACTAATTAAAAAACTGAAACTAAAAATTCCTGCATTTTTAGCCAAGACTGACGGTCCGCTTCTGGATGATAAGCCAGCGGAAGATTAAACTCCTTCCCAAATCGATCGGCTTGAGGATTAGTAAAACTGTGTTGCGCCTCAGGGTAGCTAATAAATTCAAAATCGGCTTGAGCGGTTTGCATTTCTTTTTTGAACGAATCAATTTGTGCATTGGTGACAAATTGATCGTTGGCTCCGTGAAGTACCAACACCTTACTTTTAATCGCATTGGGTTGAGTTGACAGTTGAGTGCCGAGGCTGCCGTGGAAACTGGCGACCCCTGCTAACGGCATCCCCAGGCGCGCCATGTGCAACACCATCGCGCCGCCGAAACAATAGCCAATGGCGGCCATTTTGTCCGCTTGAAACAGCGGATGGTTGGCGAGCACTTTTTCGGCGGCTTTAAAGCGTTGTTCAGCCAAAGGCATGTCTTTAGTCACCACGCTCATAAACGCCTGGGCCTGTTTCGGGTGTTGAGTATTTTTACCTTCACCGTACATGTCTAACGCGAAAGCAACGTAGCCTAATTCTGCCAGCATCCGTGCGCGTTTTCGCGCGTAATCATTATGCCCCCACCACTCGTGAACCACTAACACACCCGGTCGTTTTTCAGTCGAACTATCGTCCCAGGCGAGATAACCCTTGAGCGCCGTATCGCCTGCCGTGTATTCAACTTCTTCGGTTTTAATTTCTGCGTAACTCGCGCTGCTGAAAATAAAAAATAGCAGCGGGATTAGTGTTCGGCACAATGACATCATTGGTTTTATCCTCTCGTCCATGGAGGTATCGATTGTATCGCGGATAAAACAAATTACTAGCCTGGCGCAGGAGCGTCCGCCCCGTCATTCCCGTGCTCCCCCGTCATTCCCGCGAAGGCGGGAATCCATCGTGTTTAGAATAATAAGTCCAGGTGTACACAGATGTTAATTTTATCAGGAAAAAAAGAACAACGTGTAGATTCGATTCGCTACTGCTATATCGGCATGGATTCCCGCCTTCGCGGGAATGACGGGGAGTGCGGGAATGACGGTGAGGCTAAAACTAGACTGGTAGTGAGGGTCGTCATAGAGGGTTTTAGTCAATCATTCGATGTGTTGTTGCTAAAGCCGAGAGTTGAGCAATAAGAGTTGCCTACTAATCGTACCGAAAAAGGATTTTAGCGATACTTGTCTTGATGCTGCCTTTCTTTTTGTGGGCTTTTTTTAAGCAAAACATAAACCGCACCGCTGCCGCCATGACGTTTTTGGGCGCTGTGATAAGCGATTACTTGTGGAAACTCCTGCAGCCACTGATTCACAAAACTTTTGATCCGAGCCGGGGTTCGGCTTCGTTCTCCTTTACCGTGGGTAATAATCACTGAACGCAAATCGTAATGGATGCAGTCGCGAATAAATTCCTCTAAGTCGGCGTGGGCCTCTTTAACCGTTCGCTGATGTAAATCCAATTGGGCTTGGAGCGGAAATTTGCCTTGTTGTAATTTTCGATAAGCGCTGCGCTGTAAACCGTCGATCTTACCCCCCATGGTGTCGTTGGGGGCAAGTTGTTGAATGGGGTCGCCGTTGATTAGAGTATTGACAGCGTGATGATTTAACGCGGCCTTTTGGCGCGCTTGTTGCGCAATGCAAGGGGCTAGTCTAGGTTTTATATTTTGCGCGTGGTTGTGTGACAGTTTTTTGACGCCCGCCATTTCATTAAGAAATAAGTCTTCATCTTTAGGAGGCATGGTAAACACTCTTCAATCATTATTTGGCCTGAATTCAACGCATGGTTTTTAAAACCATGCGCTTAAATTAATACCGTAAAAAAATCCAAACCTCAAGCGCTTACGCGGCTTCATTGCGCTGTTATTTTTGTGAATAAGTTTTTCAATGCCATTAACGTGTGGGGGCAATCCATAGGGTGCTGAAAAGGCATGGATTTGCCAAAATGGACTGCTTAAATTGTAACCTTGAGAGGTTGGTTATTAACCAATCGCCACCTTAGTTTACACGCAGAGGTTAAGGCAGGGTTAACTTGTTAAGAATACTCTCTTTGCCATAGTTTTTAAGGGTCTAGTATCGTTAAAGACTGTATCAATAGGAGGTGGCAGGATAATGACTTACGGCTTTAGCTTCTGTACACTTGCGCCCTTGAGGTTGGGCCCCCAGAGGGTTGCTTTTAAAATTAGCCCTGTTCTTGTGCGGCAGAATTTAGATCAAGAACAGTAATAAGTAGATGGCGGTATAAAATAATGAGTTTAGCATTGCAGAAATGGGTTCTCGATAATCCTTGGAAAGCCATATTAATGTCCATGGTGGTGGTGATTGCATCATCCACTGGCTTAAAAAACTTTGAAAATGACGGTGATCCTCGAACATTTTTTGGTGAAGATAATCCCCTCTTCCAACAGTTCCTAGAGATAGAAGAAGACTATGCCGGAAACGAGATGGTTTCCTTTATCGTTCATCCTAAGAACGATAATGTGTTCACACGCGAAACGCTTCATGTCATCGAAAAACTGACCGAAGACGCGTGGATGACACCGTACTCAACGCGTGTTGATTCGCTTTCAAACTTTCAACACAGCACGGTGATCGGCGACGAAATGTATGTCGAATACTTGATTGAGGATGCGATGAGCTTTAGCGATGAAAAAGTCGCTGAGCTGGAAAAAATCGTCATGGGCGAGCCTGCCCTGCAAAACTCATTGATTTCATCCAAAGGACACGTTGCAGGAATTTTTGTGCGTGTGTTTATGGAAGACCAAAATACAGAAGCCGCCGAGGTGGTGTTGTACGCAGAAAAATTGCGTGATCAATACCGAGCCGAATACCCCGATGTTGAATTTATGATGACGGGCACGGTGCCATTTTCCTATACCGCTCAACAAGCCACTCAAGATGAAATGCTGTTTACCATGCCGATCGGCTTTGGTGTGGTGATTCTTTTATTGCTCGCAATGCTGCGGAGTATTTCGCTCACTGTTATCACCTTGGTGTTAGTGGTTTTTTCAATTACCAGTGGCGTTGGCTTGGGGACATGGTCAGGTATTGTATTTTCTCCCATGGTCGGTGCAGCCCCTGCAATGATTCTGACCTTGGCGGTGGCCAACTCAGTGCATATTTTGGTGGGCTATTTACAAGAACGTCGTGCCGGTAAAATCCGCTACGATGCCATGTTCGAGAGCTTGCGTGTCAACATGCAGCCGGTTTTCTTGACTAGTTCCACTACTGCTGTGGGGTTTCTTTGCCTCAACTTCTCCGAATCTCCTCCGTTCCATGACATGGGCAATATGGTGGCGATTGGCGTCATGGTGGCGTTTGGTTTATCCATGGTGTTGATGCCTGCGTTAGTAATGGTTGCCCCTGATAAAGAATACAAACCGGTGCAAGGCTTTACCCATCGCATGATGGTCGGCTTTGGGGATTGGGTCATTAGAGCAGAAAAGCCTTTGTTTTGGGGCATGGCCGTTGTGATTGTCGTGGTGGGGTCCTTCGTGACTAACAACGAACTCAATGACGTCTGGAATGAATACTTCGATGAGACCTTCGAAGTGCGGCGCGCCAATGACTTTATGATGAAGGAATTAACCGGTATGAATCGGCTTGATTTCTCCATTCCTGCGAATCCAGACATTGAGCAAGGGGTAATGGATCCGGTTTATCAGAAAAAGCTCAATGAGTTCACTCTATGGGCTAAGGCGCAACCTAACGTGGTGTCGGTGAGTACGTATTCTGACATCGTGAAGCGTCTTAATCGCGACATGCATCAAGCGGATGAAGCCTTTTACACCATCCCCGATCAACGTGAACTGATTTCTCAATACACTTTGTTGTATGAAATGTCCTTGCCCATGGGCTTGGGAATCGACAACCAAATCACCATGGATAAGATGAAGTCCTTAGTGTCCGTGGTGGCCACCGACTTGAACTCCCAGCAAGTCATCGATTTAGAGCGCGCTTGTTCTGAATGGATTGATCAAAACTTCCCGTCCTACATGAAAACCACAGGAACCGGGCTTGATTTGTTGTTTGGCAGCCTAGCCTTGGAAAACATCAAGAGCATGATTACCGGCACGGTGATGGCGCTGTTGTTGGTGTCTGCCTTGCTAATCTTTGCGTTAAAGTCGCTTAAATACGGTTTGTTGAGCTTATTGCCGAACCTATTGCCTGCGGCCATGGCGTTTGGGATTTGGGGTATCTTTGTGGGCCAAGTGGGCTTGCCAGCGGCGATCGTTGCGAGTATCACCATCGGCATCGTGGTGGATGATACGGTGCATTTCTTAAGCAAATACGTGCGCGCGAAACGGGAATACAACTATGACACCACAGAGGCGGTGCGTTATGCCTTCAGTAATGTCGGCGTGGCGTTGGTCTTTACCTCGATCCTATTGACTGCCAACTTTGGCGTGATGGCGTTTTCACACTTTCAGCCCAATGCCAGCATGGGGACGTTGACCGCGTTGACTATCGCCATGGCGTTGGTGGTGGACTTCTTGTTCTTTGTGCCGGTGTTATTGGTGATTGACCGTTATGCTAGCGGCGAGAAGACTCCTGATAAAGAAGCTGAGGCTGAAGCGGCGTAAAGTGAGTGGTACGTAAAGAAGGATTCTGCTTGGCGCTTTAGGGATTTGGACTGAGGCGTTGGGTAGAAGGTTTAGAGGATGTGATTGGTTTAGGGTGATCTAGGCTGATGAGATCGAGAGAAGAGGCTGCTAATTGCGAGAGTGATTAGTGGCCTTTTTTTGTGGTTCAGCGTGGTGTGATCTTAGAGGGGGGATTGC
>NVTH01000213.1 GCA_002401525.1 Moraxellaceae bacterium | reverse complement strand
CGATAAAGTCGCTTTTTACATGCGCAATATCCCTGCTTATTCTGAGACTATGTCGGCGTGTTTTAAAGCGCGCTTAGTCCATGTCAATATTAATTATCGTTACGTGGATGAAGAACTGAAGTACGTGATTGGCAACTCCGACGCGGTGGCTGTGGTCTACTCCACAGAATTTTCCGACTTTGTGGCGTCCATCAAAGATCAGCTGCCCGAAGTGAAGTTATGGATCGAAGTAGCGGAAGGTGCTTTAAAGCTTAAGGATGTGATTGATTATGAAGCCATCGCTGAAAAAGGCTCAGGTGAGCCTTTAGACATTAAACGCTCTCCCGATGATCAATTGTTTTTGTACACCGGTGGCACGACGGGAATGCCCAAAGGGGTGATGTGGACTCAGAGCGATCTGTTTTCCTTATTAACCCGCAACCCAAAAATCCCCCCTGCAAAAGATTTATCGGAATTGGTGGCGCGAGTCGGTAAATTAGGCGGTGGACCGAGAATATTGCCTGCTTGTCCGTTAATGCATGGGACTGGCTTGATTACTGCAATTTCCGCTAACGGGGCCGGAGGCGCGGTAGTGACTGTTTCCAGTAAGAAGTTAGATGCCGCAGCCATTTGGCAAAGTGTAACGGATAATAAGGTCAATTCCATTTCCATTGTCGGCGATGCGTTTGCTAAGCCTTTATTAAAAGAGTTACAGAGTAACCCTGATCGTTACGAACTCGGTTCGCTTAAAGCAATCGTTTCATCGGGCTTGATGTGGAGCCCAGAAGTGAAAGAGGGATTGTTGGAGTGTCATCCTTATATGGCGTTGCGAGATTCCTTCGGATCGTCTGAGGCGCTTGGATTTGGTGATATGGAAACCATCAAAGGCCAAAAGGCCAAGACTGCGAAATTCAGGGCGAGTGCAAACTGTAAGGTCTTCAGTGAGGATCACAGAGAAATTAAACCCGGCAGTGGTGAAGTGGGTTTTGTGGCGTTGTCCGGTCCGATGCCAGTGGGTTATTACAAAGACCCCGAAAAAACCGCAGCAACTTTTCCTACCATTGATGGCGTTCGTTACAGTATTCCTGGGGATTGGTGTTCCATTGAAGAAGATGGCACGCTGACTTTATTGGGTCGCGGCAGTGTGTGCATTAATTCAGGCGGTGAAAAAATCTATCCTGAAGAAATTGAAGAAGTGATTAAAAAACATCCTGCAACGGAAGACGTATTGGTGGTGGGCGTGCCCGATGAGAAGTGGGGGCAGGCGGTGACTGCCGTGGTGCAGTTGACCCAAGGCGAGGAATTGACGAAGCAGGAATTGGTTGATTTTGTGAAGCAACATTTAGCAGCGTATAAAGCACCCAAGCACGTGTTATTTCATTCGACAGTGTATCGAGCAGTGAACGGTAAGTCGGATTATAAGCGTGTCACTCGTTACGCTAAAGAAACCTTAAACATCGAGCCAGTGGCGGAACCTGCCTAATTATAATCAAGGTCATTATAATCAAGGTCATTATAATTAGTGATGCTATTTTTAAGAGTTAAGAGTTAAGAAGGGGGGGATGAAGTTACTCATTCCCCTTTTTAAAATCCCCACAGGTATATTGCAACACAGTGATTGCGGCCGCCGGGGCCGTTTCTGTTCGAAGAATCCTTGGACCTAAGGTTAAGCATTGGAAATTGTTTTCTTGAGCGCTTTCCACTTCGGCTTGGGAAAAGCCGCCTTCCGGACCAATGGCTAAAGCAAAGCTTTGGTTTCCTTTTTCTACCGATGTAGATTTAGTGTCCCCGGGATGCAGAATCAGTTTTTGGTCTTCAGGTCGATTTAAAAGCCAATCGGAAAATAATTGCGGTGCATGGATTGTCGTGACTTGTGTGCGGCCGCTTTGTTCACAGGCGCTGAGCATAATATTTTGCCAGTGCATTAATTTCTTTTCGTTGCTTTGTGTTTTACGTTTTACATCGCAATGCTCACTGAATACGGGGGTGATTTCCGTCACCCCCAATTCCACCGATTTTTGAATGGCGTAATCCATTCGGTCGCCTTTGGAAATCCCTTGGGCGAGGTGAATTGAAATGGGTGACTCTCGATCCACCTCGAAGAATTCAATCATTTTGGCAGTGACTTGCTTCTTTTTAACCTGACTAATTTCAGCCAGGTATTCGCCGCCTTGGCCGTTAAAAAGGATTAACTGATCCTTAGGTTTTACGCGCAGTACGTTGGCCAGATGATGACTGGCTTTTGGGTCGAGGATGACCTCTTGGTTTAAGGTCAATTCGCTGGGTTGGAATATTCTGCTTCGAGCCATGCTAGTCGGCCGTCGCGATGTCGATGCCTTGGGTCGCGATGTCGGCTAAGAAGTCGATTTGCTGTTGGGTAATGACGTAAGGCGGCATAAAATAAACCACATTGCCGAGGGGCCGTAGCAGCGCGCCTTGCTTCAGGGCGTATTCGTAGACCCGCATGCCTCGGCGCTCTTGCCAAGGGTAAGGGGTTTTGCTGGCTTTATCTTTGACCATCTCAATGGCGAGCACCATGCCATGTTGTCGGATTTCAGCGACGTTGGGGTGATCTTTTAAGTGCGCGACTGAGCTTGCCATGTGCTGGCTTAGGGCAATATTTTTTTCAATCACTTGGCCTTTTTCAAGCAGATCGATGGTGGCGAGTGCTGCGCTGCATCCCAATGGATTGCCGGTAAAGCTGTGCGAGTGCAAGAAGCCTTTCATGGTGTCGTAGTCATCGTAAAAGGCTTGATAGACCTTGTTATGAGTGAGCACTGCTGACAGGGGCAGGTAACCGCCGGTGAGGCCTTTGGACAAACAGATAAAATCCGGCGCGATATTGCCTTGTTCGCAGGCAAACAAAGTGCCTGTTCTGCCGAATCCCACCGCAATTTCGTCAGCAATTAAGTGAACCCCATGGCGATCGCAGGCTTCACGTAACAAGGTGAGGTAAATGGGGTGATACATGCGCATATTACCGGCGCATTGAATCAGCGGCTCGATGATGACTGCGCAGGCTTCGTGGGCGTGATCGGCGAGTGTTTGCTCCATGTGTTGGAACATTTTTCGACTGTGGGATTCCCAGCTTTCCCCATCTTCGCGCAGAAAGCAGTCAGGTCCTTCCACGGTAATCACGTCCATCAGCAGGGGTTGGTAGACTTCTTTGTATAACGCCACGTCCCCGACGGCGAGTGCGGCGAGGGTTTCGCCATGGTAGCTGTTGGTTAAATTAATAAATTTAGTTTTTTTCTTTTCGCCGATGTTCTGCCAATAGTGGAAGCTCATCTTGAGGGCGATTTCCACCGCTGAGGAGCCATTCTCTCCGAAAAAACAATGCTCTAGATTGCCCGGAGTTATTTCAGCTAATTTTTCCGAAAGTTGAATCGCTGGTTCATGGCTAAAGCCCGCCATGATCACGTGCTGCAACTGGTCGAGCTGGTTTTTAATGGCGTCAGTGATGCCCGTGTTGGAATGCCCTAATAAATTAACCCACCAAGAGCTGATGGCGTCCAGATAGCGATTGCCTTCAAAGTCCTCTAGATAAACGCCTTTGGCTTTACTAATCGGGATCAACGGATAATTTTCGTGATCCTTCATTTGTGTGCAAGGATGCCAGAGAGTTTTAAGGTCTCGTTTGACTAGTTCACTGTTTGAAGACACGGTATTGTTGGACGACATTTTTGGGGCCTCATTAGATTAGACCCAAGTATATTGGGGCGAGGCCCAATGATACAAGCTATGGAAAGAGAAGTTAGTTTCTTGAGGGTCACATCTCTGAGAGCTGTAAGTCGTCCCATAGTAAGGTGGTGGGTTCAGCTTTGTTCATGGTGTAGAAGTGAAGGCCGGGTGCGCCACCTTTGAGCAAGTCGTAGCAAAGTTGGGACACCACTTCGAGTCCAAACGATTGCACGCTTTGCAAGTCATCACCGTAAGCTTCCAATTGTTTACTAATCCAACGGGGGATTTCAGCACCGCAGGCCTTGGAGAAGCGCGCTAAATTGGTGAAATTAATGATGGGCATAATGCCGGGGTAGATGGGTTTATCAATGCCGAGCTGTTGACAGCGATCTAGGTAATAGAAGTAGGCGTCAGGATTGTAAAAATATTGCGTTATAGCGCTATTGGCACCTGATTCAAATTTTGCTTTAAGAGATTGTAGGTCGGTCTCAAAGCTTTCTGATTTCGGATGGATTTCCGGATAAGCAGCAACCTCGAGTTGAAAGTGGTCGCCGGTTTTTTTACGAATAAACTCTACTAGCTGGTTGGCGCTTATGGATTGCTGAGAGGCGTCGGACTGCGCAGGAGTATCCCCTCGTAGCGCAACAATGCGGGTCACGCCGGCGGCTTTGTATTGATTGATTAACTCAAGAACCGTGTCTTCATTATCGTTGCCGAATGACAGGTGCGGGGCGGTACAGATGCCCTTGGCGTTCATTTCTAACACTGTATTCAGCGTGCCGTCTCGAGTAGAGCCGCCCGCCCCATAGGTGACCGAAAAGAAGGAAGGATTCTTTTTAGAAAGTTCCGCATGTACTTTACGGAGATTTTCTTCTCCTTTGGGTGTTTTAGGCGGGAAAAATTCAAAACTAAATTGCTTTGAATTTTTGGACGCTGAATTATTCTTGGAGTTTTGTGCCGCGGTCATAGTGGTGTCCGCCGACCCAGAGCTTGAGTCGGTGTAAAGTGCTTGAGTAGAGCGGCCTACCTAGAAAATTAATCTTAAGTAGGCCGTGATGCGAATGGAGCTCATTGTTGAACTCTCATTAAAGGCCTCGTACTTGAAGGTCTAGTCCTTAAAGGTCTAGTACTTGAAGGTCTAGTACCTGTAGGTTTCAACCTTAAACGGGCCTTCCACGGGGACATTGATGTAGTCCGCCTGCTGTTGAGTCAGCTGAGTCATCACTCCGCCGAATCCTACCACCATGTAATTGGCCACTTCTTCGTCGAGGTTTTTAGGCAGTACTTCAACGGTGATACCCGCTGCTTTTGCTTGCGCATCGAGGGCTGCGAATTGCTTCTCGTATAAGTAAATCTGCGCCAACACTTGGTTTGCAAACGAGCCGTCCATAATACGTGAGGGATGCCCAGTGGCGTTGCCTAGGTTTACCAAGCGTCCTTCAGACAGCAAAATGATGTGGTCGTTGTCTTCGGGCTTTTGGTCGGGAGTGCCGTTTCGGTAGATTTTGTGGACTTGGGGTTTTACTTCTTCCCAATGCCAATTATCGCGCATGAAAGGCGTATCGATTTCGTTATCAAAATGACCAATGTTGCACACTACTGCGCCGGATTTGAGGCTTTGCAGCAGGTTGCTGTCACAAACGTCGACATTACCAGTACAGGTCACCACTAGATCGGTGTTTTGCAGAAGTGCTGCATCGATGTCTTCTAATTTGCCGGTGTTAATGCCGTTTTTATACGGAGAGACTACTTCGAATCCGTCTTGGCAGGCTTGCATGGCGCAAATAGGGTCGCATTCGGTGACTTTAACGATCATGTTTTCTTGAGCCAAGCTTTGCGCAGAACCTTTGCCTACGTCGCCGTAGCCAATGACTAAGGCTTTTTTGCCGGCCAATAACATGTCGGTGCCGCGCTTTATGCCGTCGTTCAAGCTATGTCGGCAGCCGTATTTGTTATCATTTTTGGATTTAGTGACGGAATCGTTGACGTTAATGCAAGGCACTTTTAATTCGCCTTTTTCCATCATTTCAAACAAACGATGTACGCCGGTGGTGGTTTCTTCGGTGATGCCGTGAAGGTTGTCGAGTAGCTGAGGGTATTTCTGGTGCACCATCTCCGTAAGATCGCCGCCATCATCAAGGATCATGTTCACGTCCCAAGGCTTACCGTCTTTCAAAATGGTTTGTTCAATACACCACATGCCTTCTTCGTTGCTTTGTCCTTTCCAGGCATAAACCGCAATGCCTTGCGCTGCGATCGCGGCGGCAGCATGGTCTTGGGTAGAGAATATGTTGCACGACGACCAGCGTACTTCGGCGCCGAGAGCGATCAATGTTTCGATCAGCACGGCGGTTTGAATGGTCATGTGAATGCAGCCAAGAATCTTCGCGTCTTTGAGCGGTTGCTCGGCGGCGTATTTTTCTCTTAATGCCATGAGTGCTGGCATTTCAGTTTCTGCGATGGAGATTTCTTTAGTGCCCCAATCTGCTAGAGAGAGGTCAGTTACTTTATAGTCGCTAAAGGTGCCGTCAATTTGGGCGCTCATTGAATAATTCCTGTGTGTATTGCTGTGTCTATTAAAAGAGTCTTTGTTGAGTAAAAGGGTCTATATCGGGGACGCTTTTATTTATACGCTTGCTTTAAGCGCTTCCGCCTTGTCAGTTTTTTCCCAGCTGAAGTCAACGTCTTCTCTGCCAAAATGGCCGTAGGCCGCTGTACTTAGGTAAATTGGACGTTTTAAGTCGAGCATTGCGATGAGGCCCTTAGGTCTCAAGTCGAAATGTTCTTTAATTAATTCACTGATTTTATCGTCGGAGAGTTTGCCGCTACCGAAAGTGTTGACGCTAATGGAGGTGGGCTCAGCCACACCGATGGCGTAGGAGACCTGGATTTCGCATCGATCCGCCAAGCCTGCTGCAACGATGTTTTTGGCCACATAACGTGCGGCATACGCGGCTGAACGATCCACTTTGGAGGGGTCTTTGCCTGAAAATGCGCCGCCGCCATGACGAGCCATGCCGCCGTATGTATCAACGATGATTTTCCGCCCGGTGAGGCCGCAGTCTCCCACGGGGCCGCCAATGATGAATTGGCCAGTGGGGTTGATGAAATATTTAGTGTCTTTGGACAACCACTCAGCGGGCAGCACCGGCTTAATGATTTCTTCCATTACCGCTTCATGAAGGTCTTTTTGAGCAATATCAGGATCGTGTTGAGTGGACAGAACCACCGCATCGACACCACAGGGCTTGCCATTCTCATAACGGAAAGTGATTTGGCTTTTAGCGTCAGGCCGTAACCATTTCAAGCTGCCACTCTTCCGGACTTCAGCTTGTTTTTTAACCAATCGATGCGCATAAGTAATGGGGGCAGGCATTAAAACGCCGGTTTCATTGGTGGCATAACCAAACATTAGGCCTTGGTCGCCGGCGCCTTGCTCTTTATCGTCGGCTTCATCCACACCCATGGCGATGTCGGGGGATTGTTTGCCGATGGCGTTAAGGACTGCACAAGATTGGGAGTCGAATCCAATGTCTGAGCTGTTGTAACCAATACCGCCTACTACAGCGCGGACGATTTCTTCAATGTCGACGTAACTTTGAGTGGTGACCTCGCCTGCAACCACCACCATGCCTGTTTTCACCAGTGTTTCCACGGCAACACGGGATTGCGGATCCTTAGCAATCATTGCATCTAATACCGCATCTGAAATTTGATCGGCAACTTTATCTGGATGGCCTTCGGAAACGGATTCGGAAGTAAACAGTGAGTATTCTGACATGAGGGTTTTAGTTCCTATAATCGACTAAGAGAGGGCTGAGCGATCTTCAGCCGGAGGTATTGCATTGAACCCCCAACAATGAAGTGTACATTCGAGAATAAATGTAAGTCACTTGAATAAAATTTGACCGCAAAATGAAGTTTATTCATATGGCGGACCGGTGTTTTTATAATGGAAAGGAATATAGCGCGAAGATAACTGCTTCGCCAGTTTATTGCCCATATTTAGGGACTTTAGGGTGTTTTATGCGCGGTGTTGTGTGCGCAAAATGATTGCCCAGTTCTTAAAGGCTAAAAACGCGATTTTTACAAAAGTGAATTCCAATACATTTCAAGTGGGTAAGGGCGGCGCTCGAGTCCATTTTCCTTGAGGCGGTGTAGCAAGATTTGAGAGGCCTTCTGGGTTTGTTGGGTCTTGATGAGGCAATAGAGATAGGTCTGGTAAAACAGGTCAATTTGCCCATCGCTGCCCCCATAACGATTGATATCCGCGATAGAGGATTCTAAATAGGATGCCGCCAAGTGATAATCTTCGTTCACGAAGGCATTAACACCTTTTAAAAACACCAGCGCAAGCCTCCAGGTTTGCTGTTCCTGTGGCTGCATTCGTTCGCTTTCCTTTTCAGCTTGTATGACAAGATTGTCCGCAAGCTCAATTTCACCGGCTTTCACCAAGGCGTAGATATAGTGCGCGGTTTGATAAGGGCAAACGAAGTGGTTGATGTGGTCAGTGAGATGGTCACGAAATAATGCAAATAAGCTGGGGTTAACGGTATGGCCGGCCAGTTCCAATCGCCAAAGAAGCGAGATTACATCAAAATCAATGTGAACAAATTGATGTTCCTGCATGCCGTCCCAAAGCTGTCGCATGCACAAGTCTTCGGCTTGTTGTAATTTTAAGTTTGCGATCATGAATAGACCTAAGTGCCAGCTATTATGGCAAAGCGCCGTCCAAGCACTTTTACGCCAAAGCGGTGCAAAGGATTCTAAGTCTGATAGGCCTTTGTCAATTTTCCCTTGCATTAAATAGACGTGAGCGAGGGCATGGTGAGCCCAGGGGTTGACTGGTTCAATGTCGATGGCTTTGAGTGCTGTTTGTTCTGATTGAGTAAATGCTTTGTTTAAACTTTGTGCAAATGCATGGCTGGCTAATAAGTACGGATTACTGGCGTGGAGCGAGGCAAGTCGAGCGCTGTGGTTTAAGAAGCGCGTTTTGCAAAAATCATAACCACAAATAAAATAAAGGTATTCACAAAACTTAAATGAAATTAAGTCCTGGGGGAATTGTTGAGTGATGGCTTCAAAGAGGTTGATTGCTCTACTGAACTGATTATTGGCAGTGGCGAGGACTGCATTCGCGAGGGCTTTTTCGTAGTTTGTGAGGCCTTTTTTTTCGAGTATCTTATGTGTGCTTACTCGAACGGTTGAAAAGCTAGTGGTTGTCATGTCGTACAAATAGAGCATGGCGCTATAGAGTTGCAAAAGCGTATGTTCGGGGGCTTCAGCCGCTCTGCTAATAAGGACGGAGCATTGTTGGCCTTGACTCAATAGCTGAGTTGAAAAATGATTATGAATGCGAATGAACTCTGGAGACTGGCCCTTTAAGTGGTCGAGATGAATTGGCTTAAGAGTATCTTCGAATTCAATGGTGGCCATTATTACCATTTCCTTAAAGTTTTAGCACTGTGTTTTAGCATTGTGTTTTAGCATTGTGTCTGAGCATGATTTGAAACTTAGTTTGCTCAGAAGAGTCCACAGCATAGCAGAAAGAATGAGTTTTTAGGTTTGAGTTCATGGGGGAATCGCTTTAGCGGTCGTGTCGGCTTGTTTTATATGGCTGATTGTATGGGCAGTAGTTGAGTGTATAATGCCGCGCTACCGATGCAGGTAAAATAAATTGAATTTCTGAGGGGTTAAGTATGATTACGTTGTACGGTTTTGGGGGGAATTTTGGGCTTGCTGATGCAAGTCCGTTTGTACTAAAAGTAGATGCTTATATGAGAATGTCGGGGATTGACTTTGAATCGTCCTCTGATTTTAATGATTTTAAAAAAGCCCCAAAAGGTAAGCTTCCCTACATTAAAGACGGGGAACAAGTGATTGCAGATTCTTTTTTTATTTTTGATCATCTAAAAGAAAAATATAAAGCGCCTTTAGAGGATGGGATTACAGAAGAACAAAAAGCTATTGCAAACTTAATAATAAAATCTTTAGATGAGAATTTTTATTGGTGTATCGTGTATTCTCGTTGGATGAGAGACGATACATGGCCCACCGTTAAAGAAACGTTTTTTGGCAGCATGCCATTTCCCCTTAAGGTTATTGTTCCGGTTGTGGCGCGACGAGGGGTTAAGAGCGCATTGGTTAAGCATGGGATAGGAAAGCATAGTGATCAGGAAATAATGAGAATTGCGGAAAGTACTTTAGACAGCTTGTCGACAATATTGTCCGATAAAACTTATTTCTTTGGCGATACACCCAGCGTCTTAGATGCGGTGGTTTATGCATTTGTTTCGCAGGTCACCATTGTAGAATTAAATAATCCGCTTATTGAAATGGCTAGAAAGTATGCGAATTTAGTTGATTTTTGTCGGCGTATTCATCAGGAATATTATGCTGATTAGTTTTTAGCGTGGTTGTCGTAAGATAATTTAGTTGAGAGAAAAATGAAAAGCCTTGAGTTAAAAATTCCGCCGTTATTCCTGGTGATAATTTTCGGGATATTGATGTGGTGTTTGTCGATGTTTCTTCCTGGAGTAATCGTTTCAAAATCTATCTCATTCGCGGTTGCAGGTATTGTATTTATGGTAGGGCTAGCGTTTGCTTTGTTTGGCGTGCTTTCCTTTAAGAAATCTGATACGACTGTTAATCCCATGGTTCCTCAAGAAGCGACGTCGTTGGTTACGTCAGGCGTTTATCAAATAACGCGTAATCCAATGTACGTTGGATTTTTACTTTTTCTACTTGCGTGGGCCATTTATTTAACTAACGTATATGCTTTACTGTTTTCTTTGGGGTTTGTTTGGTACATGAATCAATTTCAGATTAAACCTGAGGAAGAAATGTTGACTAATTTATTTGGCGAGCAATTTACAGCGTATACCGACAAGGTGAGGCGATGGTTGTAATGTTGACGGAAAAGTAGAGGCGGAGATTTGAAAGCCTGTTTTAGTTTTAATAAATAACACGTTTAAGTGAGTACAAAATGATAAAAGGCAGTTGTCTTTGTGAGGCGGTTCAGTACGAATACAAGGGTTCGTTTGATGAGGTGGTAATGTGCCATTGCAATCAATGCAAAAAAGCCCAGGGGACTCCATTTGTCACTAATGCTCCTATCGAATTGGCGAACTTTAAATTGACCCGTGGCGAGGGCGCGCTTAAAACGTTCTTTTCTAGCCCTCAAAAAAAGCGGGTATTTTGTGGGGAATGCGGTAGCCCGTTGTACAGTCAAAGAACCGATATGCCCGAAACCATTCGGTTAAGGCTTGGCACCGTGACCGAGGGTGATATCCCTAAACCACATTATGAAATCTATTGTGAATCAAAATCTGACTGGTTCAATGAGCGAAGCAATAGGCAGAGATATGAAAAAAATAAATAATACTAATTTGAACCTGTAATGCCATCACCCGGAATTTCAGTCCAATAGAAACCGATAAAAGTGGGACATTATGAATCAACATGAAAAACTCAATTATGTAGAATTTTCTGCAAAAGATATTTCGGCCACTAAAAAGTTTTTTAGTGTGGTGTTTGGTTGGTCATTTGAAGATTTTGGCCCCGACTACACGGCCTTTTCAGGTGAGGGGCTTGATGGTGGGTTTTTTAAGGCCGCTGAGTCCTCGTCTACCCAAAATGGTGCTGCGCTACTGATCTTTTACAGCAATGACCTAGAAGCGACGCTGGCAAAAATTGAGCAATCCGAAGGCGAGATTCTGAAGCCTATTTTTTCATTTCCAGGGGGGCGACGGTTTCATTTTCTTGAGCCTAGCGGGAATGAGTTTGCTGTGTGGTCTAGAAATAAACAAACGGTGTTGCAAGTGCAATCAATCCGAGTACTACCAATATTGCAATGCCAAACGCTTTCCAATTAGAGGCCATGATGCCTCCAGCTTCCTGGTGTTGTTTAATGTCACTTTCCTGAAATTGTTTTGTCAGCATGATCATAATAATAAGTTGAGGCACTGTCAGCGCCGCGCCGGGGACATCAATATTTTCCGGTATAAAATAAGCAATCACAAAAACGGCAATTGTCCCGAGTATAGAAAGGACTAAGGTTTTATTTGCGGCTGCCTGGTTGCCCAGTCGTCTGAAGTTTTGTGACATTAATATTCCGCCCGCAATGGGGGAGCCTAGTACTGTAGCCAGACCCACTCCGGAAATTTTATAGAGCTTAAAATCAGCGGTGGTTGGGATTGATGTGGTGACTTCGGCAGCGGGTGGTTGGTAGATGTCATTCATAGTTTAATTCTTTTAAGTTGATGGTGGGTCGAAAAATAGATCGTTGAGTTGTTATTTGAATCTAGCGATGCCCTATATTTGATCTTGCAGAATTACGAGCCGGGATTAAATTAGTTTGGTTTTAAAATATTACCTCAATGAATAAAAACTATTATGC
>NVTH01000212.1 GCA_002401525.1 Moraxellaceae bacterium | reverse complement strand
GCCGCCTGCTACAACAAGGTGACGGAAACTACGCCTTTGCGTCTCAACATGGCACGGACAACTTACTTCGAGTCAAACAATTGGGTGACCGCAATAACTCTGCAGTATGTCAACAAGGCACCAATCAGCAAGCATTCGTAAAACAAAAAGGAAATGGCAACTCAGCAAGTATTTTACAAGGATTCTAGACACCCACCTCTTGGGTAGGGGGCATGAAGCCCCCGCACTCCCAACTTACCCCATCAAAACAATCAACGTGGACGACGGTTTGATCCTGATATGACACCAGACGAATGGTAACGTTACAAATACGAAAAACTAAAGCCGAACATCGATCTGAACATCAACTTAAGACTAAAACTGAAAACAACGTTCCCCTCCAAAGAAGATAAAGCCAAAACCTTCAACCCGCCAAATTCAGCACGGTCAATGCCTATCAACTACACTGAAGTAGTGACTATAAACGCTTAAATCGCCCATTAATCATTCATTTAGTTTAAAACCAGCATCCACTTTGACGAACTATTACAGAGACTCGATATCGAACAGGTTAAACACTTATAATGAAGTATCAAAAGATTGGCCGCCCTCCCCTCATTCGATTAGTATTTATAACAATAGTTTTTGGACTTTTAACGCCCGCATCACTGCTCGCTTCCTCATTAATTTATGTCCCTAATAACCCTTCATTCGGTGGTAACTACCTGAATGGCAGCGTGCTAATGAATTCAGCTCAAGCACAAAATAAATTAAAAGACCCCGCTCAAGAAGAAGATGATGAGATTAGTCCTTTGGAAGAATTCAATGATCGCCTGCAACGAGCACTGCTTAATCGGCTCACAAATACACTTTCTCAAACATTTGTCGACGAAGAAGGAAATTTAATTCCAGGCCAGACGGAAACCACCGATTTTATTATCGATATAATTGATCTTGGCGATGGTAGAGTCCAAGTATCGACGACCGACCGCATTACCGGAGAGGCAACGACCTTTAGCGTAGAATCAAGTTTTTAGAATAGAAATGGATTTATTCAAATATCGATCAATTGGATTATTGTTTAGTTTTCTTTTATTGAATTCTGTAATACTGAGCGGCTGCCAAATGACCCGCTCCGTATCAAAAACTATTAGCGATCATTTAGTGGGCCCGCTGCATAAAATTCGCGACTGGGATACCCCTAGCGACATTCACATGGACCTAATTAATTTACCTCAATCCCAAGGACGAATAGTCACTGCTGTTTACGGATTCAGGGATCAAACGGGTCAATACAAACCCCCACCCGCAAGTTCTTTTTCGACGGCCGTAACCCAAGGCGCCAGTGCAATGTTAGTCGGTGCGCTAGAGGATTCGGGATGGTTTATCCCGGTAGAGCGTGAAGGTCTACAAAACATTTTAACCGAGCGAAAAATCATTCGTGCCACCTTAAAAAAAACCCAGCCCAATGCTGATTTAAACCCTTTATTAGGCGCCAACATTATTATCGAAGGTGGAATAATTGCCTACGACACAGACATACGAACCGGTGGCATGGGGGCCAAATACTTCGGCATAGGCGGTTCAGAACAATACCGCGTTGATCAAGTGACCATCAGCTTGAGAGCCGTTGACATCTATTCTGGAAAAATTGTCAATTCGGTCTCGGTAACGCGCGCAATTCTATCCGTACAAGTCAATTTTGGGGTGTTTCGATTCGTCAAATTTAAACGCTTACTTGAACTTGAAACGGGATTCACACGCAATGAACCCACCCAAGTGATCGTGTTGGACGCCATCGAATCTGCCGTTATTCGTCTAATTGTCACCGGGATTCATAAACGAAATTGGGGTTTAAATGACCCCAACGATTTAAACCACCCCATTATCAAAGCCTATAGCAATGACCACTGGCTAGCGAATAGCCGGTCGCTATTGAAAGCACCGACGGAAGAAAACTCAGCAACCGCCAATACATTAGCATCACCGTCACCTCCACCAATGACTGCGGCACCACCGATCTCAAAAAACACCTCGCCGAATTCAAGCAATACAAAACAAAGCTCTTCCGAAAATAAAAATCAGCCCGAAGGCCAATCTCGGTCTCAGTCTCAACCGAAACCGCAACAAAAACAAAATAACTCAGCGAACCTTCGCCCAAACAATTCCTCGTCACCCGAAAATATTCAATTTTATACCGTGCAATTAGTGGCCACCTCCAATCGACAAGCCATCGCCCCCTTCATTACGGAAAATGGTCTCAACCCAAATCAAATTAATTACATCGAGTTTATCAAAGAAGGAAAAAGGTGGTATGCAGCAACTGTAGGAAAATATACCACGAAACAAGCGGCTCGCGATGCATTACAGAAGCTTCCGCCAAAGCTTAAATCTTATCAACCTTGGGTTCGAAAAATCCAAAACAACCCCATTTTGTAAATCAAAGATTTCAGTTTCAAAGACGATTTTATCGCTCTATTAACTTTTAATGTTCCAAATCTGTATTGCTATCAGGCTTACCTTTACCACGAGCTAACGCGTGCTCAGGGCTCAGCCAATGATCTAGTTTTTCTTTAATAATTTCCGTGCTGACAGGTTTTTTAATATAATCATCCATGCCTGACTCTAAACATTTCCCCCTATCAGTGGCCATCACATTGGCTGTTACCGCTAAGATTGGTTTATCGCAATTGCTATTGGTCAAGCAACGAATTTCTCGTGTGGCTTCATATCCATCCATTACAGGCATTTGACAATCCATCAGAATAGCATCCACAGTCTCGTGCTCGAGCAAAACAACCGCTTCTCGGCCATTACCGGCTACCAACGTCTGATAACCCATTTTTTTGAGCATCGACTTTAATATCATTTGATTGACAAGATTATCTTCCACCACAAGAATTCTGGAATTGACTGCTATGTGGCCAGGTTCTGAATTAGATTTACGATTAGCTTCAATTTTTTTGCGTCTTATATCGTCCTTGGCTTGACTCATTGGCCTTCGGTATATCTCGTACACTATCGCAATCTCAAATACCGTCCCACCACCATCGTTTCCAGAAAAGCTAATGCTGCCGTCCATTAATTCTAATAGTCGTCGACTAATCGCCATCCCAATACCGAGGCCACCGTATGCGCGGGTATTTGAAGAGTCTTGTTGCCGAAAAGCCTCATAAACCTGCTCGCTTCTCTCTTCGGTGATGCCTACGCCTGTATCAGACACCAAGTAATTGATGCCAATTTCGTTTCCATCCTCACTCAGCGAACCGCTCACCTCAAAACTAACAGATCCCTCATGGGTAAATTTTAAGGCATTATCAAGCACTTGGACGATGACTTGTTCAATCTTTTCCATATCGCCATTAACCAATTGATCCGTTTCAGCAGAGAATTTAGTTTCGAACTTCAATCCTTTCTCTTTAAATCTCTTTTGATAAATCCAAGTAATTTTAGTGACTAAATCGAGGTGCGCAAACTGTTGTTTCTTAACTTTTAGATTTCCCGATCGAACCTCAGTAAAATTTAGAATACCATCAATAATGTCCATCATATCAGACGCTGATCGGTTAGCAATTTTCAAGTACCTAACGCCTTCGTTAGAGACTGGTACTGATCGCATCATTTGTAATGCGCCCAATACGCCATTCATCGGCGTGCGAAACTCATGACTTATCGTGGCAAGAAACTCATCTTTAATTTTGTTGCTGCGCTCTGAAATTTGCAGCACTGACTTTTGCAACATGACTCTTTCTCGTTGCATATTATGGGTTCGATCTGCTAGTGCGTAGGCGAAAACGATTGACTCCAATACCACGCCTATTTTAAAGCCATGTTCAGAATAAAATCCTACTGGGAACACATCAAATAGGCTCAGCACCAAAACCAAAATAGAGATAAGTAACATGGCCCATCCGGCGATATAGAATCGAGCCTCTCGGATGTTATTTTTCAAGGCCAATAGTCCTACCCAAAAGCTTATCGCTATCCAAAGCAACGGCAAGGCCGCCGACACCGATATTATTTTCTCACGAATAAATTCAATACAAAGAAGCGGAATCATCATTAACATCAACTGTGAAAAACGGTTAAATACTTGATCTGCTCTAGGACTATAACTTTCTATGTGTAAAAAACCTCGCGTGAATTGGCAAGAAAAATAGATTGCCAACATTCCGCTTATCGAAACTGAACGGGTCAACATTAGCGGGGAATTACTTAAGAAATATTGCGCTGTAATTCCACTGTAAGCGCTCACGATCGACAGAATTGCGATCACGTATAAACTGTAAAATAAGTAGCATGATTCCCTAATCGCAAAAAATAAAAATACGTTATAAATGCACATCGTCAACATAATGCCGTATAAAATACCGTAGAATATTCTTTGATCTGACTTACTCTTCAGATATATATCCGGACGCCACAAATAGATCGGCACAGTCACCGACGATGACGATGACGCTTTAATAAAAAACTCCATTGGCTCATTGCTAGCAAATTTCAGCGGATAAAGGTATGAGCTGTAATGAATAAGCGCGGAGTGGGTATAATTATTAACGCCTGTTTTGATTACCTCAAAACCACCCTCTGAATTACGCTGATAGATTTCTAAAACGCCTAACAGAGAATTATCAATCTCCAAATAGCGCGATAATTCATGATTTTCGAGATCATTCACCTGGAATTCAAAATGCAGCCAATAATTTGATTTAGAATAACCGGCATTAAATACCTTGCCTTGGTATTTCTTGAACTGCCCGAGAATAGGCAAAGTATCTACGTTCTTTATCGTCAGCTGCTGCTCAGCGTCCTCGAAATATTTCAAAAACAAACCAACATTGACCTTTTCTTCTGAACTGTCGATTTGGGCAAAATCATCGGCGGGAAAGTCATCGGCAATAACACCGCTTACAATAAAGTCTTTACTAACAAAGTCATTGCCAACTACAAGGCTGCAGCAAAGGCTCGCTGCCAACAACGCAACCCAATACATTACTCGTTTTATCACGTCAAACTAACCATAAACTTAATTCATCAAGAGGGTCTTTGCCTATGCAAAAAAATTCTTATTCCCTCATTTAAGATTAGCTCAAGGAATTGAAATCAAAGCTATGGAATCAAGGCATTGATCAATACAAAGCGTCCAAGAATACAGGGGGCCCTAGACATGTTTTGAAGCTTTTTTTTAGCGATTTGGCACTTTTTATGAAACCTAACATCCGCTAAATTAAGCACATTTTGCACACGACACCACTTAAAGCCCAACGCTATTAAAAGCAATATAAACAAGGCTCTAAGTGTATAATGCCATCCAGTAATGGACTATTGACGTTAAAAATCCCACCAAAAGGGCTACACCTCTTAGACAGGTTTCGATTATACTCCTGGGTCCTAAAATTGGTGGAAACAGACTCATGCAGGATAAAAAGATAGAAAACGTCAATATTCGAGCCCAAGACGTTCTTATTACTCCCTCTCAGCTTAAAAAAGAGGTGCCTACTAGCGATAAGGCCGCCCAATCCGTATTAGCGGGTCGTGAAACCATTCAAAACATCCTTGACCGAAAAGATCCTAGGATGATGGTGGTGATTGGCCCCTGCTCTGTTCACGATGTGAAAGCCGCGATAGATTACGGCAACCGACTCAAACAACTCGCTGATACGCTTTCCGATACCTTGTTTTTGATCATGCGGGTCTATTTCGAGAAGCCGCGCACTACTGTCGGTTGGAAAGGTCTTATCAACGACCCTCATTTAGACGACAGCTTCGAAATTGAAGAAGGTCTGCATATTGGTCGTAAGCTTTTGATTGACCTAGCCGAACTAGGCTTACCGACCGCAACCGAAGCGTTAGACCCCATCTCTCCGCAGTATTTACAAGATATGATTGCTTGGTCCGCAATCGGGGCGCGCACGACTGAATCTCAAACACACAGAGAAATGTCCAGCGGACTATCCAGCGCAGTAGGCTTTAAGAATGGCACTGACGGAAACCTAGAAGTAGCGATTAATGCACTGCATTCTGTTGCCAGCCCACACAATTTCTTAGGCATCAACAACGAAGGTCAAGTAGCTGTCATTAACACCGCTGGCAACCCCTATGCGCACATCGTTCTACGTGGAGGCAATGGCAAGCCCAATTACGATGCGGCAAGTGTGGCGAACTGCGAAGAAAAATTACAGCGAGCTGGCATAGCCGAAAACATAATGATTGACTGCAGCCATGCTAATTCCAGTAAAAAACCGGAACTCCAACCCTCAGTAATTAATGATGTCACTCAACAAATATTAGAGGGTAACCGTTCCATTCTGGGCCTTATGATTGAAAGCAACATCAATGCTGGCAACCAGAAAATCCCCCAGGACCTGAGCCAATTGAAATACGGAGTTTCTGTTACGGATGGCTGCATTGATTGGGAAACCACCGAGAAGTCATTGACTGACATGGCAAACAAACTTAGGGATGTACTACCGAAGCGAATCGAAAAATAAAACCTTTAAACAATCACTGCTTCGGTGCTATGCGGCAATAATAAAAAAGGCGACCTTAGGTCGCCTTTTTTATTCTCTTTAGCGCTAACGCACCCATCACCACAATATCAGGCGGCCTCTACAACGCCTTTTAAAATATTCAGGAATGCTTCAGGCTCGGGCCTTACTCGATAATTATCAGTTAAATCGACGTAGACTATTTTACCCTGCTGATCCGTAATAAAGACCGTGGGTAAAACAGTGTCCGATTCATACCCCAACAAGCCAAGCCCTAGTGGCGTCCCATTCTCATTTAATATCTCAAAGGTTTCCGCCACCTTATTGTCTTCATCCACTAAAAATTTAAAGGGCACATCAAATTTCTTTGCTAGTGTTCGCGTATTCTGTTGAGACTGAGGACTTACCAAAACCACATCGACGCCCAGCGCTATAATCTCCTTGTATTGGGCCACCAACTCCTTAATTTGTGCCACACAAAACGGACACCAATTGCCTCGGTAGAACATAAAGAGCGTGGGTTTGCCCGTAAAATCCCGCTCACTAAGCTCAGCGCCTTCCACATCGAACAGTACAAAGGAAGGTAGCTTATGGCCCACTTTAATGATTCGGTTATCCCCGCGATCAAAGCGAGAATACCAAAATACATACACTAAAAAACCCAGCAGCCCCACTAATGCATAGGAAACAGGAACCCAATTGGCTTCCGCAGTAACGTCTAATCTGGCACCCAAAAGAGACAACACCGCCCCAAAAACCACCAACCCAATTAACGAGTTCATATTTTTTGAGGTACGCACCACGTTAAGCGTTCCAAATCTCACAAACATTAATGTCACCGGCCACATCGCGATTGCCGCACCAAGCCACGCGAGATTCACGGTGGCGGTGAAAAAATGGTAAAGAATTGCAAAGGACGTTAGAAACACTGCGCCCACATAAGTGGAAATATATAAAGGTTTGTATCGATCCATAATCAGCCTCCAAAAAAGGAACAGACTGCCTTAGTTTTTATTATTAGTCATTAAATTAAGTCAACTTAGCAACGTCTAATAATAGGCGTTATCGGTATTACTGTGATCAGTGACGTCGGCGACTTTTTTAAGCTCAGGGATTTGTTCCAGCAAGGTTTTCTCAACGCCGTCCTTTAACGTCATGTCCACCGCTGAGCAACCCTGGCATCCCCCGCCAAATTGAAGCACTGCAGTTTCTTCATTATCCGCTAACTCCACTAAGGAAACATTGCCACCGTGTGACGCAAGAGAGGGATTGACTTCATTATGAAGCACGAAATTAATGCGTTCTTCAAGGCTAGGATTAGGCCCTAATTGAGGCACTCTGGAACGAGGGGCGCGAAAAGTCAGCTGACCTCCCATACTGTCCTTCGAATAATCAATCACCGCGTCGACAAGATAATCGACACTGGCGTCTTCAATGTAGGCCGAAAAATGATCCAGCTCCATTTTCAAATCGGTTTCAATGAGCTCTTCCGGAGCACAATAAGCCATGCAGCACTCAGCCCTAGGGGTACCGGGGTTTTCGACAAAAACCCTCACAGAGATCCCCTCAACTTCCTGTTTCGCTAATAATTCAGCCAAATATTCTTGTGCCGATTCGGTGATCTTAACGTATTGCTCAGACATTTAAACCCTACCAATTTAGTCAACTATAAACACCCATTATATACCCTATTCAAACCTGCCGCACCCTCAAATGTATTGCTCTTAAATAGGCGGTTATCATTGATAATCAAAGCTAAACTCCCCAAGACGTAATTACTAAGATTCTGTTAAACTTAACGGCTTCAAATGGCCATTGCATAGACAACGCATCGACAGCGCAAACACAATGCCAAGCACTAGGCCGCCTTAGCGATCCTCACAGTCCTGGAAACGAATCCTTTATGAGCCCTCGGTTAGAACGTATTAAATCCCTGTATTCCGCCTTAGAAGACCGAATCCTTATTTTGGATGGCGCCATGGGCACCATGATCCAAGGCTATCACCTTGAAGAGCAAGATTATCGCGGCAGTCGATTTACAGAACACGCGCAAGACGTCAAAGGTAACAACGACTTACTCTCTTTAAGTCAACCAAAGATCATTCGCGAAATTCATCAAGCCTATTTAGAAGCCGGCGCTGACATTCTAGAAACCAACACCTTCAATTCAACCGTAGTCTCCCAAGCGGACTACAACATGGAGCATTTAGTCGCTGAGCTAAATTTTGAAAGCGCTCGAATCGCCCGTGAAATCGCTGACGAATTCACGGCAAAAACACCGCATAAACCGCGCTTCGTTGCTGGCGTAGTCGGCCCCACCAGCCGCACGGCGACAATGTCCCCGGACGTCAACAATCCAAGTTTTCGAAACGTCACCTTTGATGAATTAGTCGCCAATTATTACACCGCCACAGAAGCCTTGGTTAAAGGCGGCAGCGACATCATCCTAATCGAAACCGTATTTGACACCTTAAACGCAAAAGCTGCCATTTTTGCAGTACAAAAATATTTTAAAGACTCGGGCGAAGAATTACCCATAATGATTTCTGGCACCATTACTGATGCCAGTGGCCGAACTCTTTCCGGTCAAACTTGTGAAGCATTTTGGTACTCCGTTGCACACGCCAAGCCTCTTTCCATCGGGCTTAACTGTGCTTTAGGAGCTGCCGAACTCAGACCTTACGTCGAAACTCTCTCAAAAATATCCAATACCTACGTCAGCGCTCACCCCAATGCAGGTCTGCCCAACGAATTCGGCGAATACGACGAAACGCCGGAAGAAATGGTCGCCATTGTGGAAGAGTTTGCCTCCAGCCAGTTCGTTAATATCATCGGCGGCTGCTGTGGCACCAGTCCAGCACACATCGAAGCCATCGCCAATGCCGTGGCCAAGCACCCACCTCGCCAAAAGCCCGATCTAGCACCGCATTGCCACCTCAGTGGTTTAGAGCCTTACAGCATTAGTGAAGACACCTTGTTTGTGAATGTCGGCGAAAGAACCAACGTTACTGGTTCAAAACGATTTGCACGATTAATCATCGAAGAGGATTACGACACCGCACTTGAAGTGGCCCGTCAGCAGGTGGAAGCCGGCGCTCCCATAATCGACATCAACATGGATGAAGGCATGCTTGAATCGAAGCAAGCCATGGTCACCTTCTTACATTTGATTGCTTCCGAACCTGATATTTGCCGCGTACCCATTATGATCGACTCCTCTAAGTGGGAAATCATAGAAGCGGGACTGCAGTGCATCCAAGGCAAAGGCATTGTCAATTCCATCAGTATGAAGGAAGGCAAACAAGATTTTATTGAAAAAGCCGAACTGTGCATGCAATACGGCGCGGCAGTCATCGTGATGGCCTTCGACGAACAGGGCCAGGCGGATACCGAACAACGCAAGATTGAAATCTGTGAAAAATCCTATCGAATACTAGTGGATGAAGTGGGCTTCCCGCCTCAAGACATTATTTTCGATCCGAATATTTTTGCCGTTGCCACCGGAATCGATGAACATAATAATTACGCAGTGGATTTCATCAACGCCTGCAAATACATCCGAAAAAACCTGCCTCACGCCAAGATCTCCGGTGGGGTTAGTAATGTCTCTTTTTCCTTTCGGGGCAACAGTCCGGTGCGGGAAGCCATCCATGCAGTATTCCTCTATCACGCCATAAAAGCCGGCCTAAGCATGGGCATCGTCAATGCCGGACAACTGGCAATCTACGAAGACATTCCTAAAGATTTAAAGCAAGCGGTCGAAGACGTCATCTTAAATCGACGGCCCGACGGAACAGACCGTTTATTGGAGGTTGCCGAGCAATATCGTGGCGGTCCTGGCGCCAAGGCAAAAGTAGAAGACCTATCTTGGCGTGAATTAAGTGTTGAGAAACGCCTCGAACACGCCTTGGTCAAAGGCGTCAACACTTACATTATTGAAGACACCGAAGAAGCGCGACTGCAAGCCAAACGGCCAGTCGAGGTTATCGAAGGCCCATTGATGTCGGGCATGAATGTCGTGGGAGATCTTTTCGGTGACGGCAAAATGTTTTTGCCTCAAGTGGTTAAAAGCGCACGTGTGATGAAGCAATCAGTGGCGCACCTAGTGCCCTTTATCGAAGCAGAAAAAGGCGAAGGTCGGAAATCAAAAGGCAAAATTTTGATGGCCACCGTAAAAGGTGACGTGCACGACATCGGCAAAAATATTGTCGGGGTGGTGCTGCAATGCAATGGCTACGAAGTAGTCGACCTGGGCGTAATGGTCGCTGCAGAAACCATTTTAAAAACAGCCATCGAAGAATCAGTGGATATAATCGGCCTCAGCGGATTAATTACCCCCTCCCTTGATGAAATGGTTCATCTAGCCCGGGAAATGCAACGGCAGGATTTCCATCTCCCATTATTAATCGGCGGCGCCACCTGCTCGAAAGCCCATACCGCAGTAAAAATAGAACCTCAGTATACCAATGATATTACCGTCTACGTGCCAGACGCCTCTCGCAGCGTGGGCGTTGCTACACAGCTGTTAAGCGAGCAATTAAAAACACCGTTTGTTGCAGAACGTAGGGAAGAATACGAAGGCGTTCGCGAACGCAATAAAAATAGAACCGCCAAAGCCCAACGAATCACCATCAGCGCGGCACGAGAGAAATCATTTTCAATCGACTGGCAAAACTACACGCCACCCAAACCGCAATTTACCGGCATTAAGGTATTCGAAGATTACGATTTAAAATCCATCAAAGAATTTATTGATTGGACGCCGTTTTTTATCACCTGGGATTTAGCCGGAAAATACCCCAAGATACTAACCGACAAAGTAGTCGGTGAAGCGGCCACTCAGCTTTTTCACGACGCTGAAATAATACTCGACCAATTGATTGATCAAAGCCTAATCCGCGCCCGCGGAGTGATTGGATTCTGGCCCGCTAATCGTATTGGGGACGACGACGTACAACTTTATGAAGATGAATCTCGTGGCCAAACGCTCGAAACCATTCACTTTCTGCGTCAGCAACACGATAAAAAAGTTAAAAAAGAAAGCCTCTGTTTGGCAGACTTTATCGCACCAGAAGGGATGAATTCAGACGATTACATCGGCGGCTTTGCAGTCACCACCGGCATCAACGCGGATGAAATTGCTAAAGAATACGAAGAAAAAGGCGACGACTACAACAGCATTATGGTCAAAGCCCTCGCTGATCGCCTTGCGGAAGCCTTTGCAGAACAAATGCATCAGCGGGTTAGGCAAGAGTTCTGGGGCTATTCACCCGTGGAAGAGTTTACCAATCAAGAATTAATCAAAGAGAAATACCAAGGCATACGCCCTGCTCCCGGCTACCCAGCTTGTCCGGACCATACTGAAAAAGGAACTTTATTTAAGCTTCTCGATGCCGAACTCAAAGCAGGAATTTCACTCACGGAACATTACGCCATGTGGCCTGCGGCCTCCGTCAGTGGTTATTACTTTTCTCATCCGCAATCAAAATATTTTGGGGTAGGCAAAATAAACAAAGACCAAGTAGAAGACTACGCCACCCGTAAAGACATCAGCTTGAACGAAGCTGAAAGATGGCTCAACCCGAACTTGTCTTATAATCCTTAATGGGGTACTAAGGATTTTCCGTCTAAAAAAGACATAACCTCCCACAGCCCGCATATTTAATGCCCTGTAGAGGACCCTCAATCCAGGATTCTTACTCATTTGTCGTGATTAAACGCATAATTTCATCC
>NVTH01000211.1 GCA_002401525.1 Moraxellaceae bacterium | reverse complement strand
AAATAAAACCCGTCCTGCTTAGCGTCACGGCCAATAACTTTAACGCCGTTCGATTCAATTTATGATTCATGGGAAACGGCTGTTTCTGGATGGGCACTACCTAGGCCAATACTGCCCAATCAACCATTCCTCCAAAACAGACCAGGAAACACAGCCATATTGATCAATAAACAGCCAAACCACACCTTCACCACAAATCACAGGCACAGCAAAACCTTCGCATCTAGCACAGTCCTTATAATCTCAGTTCAACGCGATTATTTTACCCGGCTCGTGCAAACGCGGTGGGACAGGCACTTCTTACTGCACTTCTTACTTTGCTCCAAATGCTCGCATCCAGAAGTTTACTGTAGATTAGGGATTGTGGTGATAAGGTGTGCAGGAGGACAGTTAGCTTTTAATATTCTACGGCCTACTATTAGTTCTTTTTCCTCGTGGTTTTTTCTGCCTACTCTGTCGCTGCTGCTTTAGTTGCTCCAAGTGGGCTTGCTTTTCCTTCTTTTTTTGCTCCATTAAAACAAGTTGTTTTCCATCTTCCTTTTTTTGCGAGAAATTGACTATGACAGACCAGCAAAGCAGATACCCTATCCCCCCAAAAAGGGGGATAGAAACAGCCAAATAAATTATGAATAACACCGGATGCTTATGATAAGAGAGCACCTGGACAGGGCCGTGTTTTGTTAGGGGCGAGAGAACTAAATCAACTGCGTCGATTACTGTCACGAGGACTGCTAATGCACATATCGCCGCCGCAAATATCGACTTAGTCATAAATACGCTCTGGCTCGCATAGAAAAAAATGCATTAATCTGATCGCGAGTTCGCACTTGACGATAAATGGCTTCTGAATATTTAGATTAAAAATCTGACTACCTCCCCCCTCGCCCTCACCTACGCTCAAAACAATCGAATTCCAATCTAGCCTGCGGCACCAACCTGCCCCGATTGCGTTCATGAGTAACCAATGTCAGCGTTGCCCTGCGCGGGTCTCTATTGCCAATGCCCGTAGCACTATATCCAGACACTACAGTGCCAGTATCGAGGTCCATGATACTATTTTTGAAGGCAAATATTTTAACCGTATCAGCTAGCCCCACGACAACATGGGGACTTACGGAAAATTCATATCGCTCGGTCTTAAGTAGTACCCGTTTGCCAAAAGCACCTTCGCTATAACCTCTCAATGTCACCAGTTCGCTGCTAAATTCGTCAGGTGCTTGGTCTTTCATATTTTCAGACTCGACAAGACAATACACCTCCAACGGTATAAGCGTTTTATTTTCAGCAATGGCATTACTATTAGCCAAAGCTAGCATACCAAACATCGCAACAACTTTAATACTCGAACGCGTTCCAAAAGAACTCATGGCTTAATCACTCTATGATCGATTTACAGTATTCAGCAAAACTAGTGGGACAGGCACCCCTCTCAAAATGGAGTTATAGAACCAATCATATGACATATTAAAAAATAGAGAATTGACAGCCGCCCATCCTCTTCCTTTAGCTTCAGGCAAATTAAAACCTGTGCTGAAATCGCCTATATTGTAGGCTATTTTGTTAATGCAGGCCAAACTATAACCTCCATTTCGAAACTATGCAGCAAAAAATAAAAACCGAAAAACCGAGCAGCCTTGATCAAAAAACGACCAAGTCATCACAACAAAACCTGTACACCTAGCGCAGGCCTTATACTTTCGCTCCACATGATTAAACTTTACCCCGTTCGTGTGGATGGTATATCCCAGCTATGCGCAAGCGCATCAGCTGTGGCAACGGTTAAAATCTTAAATATACTAAAACGCTCAGGAGTAGGCCTAAAAACCGCAGGAAAAGGGGCCGTAAATAGACAAGCGAGGGCTCGCCTAGCCAAGGAATCAACCAAAGCTAACAGACCTGGGATATCAAATGGTGAACTTAAATCACTAGTGTACTCGGGGAAATCCCCAAAAAGATTTTCAAATTTGGTGATAACAAAAAATATAGTAAAGTCATTAAAAGATTCTATTGCCGCAGGGCTATCATTTTTAGCTAGCGCTTTAGACGGTAATATAAAAAACGTTACTGTTTCACTAATCAAACTGGAAGCATAAAATGCTTGGAAGCCTTTCTTACATTATTACGTCAATTTCCCTTGCCTTAATTATTATGGGGTTTACCCGCACCATACCGATAGAGCAAGCTTTAGCAACCATGGTGGTCGCTGTTACAGCTACTATTTTAGGCCTAACCGTTTCGATACTTGCGACCAAAGGACGAGAATGGGTGCTCAAGGCAATAAAAATAACAGGGTTATTTACTATCGTGCACCTATTCACCTTAGAGCTCCCAATACCTGGCGGAATCATTTTTACAACCAATGTACTGTTTTGTTTTTTGTCAGCTTTTCTTTTGAAGAAAGTGCTAGCGCGCAGCGAATCGCCTCATGTCGATGACATTGGAGTTTAGCGGAACTAAAGGCCGGCTTTTAAACAATGAGGTCCATCGCTCTACTACCTCTGGATTACTAGGGCCTTCGATCTCCTGAGGGCACAGCTTAATTGCAAGATGGAGATGATTGAAAATTACGCTGTATTAGCAAATTTGAAGGCCAAATATCGATGCCAGATATAGAGTTGATATTCGATCCATTGTCGTCGGTGTTCATAGTTCGCACCCGAATGTGGACCAATGCCACACAGATAAGAGCGCCGAACACAGCGGGAAATTACGTGATAATAAGGGGTGTCTGAAATAGAAACTAATTGCGAGCGCGGGCGAGTCAAATCAACATCATTTTGATTACGATGTAAAACCATCAACAACTGTCCTTAGGGCCAGTATATCGACCTACCTTAGAAAAGGCCACTTACTTTGATGACCATCCTTGCCCCCCATTCCTGCTCTGTTTGCCACATTACTCTACCTGAAACCCTTAAGATTTCGCGCTGAAGAAGAGCAACTTTTAATTTGGATTTAAAATGGTACTAGTTCCTTTTGAAACAGAGGTTTTTCATGTACCTTCATCCGTTAATTAAGGTTTCCAGGATTAACAATGTTAAGCATAAATGATCAAGCAGCAGTTCACATTGGTCCAATTGGTTCGAGCAAGGTTCCTAAAAAATTTATTAAGACCATTGAAGATGCGCTTCAGATATTAGCGAAAAGTATGCGAAACGATGCCGAATGTAACGCTTCGTTCATAAAATTAAGTGGGAAAAAGAGGTTCCGAGAACTGTTTGACGACCCAAATATTTGGTTGAATTACGACCCTGACAACACTGGCCGACTTTGGGGATGGGTTATCCCTGCAGGCCATCCAAAAGATGTTGTTTTATCCCAATATACTCTAAACATGGGACGCTGGACTGTCGCAGCGACTATAGTTCATGAGCTAGCTCATCTAAATGGAGCTCCGGGGGCAGGGAGTCACGAAGCTGAATTGCGAGTAAAGGAATGCAGAATGAAGTCTGCGCTAGGACCCTATGAACCCGGCGTAACGGGCTAAGAAACAAGGTTTACAATGAAATTATTTAAATCAAGCTTATACGCTCTATTAGCATTAACCACTAGTTGTGCTTTTGCTCTTAATCAAGAATCAGAAGACATTACCGGATTAAACAATTCAAATCTTATCAACAAAGATGAGATAGAAAAAGAAGGAACTCGAGCCAACATATTAGCTCAGGCTCGTAAATGCTCAAATACAAAACCATGGAAAGGGCGTGGTGTTCACGGAAGCAGTTTAATCTACACTAAAGCCGTTATAAAAACTGCTGCAGACATGCGCGCTCAAAATGGTAAAAATGAATTGGCCAATTTAAATGAGAACTTCCGTTTTATTTTTATTCCTGAATCCCCCCCTATGGATAAAAGAATTCCAAATGGCATACATATAATTCTTAATATAGAAACTGGGGAATGCGACATTCCAAGCATGCGTTAATTGGCAACAACTCAAACGGTATATAGCGTAACAACCAGTGGGACAGGCACCCCTCAAAAAGAACTCAGCCCCACCCCAAAATAACCGTTTCGCTCTAATCTAGATAGTCTCGTTAGGCTCTTAACAAGTTAAATTTCGTTAATCAAATGCCAATGATTTTGCTTGTTCACAGAAAACGCGAACAAACGGATATTAAAGTAATCCCCCCCCTCCAAGTGATCACGCGTAACAATTAATACATCCTCAATACCATCGTGATCAATATCACCCCGCCCTACAACATCAAGCTCTTGATACCCACCGTCATGATGATAGATGGATTTAGCCGACGACACTGAATCATATTTGATAGTTGCAGATATATCGGCCCATGTCTTTAGCTCTGGATCTTGGGCATTTCGATACGATTCATTTTTTGACGTCTGCAATGCAACGGACTTTGGCCAGAGGGTAGGCAAGCTTTCACTTAGGATTAAATTCGGTAAATAAGTACTTTGGGAAGATTTGGCGGCTAGCAAAATACGCGTTGCTTCACACATGATTTTAAATTCAAGATAGGCGCTCATCTCATTATCTTTTTTTGTTCTCGTGAGAGGAGTCGAACCTTCGAAGTAATCTTTGCAGGAAGAAAAATTTAAATCTCCAACGCCTGTTTGTATTACCGCTATTTCAGCATACCAAGGGATAGTTAGGAGCAGTGAGAGATCGCTTAGTTGATTGATTTCAACGGCTGAAGCTAAAAGGTCAGGCATTATAAAACCTGCATCCCATGTTATGGGCCGCTCTGTTTCAGCGTCTTTTGATATTGCTAGGCTGCTGCAGCTCAGGACCCCTAAAGCACAGAGTAAAGCGGTGATTACAGGCATTAAATTAGAAAAATAAATCTTCATAGTGTTCCAGTATTTTATGGCTTAGCGGGTGTTTTTTTTGCTGAATTCGTTGCGGCCTTCTCAAAAAGGCCTTTTACATATTTATTTCGTTCAGCTGAGATAGGCGCCTTTCTGCTAGACTCTTTTGCAGCCTCGATCCAATCTTTTGCTGAGACGGCTTTCTTGAAATTCGGCCATTTATTATTTAAATCCGTCATACCAACGTTAAAAATAATATCAAATAGCGCTAGCCTAACTTCCGAAGGATAGGATGGAAAATCAGAAAACAGTCTTTTTAATTCGCCCTCAAAAGAGTCTATATGCTTATCCGTAAGTGTATTAATAGCGACATCTTGAAGTATTAACTTCGTAGATTTTTTTGTAGAAAGAAGCTAAACGATTCGCCGGTTGTTTCTTTACCGATTCATAGTCTGCTTTTACTTCATCTTTAGATGCCACCAAAAGATTGCTTTTTTTAAAATTTAACTTTTTTAGCGCTGGAAAGACCTCTTAAAAGATGCCCAACCCCCACAGTAACAAACCCTTTTGAACCAAGGTAAAGATGGCTTATTTTACCTTCATATTTTTCTAATTTTAATCGCAATGTTGCTTTTTCAGCTGGTGACGCCACTATCGAATTCCTTTGCTCACTAAACCAGGTATTAAATTTATTCTTCCTACAGAATCTGTTGTCGGCTACATTGTAAGTTATTGGGTTTCTTCAAAAAAGGAATAATATCAACTATTTATTAGAAAGCGCTCTAGCCGGAAGCCAGGTAGGCAAACCAGTGGGACAGGCACCCAACTAATACTCCGCTCGATGGGATTACCAAAACACCCTGCCCTTTCAAGTATCCAGTGGTTGATTTTTCGTCAGCGCGAGGTGCTTGACCGTCGGTAACCACCGTGATTATTTTTCGCCCCTGGGCGTCGGCTCTTTTATAAGCATCGAAGTGCCTTGCTGGTCCTGGCAAATCACCATGGTTTTAGCCCTAATTCAACTGCTGCGGCAGCCAAATTAATTGCCAGCATGGATTTACCCTGCCCGCCCTTCGGGCTTCAGATGCTAATCAGTTTGATTTTTTATGATTAACGCTTAATAAACAATTGGTTATGTATACGGTTATATAGTATGTTGAATTATTAAGTTTAACGCTATGACGCGTGAACGAAGATGGATTTTGAAGTGGGGGGGGCGAATTTAGGCCCTCCGCATACCCATCCAGTAGGCAGAGGCCTCTTTGAGATTAGAGCCAAATCCAGTGAGGGAATTGGTCGAGCATTTTTTTGTTATATGAAAGGTGAGCGAATTTATATCTTGCACGCCTTTGTGAAGAAAACTCAGAAAACACCGAAAAAGGAATTGAATCTAGCTAAAAGGCGAATGAAGGAGGTATGCAATGAATAGCTTAAAAGGATTAAAGCAGAGGGCGCTTCAAAACCCAGAAGTCAAAAAGGAATATGACGCATTAGAGGATGAGTTTGCGCTGATTAGCAAGCTGCTTGAAATGCGAAAAGCGGCGGGTTTGACCCAAGACCAAGTTGCGCTGAAGATGGGTACTAAAAAAAGTAACGTCAGCCGATTGGAGACTGGCAAAGGCAACCCGACGGTTGCTAGCTTAAAGAAGTATGCCAAAGCATGTGGTTTTGTTTACGCTCCGGAATTTCATCCGGTTTAAAATCGATAAGATAAATTATAAAAATACAGACTAAGCGGAACGGAATGCGCTATGGAGAGCGTCTCTAGAAAGCGGGGGTTTAGGAAAAGTAGGTTGATTTTTGGATGCATATTTCTTCTAGCTTCTGTGATGACTACGATTAATACAGAAATTCGAGTATTTTCGTTTACGCCTGAAGGACTTCCGTCATCAGGGGATGCTTAACGGTGAACCACATTGCCTTGAGGTAAATCATGTGATTATTTGTGCCGGGCAAGAACCGCTACGGGTACTGCATACGGCACGGGAGGACGCAGGCGCTTCAGCACACCTTGTGGGTGGTGCGGAGCCTCAGTTACCCACGCATAAATTTAATGGCAGCCTGGCAAGCTGATTCAATATGCTGCTCCTGGGTGAAGCCCGACTTTTTTCGCGGTTTAAAAGAATGATCGCCATCTTCTAACCAGTGCAGCTGAACTGCTTCTGATAACTCATACTCTGCGACTTCTTCTTGGGTACCCATGGTATCGCGGGTACCTTGAATAATGAGAGTTTTAGTCTTTAGTGTTTTAAGGTGGTCGATGCGATTATTAGTCGGCTTGCCTAGCGCATGGAACGGAAATCCAAAGCAAATTACCCCCGCGACGCCTTTGGCGTTGTCAGCCATTAAGCTTGCCATCCGACCTCCTATAGATTTCCCCGATAGAAAAAGTTTGTTTTCACAGTTCCAATCAGCCACTGCTTGGGACCACGTGCCTAGTAATACCTTTTGGGGGTTGGGCGGGCGTTTTTTCCCTGTCTCCCTGCGCTCAACCATATAAGGAAATTCAAATCTGGCGGTGCGAATGTCCGCTTCGGCTAAGTATGCAGCAACCGAATTCATCCAGTCGGAATCCATTGGCGCCCCTGCACCGTGGGCTAAGATGATGGTTTGTTTCGGATTCTTAGGCCCTTCGATCAAATACTTAATTTTTTCAGACATTGTATATGTGCTACCTAACGGTTTTAAAACAATAGCTTGAAACACATTTAACGTGTGCTTTAACGAAATATGGTCGGTCATGTGGCGTCAACACTGTTCTGAATCACCTCATTCTTTGCAGTTGCAGCCTCGAGCTAACCCTAGCCTAGTTAACCAGTGAAACCGAGAGCGGAATATACAGGATTTTTTAGCGAGAAGAGTTGATTTTATTAAAAGATCGTGTGACTGGCACATGAGGTCAACCCGGCACTGGCGAGGCACCAATGATGATTTTGTCGTAGAATGTCGGTGCACATTCGGTAAAACCAGAGGGACAGCCCCCCCTTAAAAAGATCTCAGCCCCTCCCCAAAACTACCTAGACCAACACTGCGCATCTAGCGCAGGCCTTATAATTCCAGTTCTACACGATTAATTTTACCCAGCCCGCGCTAAATGACGACGAGACCGCCGTTTGGCGAATTTCTCATGGTATACCGCTTCAAATTGGGCACTATTTTTTAGCCACGTACTGAAGTCAATTTCTATTCGCTGTAGTATCGTCGGAAGACTGATAGAGATAGCGCCGCGCTTATCTGGACGAATAATTCTGCTCAGCGATTGCTTCCTCGATGGCAGACTCCAAACCCAATACAGCCTCACTCTCAGCCGGCTCCAACACTTCCCCGCTTGCCATCGCTGAACTAAAGGCGGCCTTTAAATAAAGAGGCCCATCGCTCTAACACTTCTGAATTACTGAGTTCTTCGATCTCCTGAGGACAGAGCTTAATTACAAGATGGATATGATGGGACATTACGCTGTAGGCGAAAATCTGGAGTTCACGGTATGCGAGTCAAATCAACTTCCTTTTGATTACGATACAACACTATCAATAACTGTTCTTAGGGTCAGCATATCGACCTACCTAAAAAAAGACCACGCCCTTGAAGGTAGCATTTGTAAAAGGTTACCTATGTCGATGCCTATCTTCGCTCGACTTATATTTAATATTCTACATTTTTTCATTCAAGTCACCAGCAATCGCACTTTGGCTAGCACATCATTAACAGTTTTATCTGACGTCCGCTCAATAAATTTGATTCCTCTGGAATTAAAATCCATCATTTTTATTTGATGACACAAAACGGCTCCAAAGGTTTTTGTATCATCACTAAGCAACACTTCGAAACCGTGGCCTTTAATTTTTGACGTAATCGGGGCCATTAAAGCCATTTTAATTTTTTTATTAAATACTTCCGGAGAAAGTACTAACGCTGGACGTTCCATAGCTTGTTCGTGCCCAGAAGGCGGATCAAAATCAGTAAAAACTATGTCTCCTCGGCGAGGAGAATATCTCTTTGACATGCGCTACCAGATCTCCTTTCCGACCGGATCGTCAGACAACCAATTATCATCATCCACCCTAGTATTTTTAACTGTGCATGTTGCGAGAAGATCTTCAAGCTTATATTCAGGCTGATCTTTTATCGGCGTTAATAGAATACTCCCATCCTTTACTTCAACCCTGAACTTGTCACCGATGGCTGTAGAAAGCTGATTTAAAATGGTTTTATTTAGTCTAAGTGCCGCACTATTGCCCCACTTTTGAATCTCTAGTTGCATATATCCTCCTCTACATTCATGTATCTACAATGTAGACATTAACACAATGAACGCAAGTGTCTACAATGTAGATACGAAAAGAAGAAGGTTTTCGGAAAAACTAGTAGGTCAGGCGCGCCTTAACCGAGATTAATTTCGAACGAGGGCGAGTCAAATCAACATCCTTTTGATTACGATACAACACATCAATAACTGTTCTCATGATCAGCATATCGACCTACTTTAGTAAAAGCTACTTAGTTTGATTCCTGCCTACTTTGATGCCTGTCCTCGATCCATTCGCTCGATCTTTCTTCGAACCAGAATTCGACTAAAAAATATAAAAATCAGGAATTAAAAAATTTCAACACTGCCTTCAATCTCCTGCGTCTGCTCCGAATCGTAGGCGGTTTGAACTTCAATAAAAGCGTCTAATAAATCACCGTGGGTTTTCGTGGAATCGTCAAGCCTTTCCAGGATAAAGGTAAAGGTTGTACGGAGCTGTTCGCCTACGTCCATTTCGTTCATGGTTTTCATGATGGAGCTTTCAATTTTATTTAACAAATAGGATTCTTGCTCAGACTCCAACCCCATATGCATTAACTCCATGTTAATGTCGCTTACTGTGGCAGCCATATAGTCACGGCTACGTTGTCTGTTTTCAACAATGGTGGAGGCAAGGTCATAAAGGTTTTTGCGTATCCCTTGGAACGAGCGTTTAAGTCCCTCACTTTCATCTACTAAGGCTTTGTAGGTACTAAGAGTGCTAATTCTAATACTTGCTGCTGACATCAGTACGGGCAACATGTCCTTTATACGCCCATAATGCTCCAGGTCGTCGATCGGCATATTTCTAACCAGCAGCTTTAAATTGGAAAAATAAACCACCGTCCGACAACCAAAATCCATAAATCGATGACCTTGCTCACTGGTTTCTACCAACTCTTTTTCCAAAGGGCTAATGGTTCCGCTGGAGGCAAACCATAACGTCCCTGAATCAGCATCTACTCGTATACAACAGTCCAGCGAGAGTTCGTCAATTGTATTTAGCAGGCTCTCAATAGTTTCGTCGATGGTTGTATGGCTGATACTTTTTTGAGTGAACTGGAGCACCAGGGCGAGTTCGCTGCTACCAGTCATTGAGATGAGAGCGGTTTTCCGCGCTAATTGGTACTGTGATTGTAGTTCTTTGCGTTCCTCCTGGTATTTACCCAAAACCTTAACACGGGCCAATAAGTGCTCTGCTTCAAACGGTTTTACCAGGTAGTCATCTGCACCTACTTCGTAGCCCTGTAGGCGCTCTCTGAGGGAACCATGAGAAGATAAAAAGACAATAGCAACGTCTTTCATGTCTGGCATTTCTCGTAAACGCGTGCAAACTTCATAACCGTTAATGCCGGGCATTTCCACATCGAGCAAAATAATGTCTGGTTTATCCTCCAATGCGCGGGAAATGCCATCTTCACCATTACTGGCTACTTGGGTAATGAAACCACCCGGTTCAAGTGCACGGCTAACGACTTTTTGAATAAATCTGTCGTCATCGATGGTTAGAATTTTAGCGGGCGAGGACACTTCAATAGCCACCTTGTTGCGGGTTCATGGTTCATGGTTCATGGTTCATGGTTCATGGTTCATGGTTAACTATAGATGATCTTGCTTAGCTTGGCGGCCTACTTTTTTTCTTTTTAGCGAAAGTCGAGGGAATAGAATCTATCGCAGTAAATTCCAACGATCCAGAAACGATAAACAATAATAAATTTTTGAAATACGTGTAATGGAGACCATGGAAATTACGAATCATTATCCAATGACCCTGAATGCCTTTCCAGGCCTCCAGGGTCCATTGCCTGCCCCTACCGATTTAAGTCGGTAGACTTCAGACAGCAACTAAAACAGACTCAAATGCCTAAGCATCTGCCCTTCTGCGTGCGAACCCCAATCCAATTAAGCCTATTGCAAATAATGCCATTTGGCCTGGCTCAGGTACATTGGCAGTAATAGTAATGCTGCCCTCATCAAAACCACTTAGGTACGATCCACCGAACCCATCCCCCAGCGCTAAACTAGAGTCGCCGCCTATATTACCTAGAAAGTCGAGCGCACTGACACCCAGCGCAAGCGTATCAAACGTTAGGGTAAACAGGGTGATATCGGAAAACCCGTCTTGGTTAAATAACCCACCAAAAGCAAGCTCTGCCGCATTAACCGTACCCATCGTACCGCTATCTACGTCTTGGAATGAAAACCCTAGCCCATCATCCAAAGCATCCCCAAAAATCAAACTGTCTAAAGACAGTAGACCAGCATCCCACTCTACAAAAAAGTCAAAGTCGCCCACAAATTCACTACTCAAGCCAGTCACAATGACATCCACACTAACCTGATCGCCTAACTCCACAGACTGGTCCAACGGAGCAAAAGTAAGCATCGGCACAGCCGACGCATTTTGAGCGAAAACACCGAAAGTAACAGCACACAACATCAGTCGAAAAATCAATTGTTTCATAACAAACCACTCCTATTAAAAAATAATTTTGCAGGTAATCCCATTTAAATTATTCACCCTAGCGGCAAATGATCTAAACACCTGCGCCGATCATTGATCTCAGCGCAGATCTAATTATGGACTTTATTCTACCGCGCAACTTGCAAGTGTACATTCCTGCACACACAAACGTCCATCAAGCACCGTAATTACGCCATCACCGTCTGAATCTCTGGGATCATTAGGGCCTGTCGCAGGTTGATTTCGTGCAGCAAAGATTAAACCTACATCAACGCGATCAACATCGCCATCAACATCCACATCACAAACTAATGGTACGGCGTCAACAATCAAATCTACCGGTTGCTCACAAATATTACCCGCACCATCGGTAACAATAACAGTCCCTGTCCCGGAGGCATTAGGATCGATTAATTCAACTGAATAATTAACCAGGTCATCTCCAGGAATAAATGGATCAACCAGCAGTGATAAGTTACTCGCTCCCGCCATCAATTCCACAAAGAATACTCCTGTATCAACATCAATATTACCATTGCCATTTAAATCTTCTCCAGGATCCAAAACGCCATTATCATTAACATCTTCGGAGGGTCGACTATCTTCTCCAGATCCTGTAAAGGAAGGCGGTGCTCCGGCCATGACAAGGCCCTCGCAAATAGGAGCATTTGCGTCACCCACAGGATTAATAAACTGAAATAAAGCGCCACCAGGATAAATATAAGAATCGAAGGAGTTATACCCTTCAACAGTAATGCCATGTACCCCCAAAGAAGAAGTGGTATGAGTACCGCTGCTTAAAAGCAGACGAGCGACCGAAAAGCCACTAACACCAATCGGACTAAACAATCCCGCACCAACCACTGAACCATCCAATGTAAGGGTTGCGACGTCAGCGTCTTCAGCCACGATGGTGACGTAATTTTCTACAAACTGACTACCCCCCACCGTGGAGAACGTATAATCAGATAAATATTGCTCTGCAGGCGTCATATTCCCCATTGCAGGATCGCCAAGCACCGCCCCAGAAGCATTCAACCCAGTCATAAACTGAATTACATAGATTGGATTGTCTGCAGAAAACAAATGATCTCCGGGTAATATGGGGGTCTCAATAAATTCACCACGGTTGATAACACCAATGGCTACATTATCCTGCAATACCGTCGTGGCGTCTTCAGAGGCTACAATGCGATAGATGCTGCCATCGGTTCGGTTAGGCAGGCCACCGACTAACGCGCTCATACCCCAAGATTGCACAGGCTGCGCCACTTCAAATATATGGTCACAAGCCGTTGTTCCAAGCGGTACTTGAGTACAGCCATTCCCGTTGACCAACCCAACAGGAAGGTCGGAAACAATTTCCGTTCCAGTTAATGTGTTAGTGATTAAAGTCGATACTCCACGGCCGTAATAGCCTTCCCCCCGATCCAAGACAACGTCAAAAGGAACCCCTGCAGCCCGCCCCACTAAATCAGTCGTGGGAGTGATGGTAACGGTGGTATTATCGAAGGCCGCGTACACAGTAAATTGAGAGCCGAAGAATGCCGGATTATAATCCGTCACTAAGTATTCGGTATTCATGGTATCAATGGGTAAAGC
>NVTH01000210.1 GCA_002401525.1 Moraxellaceae bacterium | reverse complement strand
TGTTAGTGTTTTTATCCTTGGTTTTTACGCATCAAAAGAAGAAGAGACAGAAGAAGAGACCATTCTCGTGCGCGGCGATCTGATACTCGATTCGCTGCGTCACAGTGTGACGTGGAAAGGTAATGATGTTGTTTTGACAGTTACCGAGTTTCTTATTCTGCAAACGCTGGCGGAACATCCAGGCCATGTGAAAAGCCGCGATCAGTTGATGGATGTGGCCTATGATGACCAAGTTTATGTTGATGACCGCACAATCGACAGCCACATCAAAAGGCTGCGCAAAAAGATGCGTTCAGTAGATGATGAATTCAGTGCTATTGAGACGCTCTATGGTATCGGCTACCGTTACAACGAACAGTAAAAATCATGGCAAACGCAGAGATTGATATGGGTGCAGAGATAGACATGTCTGACAGCCGTAAGGGTGATTCTAAAAACTGGGCGGCGCTGATTGGGTCGGCACCATTTTAGTGGAGGCATTGTAGCGCCAAATTATTAGATTGTCTTATGGTTGCTAGTTTTGATCGCTGTGAAGGGTAGGGCGTTAAGTGCTAGGTCTTATGGGGTGTGTTTCACAGGGTTTAATTTACTTTAGTAAGAAGGAATAGAAACGATGGATGTTGTTTATATAAAAGATTTACAGATAGAAACGATTATCGGGATTTTTGATTGGGAACGAGAGATTAAGCAGATTGTGAGTATGGATCTGGAAATGGCCAGTGACAATCGTCTCGCTGCGGATAACGATTCCATCGAAAATGCGCTGGATTATAAATCGGTGGCCAAGCGGATTATCTCCTTTGTAGAGCAAAGTAGTTTTCAGTTGGTGGAAACATTGGCGGAAGAAGTGGCAACGATCATACGTGAAGAATTTAAAGTGTCTTGGGTACGATTGCGCTTGGGTAAGCCCGGCGCTTTAAGAGGGGCCACCGATGTGGGTGTCATTATTGAACGAGGTGAAAAGAGTTAATGGCTCGAACTTATCTGAGCGTAGGCAGTAACGTAGACAGTCAGAAAAATATTCTAAGTTCGATTGCCGAGCTCAAGGAAAACTTTGGCGCACTCACTTGTTCGAAAGTGTATGAAAGTAAAGCCGTGGGCTTTGACGGGGATAATTTTTTAAATTTGGTGGTGGGTTTTGACACTGAATTGTCAGTGGGCGAGTTAAGTGGTTTGTTAAAAAGGATAGAGGTCAGTCACGGTCGTAAGAAGGGGCAGGTGAAATTTAGTGCGCGGACCTTGGATCTTGATATTTTAACTTACGATGATTTGTGTGGTGAGTTTGATGGGGTTGAATTGCCTCGTGGCGAAATCCTTAGTTATGCGTTTGTCTTGTTGCCGCTGGTGGATGTGGCTGCGGATGAATTGCACGTCAGCACGCGGCAAAGTTATGCCGCGTTGTGGGAACAATTTTCTGGCGATAAGCAGGGCTTGTGGCCGATCGATATTTCCCTTCCTGCTTGAGTTGTGTTTTTTCGCGGTTTTAAATATTAACGGAGCGTCCGCCATCAATTTTGATGATTTGGCCTGTTAAATATTTATTATGGGTGATGAAATCGATGGTTCGAATAATGTCTTCTACTTGCCCAAGCCGCTTCAAGCAGGTCTTATCCAGTAATTCTTTTTGATTTTCTTGAATTTCCCCTTCTGGCCAAAGGATTGCGCCGGGGGCGATGCCGTTGACGCGTATCTCTGGGCCTAATTCTTTAGCCAGTGATTGGGTCATCATCGCGAGCGCTGATTTGGCCATGCAATAAAGGGTATGGTTTTGTAAGGGTTTTTCTGCATAAATATCCACCATGTTGATGATGCAGCCTGAATTTTTTTTAAGTTCAGGGAGCAATGCTTGGCTAAGAAAAAAAGGTGCTTTTGCGTTGCTGTTGAATAAATTATCCCATTGCCTCTCGCCTGTTTTTCCTAGAGGGGTGGGGGAGAATGAGGACGCATTATTGATTAATATATCAATTCGACCAAACATTCGTTGTGCATCGTCGCTTAGCTTCGATAGCGCCTGAAAATCATTTAAATCTGCTTGTAGAATGGCTGCGCTATTGCTGCGAGTTGAATTGAATTCGTTGGCTAGGGCCTCGGCTTCTTGGTGCGAGCGATGGTAATGAATAATGGTATTGAATTGATTGGCGTGAAAATGTTTGGCTATTTCTGCACCGATGCGTTTTGCCGCACCGGTAATTAACACGGTGGCCGGGTTTGTGTGACTCATGGTTGAGTGGGCTCCGTGTCCCAGCAAAATTGTTGTTTGTGTTTTTTGATGATTGAGATTCTTGTTCGCTGAATGGCCTTACCTATTTCCTTGCCTTTAATGCCTGCCTCGATAAAGGGTTTAGTGGGAATGGTGAGCGTTGCATTTAATAGGCCTTGTAAATATTGCTTCTGGGGGTAAGGCCGATTTGAAAATTGGTGTCTGCCTCGGCTGTCGGCTTCACAGCAGGTGAGCAATAATTCAAAACGTTGAGGTTGACGATAAGCATCGGTTTTTTCAAATAACCCCAAAATGGTTTGTGCTTTTAGCTCTTGGGCTCGATGGACGTTGGTGTGTTGTGCGGCGACTAATTTAGCAAGCTGTATATGTTTGTTAGGGAAAGCAAGTCGTTGATTGAAGCTGATTAATAAATCTACGCTGCGTTGTTCGTGACCGATGTGTCGCGGCAGAATGTCGGCGGGAGTGTTACCTTTGCCTAAGTCGTGAGTCAACGCGGCAAATCGTACTGACGTATCGTTGGATAGCCGCACTGCCATTTGCAATGCTAGCAAGGTATGCAGTCCGGTGTCCACTTCGGGGTGATGCACTTTATTTTGACTGACGCCAAATAAAGCGTGGATTTCCGGGCACAGTTTTTCTAACGCACCACACTGCAATAGCACAGTAATGAATATCTCTGGGTTTTCTTCCCCCAGTGATTTTTCAAACTCCGTGACGATGCGTTCGGAGGGGAGTGATTCCAATTCTCCGCTCTGCACAATTTGCCGCATTAGCTGCATCGTTTCCAGTGCGACTCGAAATCCAAGATAATGATAGCGCGCGGCAAAGCGAGCCACGCGTAAGACCCTCAGTGGATCTTCGGTGAATGCGTCGGAGACATGTCTTAGCCAGCGGTTTTGTAGGTCAAGTTGGCCATTGTAGGGGTCTACTAGTGTGCCGTCTTGATCTAACGCCATGGCGTTGATGGTTAGATCGCGCCTTAGTAGGTCTTCTTCAAGGGTGATGTGGGTCGATATATCGCAAGTAAAGCCTGTGTAGCCTTGGGAGGTTTTTCGTTCGGTTCGAGCGAGCGCGTATTCCTCTTTGCTTTTTGGGTGTAGGAATACCGGGAAATCTTTGCCTACTTGGATATATCCTTGATCCAATAATTGTTGCGCTGTTGCGCCCACCACGACCCAATCGATTTCTGTTACGGGACGTTGCAGTAATTGGTCTCGAACTGCGCCGCCTACTTTGTAGATTTTCATAGTTTAAAAATCACTTAAAAAAACATTGACGAATAATGAAAGTGAACGCATTATAAACCCACTATGAATACAATTGAAATTACTACAGTTAATTCGCGCTATTTCAAGCAGCGCTTTCTAAGCGAGAAGCCGTCGGCCTCTTGTGCCGTCGTGGTGCATTGGCTCTGTCTTTGGCGCCCGATTATGAAGCGCCATTTAAATGGCTTAGCTGCGAGTAACTGGAAATTGTAACGATCAAATAAAATCGTATTTTCAAAAGGCCGCAGCGTTAAACCTGCGGCCTTTTTTGTGGACGGTAGAAAATGTTGCGCAAAATAAATTGTGCCATAACAAACACTGTAAAAAGTAATAGTGTAAAAGTAATAGTGTAAAAAGGAATACTGCAATGACTGTAATCGCTTATTTTATAACGGTACTCACTTGGGCGACGACTCCTTTGGCGATTCAATGGAGTGGCGTGGGCCTCCATCCGTTGCTTGGTTTAAGTGGGAGGATTTTAATTGCCGTAGTGCTGGTCAGGGTGCTACTACGAGTGCTCAATATTTCGATTCAATGGGATCGACTTGCTGTTAAAAATTATATGTCCGGAGGGTTGGGTTTGGCCGGAGGTTTGGCGTTTGTTTATGTCGGCGCTGCGTTTATCCCTTCGGGATTAATTTCTGTGTTGTTTGGATTGTCCCCTGCGGTTTCTGGGTTGTTGGCGCACTATATTTTGGGGGACGCAGCTTTTAGACCGTTGCATTGGGTGGCTTTCGCCTTGGCTTTGCTGGGGTTAGGGGTGTTGTCCTACGAGCAGTTATTAGTGGATATGAGCGCGCTAATGGGCGTTGCATTGGTCTTGGTGGCGGTATTTTTGTTTAGTTTAAGTGGTGTTTTGGTTAAACGGTATCAACTAGAAAGCCATGTCATTTCGCAAACCTATGGCACGCTATTATTTTCTTTGCCGGTTTTCTTGGTGTTGGGATTGCCCCATATTGCGGAGGCTCAATGGGAACTGGTGCCGGTCAATACTTACTTGGCCATTGTGTATTTAGCAGTGGCGGGCTCTATTATAGGAATGTTGAGTTATTTTTATATTCTTAGGATGCTGTCCCCAGCATCGGTCGCATTGGTGACTTTAATGACACCCGCTATTGCGATGTTATTGGGGGCGCTTTTTAATAATGAGCAAGTTCACGCGATGACTTTAGTGGGGGTGCTTTTTATCTTGGCAGGTCTAGGCTTGTATATTTGGGAGAATCTAGGTGCTCAGGAGGCTATGTTGGAGAACGCTTCGGTCGTTCCTGCATCCCCCGTCATTCCCGCGAAGGCGGGAATCCATGCCGGAAAATAAACAGTCATCCGAATCTTCGGTAAATTTTTTCACAACAAGTACTGAGTCGCACCTGAATTCATTGCTTTAAATTCGATGGATTCCCGCCTTCGCGGGAATGACGGCGGGTGCGAAAATGAGCTGTGACGGGGGCGCGGTAGTGAGCCTTGGCGGTGGTGTGGGAAAGGCCGAGATATGTATTGTATTTAAAGCTTAACTCGCTTTCGCCAGGGCTGCATCCTTGGCTTTTGCGTCTTCCGCTTTTTCTTCTGGACAGGTAAATTTGCGCACCACCACATCATCACGCATGGACTCGAGATGAACATCAAATTTCCACAGGCGATGCAAATGTTTAATCACTTCCTGAGTGGTATCCCCCAACGGGCGATCATTATGCTGAACATGCCTCAGAGTGATGGAGCGATCGCCGCGTATGTCGACGTTGTGCACTTGGATATTGGGTTCATTCATGCTGAGATTATACTGCATCGAAATCAGTTCACGTATTCGCTTATATCCGACTTCGTCGTGAATCTCAGTAATTTCAAGTTCCTTTTTACTGTCGTCATCTAATACTGAGAATAATTTGAATTCTCGAATTAGGTGGGGCGATAAAAACTGCAATATAAAACTTTCGTCTTTAAAGTTTTGCATTGCAAAGTGTAAGGTATCGAGCCAATCCGAGCCAGCGATATCAGGGAACCATTCTTTATCTTCTTCGGTAGGGTCTTCGCAGATGCGGCGGATGTCGCACATCATTTTGAAACCCAGGGCATAGGGATTGATGCCGCTGTAATGCGGACTGTCAAAGGGGGGTTGATAAATGACATTGGAATGAGAGATCAATAGTTCCAACATAAATCCGTCGGTGACTTTGCCTCGATCGTATAATTCATTGAGAATAGTATAGTGCCAAAAAGTCGCCCAGCCCTCGTTCATTACTTGAGTCTGGCGTTGTGGGTAAAAGTATTGAGCAATTTTTCGAACAATACGAATTATTTCCCGTTGCCAAGGTTCCAGTAGCGGTGCGTTCTTTTCCGCAAAATAGAGTAGGTTTTCTTGGGGTTCCTGAGGAAATCGAAATTCCGATTCGTTAGCGGCACTTCCAGATAATTGTGGGATCGTTCTCCACAATTCATTGACTTGAGCCTGAAGGTATTCTTCACGTTCTTTTTGGCGTTGTTTCTCTTCCCCGGCTGATATTGGGTAAGGTCGTTTATAACGATCTACGCCGTAGTTCATTAATGCATGACAGGAATCCAACAAAGATTCCACCTCGTCCACGCCGTATTTTTCTTCGCATTTTGTGATGTAGTTTTTCGCAAAAACAAGGTAATCGATAATCGAACTGGCATCGGTCCAGGTTTTAAATAGGTAGTTACCTTTAAAGAATGAATTATGCCCGTAGCAGGCATGAGCGATGACCAGCACTTGCATGGCCATGGTGTTTTCTTCCATGAGATAGGCAATGCAAGGGTCGGAATTGATGACTATTTCATAAGCCAATCCCATTTGTCCGCGTTGATAGTCTTGCGCGACGGAGACAAAATGTTTGCCGTAAGACCAATGGTTATAACCCACTGGCATGCCCACCGAAGAGTAGGCATCCATCATTTGCTCGGCGGAGATTATTTCGATTTGATTGGGGTAGGTATCAAGGCGAAAACTTTTCGCTATGTCCGCTATTTCGAGATCGTATTCTTGAATTAGCTCAAAGGTCCAGTCTGACGTTTCTGATATAGGTTCTCTTTTCATGCCTGCTTCCTCTGGAACAACTCGCGGAAAACGGGATAGATCTCGCCTGCATCACTGATTTGTTGCATAGCAAAGGTTTCTGGAAAGTTTGCTAACACCGCTTCGTATTCTTTCCACAACGCTTGATGGCGACGGGGATTGATTTCAATGTAAGAAAAAAATTGGGTATATGGAAGAATGTCTTCCTCAAGAATTTTACCGCAGGTAGGTGAATCATCATTCCAGTTATCGCCATCGGACGCTTGAGCGGCGTAAATATTCCACTCTGAAGCGGGGTAACGATCATCGATGACTTCTTTCATTAGTTTTAATGCACTGGAGACAATGGTGCCACCGGTTTCTCTGGAATAGAAGAATTCCTGCTCGTCCACTTCTTTGGCACTGGTATGATGTCGAATAAACACCACGTCGATTTTTTTGTAGTTACGTTTTAAAAATAAATATAACAAGATAAAAAATCGCTTCGCCATGTCTTTCATGACTTGGTTCATTGAACCAGAGACGTCCATTAGGCAAAACATCACTGCTTGAGAAGTAGGTTGAGGGAATTTAATATAGTTGTTATAGCGTAAGTCGTAGGTGTCGATAAAGGGGATTTTTTTGATTCGATTTAGAATCTTATCTATTTCTAGATTGATTTCTTTCAGGCGTTCTTGATCTCGATTATCCACCTCGAGTGCTAAAATTTCGTCTCTTTCGACTTCCAACCCGCGCATACGTCGCTTGCTGGCGGCAGAGAGTGCAATACGCCGTCCGGTGGCCGAACGCATTGAGCGAACAATATTGATGCGATTGGGGGTGCCCTCATTGACAATCCCGGCACGAATAAATTTAAACGACTCTATTCCCGCCAATTTACGTTTGACTAAATTGGGCAGTTCAAGGTCTTCAAATAGAAACTCTAAGAATTCGTCCTGGGTGATTTGAAATACGAAATCGTCGATTCCTTCACCACTGTCGCTGGCTTGGCCTTCACCGGCACCGCCTCCTCCGCTCGGCGGACGAGGCACCTTATCGCCTTTGATAAATTCCTTATTGCCCGGGTGAATGATGCTGCGTTTTCCACCACTGCCGTGGTGGAAAACCGGCTCGGAAATGTCCTCTTTTGGGATCGTGACGTGTTCGCCAGATTCCAAATCGGTAATGCTACGACGCGTTACTGCATCCGAAACCGCCTTTTTAATGTGCTTTTTATAACGCTTTAAAAAGCGTTGTCGATTAACAGTACTTTTATTTTTGCCGTTTAAACGGCGATCCACAATATACGACACATGGCTCTCCTACCACTGACTACTACTGAGACTTACGTACGCGTAGGTACCATTCAGATAATAATCGGACTTGTTTTTTGGTGTAGCCGCGCTCGATCATTCGATCAACGAAATCTTGATGTTTGCGTTGATCGTCGTTTGATGCCTTGGAGTTAAAGGAAATCACTGGCAGCAAATCTTCCGTATTCGAGAACATTTTTTTCTCTATTACGGTGCGCAGTTTTTCGTAACTCAGCCAAGAAGGATTAACGCCGTCATTGTTGGCTCGAGCTCGTAAAACAAAATTGACTACTTCGTTACGGAAATCTTTTGGATTGCTGATGCCCGCAGGTTTTTCAATTTTTTCCAACTCGTCATTAAGCGAGGAGCGATTGAATATTTCACCCGTATCAGGATCTCGATACTCTTGATCTTGGATCCAGAAGTCTGCATAGATAACGTATCGATCAAATATGTTTTGGCCGTATTCAGAATAGGATTCCAAGTACGCGGTCTGAATCTCTTTGCCAATAAATTCAACGTATTTGGGCGAGAGGTATTCTTTCATAAAGCGTAAATATCTTTCTTGCCGCTCGGGTGGGTATTGTTCCTGTTCGATCTGTTGCTCTAGGACATGCAATAGATGCACTGGATTGGCGGCAATTTCGACATGGTCGTAGTTGAATACTTTGGATAAGATTTTAAACGCAAAACGGGTGGAAAGACCCGCCATGCCTTCGTCTACTCCGGCGCTGTCCCGGTACTCTTGGTAGGACTTCGCTTTTGGATCCGTGTCTTTTAAGTTTTCACCGTCATAGATTCGAGCTTTCGAGTACATGCTGGAATTCTCAGGATCTTTTAATCGTGATAAGACGGTAAATTGTGCCAGCATTTTTAAGGTGTCGGGGGCGCACTGTGCGTTGGATAGCGAACTGTTTTGAAGCAGTTTTTCATAGATTTTAATTTCTTCGGTAACGCGCAGGCAGTACGGCACTTTAACGATGTAGACCCGATCTATAAACGCTTCGTTATTTTTGTTGTTCTTAAAGGTTTGCCATTCCGATTCGTTGGAATGCGCCAATATAATTCCGGTAAAGGGGATCGCGCCAAGTCCTTCGGTACTGTTGTAGTTGCCTTCTTGGGTGGCGGTGAGCAGAGGATGCAAAACCTTGATGGGGGCTTTGAACATTTCTACAAATTCCATAATCCCTTGGTTGGCTCTGCAAAGCCCTCCGGAAAATGCGTAGGCATCTGGATCGTCTTGGCTGTACTCTTCAAGCTTCCGGATGTCCACTTTGCCCACTAGGCTAGAAATGTCTTGGTTGTTTTCATCACCGGGCTCTGTTTTTGTAACCGCCACTCGATCCAATATAGAGGGGTTTAATTTGACCACTCGAAACTTTGTGACATCGCCGTTGTATTCATGCAGTCGCTTCACCGCCCAGGGGGACATGATGGATCGTACGTAGCGATTGGGGATGCCGTAGTCTTCTTTGAGTATGTCGCAATCTTCTTCGGGGTTAAAGACCGAAAGTGGTGATTCGAAAACAGGCGAATCTTTGATGGCATAAAAAGGTGTTTTTTCAATCAGCGATTTGAGCCGTTCCGCTAAGGACGATTTACCGCCGCCAACCGGGCCTAATAGATAGAGGATCTGTTTGCTTTCTTCCAATCCTTGGGCTGCATGAACGAAGTAAGAAACGATTTGTTCAATGCATTCTTCCATGCCGTAAAATTCGCTGAATGCAGGGTAGCGTTTAATGACTTTATTGCTAAATATTCGGCTGAGCCTAGGGTCCTTCGAAGTGTCCACTAGCTCGGGTTCGCCGATGGCCAATAGTAGCCTTTCGGCTGCACTGGCGTAGGCTGCTTTATCGATTTTGCATAAATCGAGATACTCTTGTAGCGAATATTCCTCTTCTTTAGCTTCTTCGTAACGTTCTTGAAAACGACTAAAAATACTCATTATAAACGGCCTCTTTCGCTATATTGCCTGAATGTATTGTTGCGCGTATTAAAGTGTTTAAACAATAAAATCGCTGTAAAATTCTTGGCGCTGCAAATTCATTTTGGGGCGTTATTTCAATGTTCGATAAATCTAATTAAATTATTGGCGTTGTTGTTACTCAACTTTAGACTGAAATTTGTCAGTATGCCCCACACTAATGAATAATTTATTAAAAAATATCTTAATGAATCTCGTGAAACCAATTGCTACTAAATGATAGAGACGGTTTTGTTTCCCTAAAGTATGTTTATATCCATTAAGGAGAAAGAAAAATGCGATTCCGGTTAAGGTTTTGCGAATAATTATTTAAATTCTGAAATAAATAATTTACGGCACCGCTTGGTCAGCAATATGTGCCGTTGATCGGGAGGTGCCTAAATATTTTCGTTGAAACTCGTTCTAAAAACCTAACTTAAATATAGCCAACAAGCACTATTAAGCAATTTCAAATTAACAATTGCACTGGAATTGTTCTTTAGTAAAAATATTCACAGCGGTTAATTTATTGCCCCATGAGCAACCTGTATCGAGCGCGGTAATGTCAGGGTGTTCACAATGGCCATTCAGTGCGGCCCAGTGGCCGAAATAGATATGAACTTTAGGGTGAGGGTCGCGCAGCTTAAACCACGGCGAATATTGAGGGGGACACTGCGCTGGATCTCCTTTGGATTCTAGATCCAGTTGGCCTGAGGGGGTACAGAAGCGCATTCGAGTGAGGTAGTTAGTAATCACTCTTAATCGGTCCGGTGGGGTTAACGATGAATTCCAGGAATGGGGGGTATCGCCGTACATGGCATCGAAGTATTGTTTTGCGTGACTTCCTTGCAAGATTGATTCGACTTCACGGGCGAGTTTTTTGGCTTGTTTAGTGGACCAAATATGAGGGATGCCTGCGTGCACTAGCAATGCTTTTTGTTCTTTATCGTGATGAATTAAGGGCCGATGTTGAAGCCAATCTAATAACTCAATTTTATCGGGAGCAGAAAGTACGTCATTTAAGGTATCTTTTGATTTAGCTGTTCGGGTGCCGTGTGCAATGGCTAATAGATGCAAGTCGTGATTGCCCAATATACAGATCGCTGCGTCGCCAAGGGATTTTAGCAAGCGCAAACATTCTAGCGATTGAGGGCCTCGATTCACCAGGTCTCCGGCCACCCAAATTTTATCGTGCTGGGGATTGAAATCAATTTTTTCTAATAAGCACTGTAGGGCGGAATAGCATCCTTGGATATCGCCTATTGCGTAGCTAGCCATGATTTAATCTTTACTTGCTGGGTCGGTGTTAGATGCCTGGGCCGGGTCGTACTGCTTACTTAAGCGAACAAAGTCATCCACACTCAAGTTTTCGGCGCGTAATTTGGGGTCTACATTAGCATTGGCGATTTGCTGGTCGTCGAGTATGCCTTTAAGTGAATTACGGAGGGTTTTTCGGCGCTGGTTAAATGCCTTGCTGACCACCAGGCTGAAGTGTTCGGGTTCAATCGGAGGCAAGCTACTCAGAGGCTTAGGGGTCAGCTTAATGATTGCTGATTGTACTTTCGGAGGCGGGTTAAAGGCTTCAGGGGGCACGGTAAATAAATATTCGGTGTCGCAATGATATTGGCTAATCACGCTGAGGCGTCCGAATTGCTTGCAGTTGTGAGGTGCGGTGATTCGATCCACTAGCTCTTTCTGCAACATAAAGAACATGTCTTTAATGTGGCGATTGAAATTGAATAGGCGCAGTAACAATGGCGTTGAAATATTGTAGGGTAGGTTGCCCACGATGCGCATCTGGTGATCTGCTTTGCTAATGCGGGTGAAATCAAATTTTAACGCGTCTTCTGTATAAACTTGCGCTTGCTCCGGGGTAAACCGGGCTTGAAGTTTTGCTGCTAAGTCACGGTCCAGTTCCACCAGACTCACGTTGTCGCAGTGCGCTACTAACTCTTCGGTGATGGCACCTAGGCCTGGACCAATTTCCACCACGGTGTCTGTTTTTTGAGGATTCACTGCGGTGGCGATTTGGCTAATGATTTGTTCATCGATGAGGAAGTTTTGGCCGAATCGTTTTCTTGGGGTATGGCCTTGGTAGGGTTTTGGCATACTAATTTACCTGACTGGGTGTCTCTTAATGCGATGATCTAATGAGGGTGATTTAGCTGTGGTGATTTAAAAGTGGCAATTTAAGCGCGATGACCACGATGGGCGTTATTGAGTGACGCTGGGTGGGAGAGGATGTTTTGTGTTAAACGAAGTGCGGCTAGCAAACTCGAAGGATTGGCGTTGCCGCTGCCCGCTAAATCCAGTGCAGTACCGTGGCCCACGGACGTCCGCAAATAGGGCAGCCCAAGAGTAATGTTGACCGCTTCTCCAAAGTCCTGAAATTTTAATACCGGCAGTCCCTGGTCGTGATACATGGCCACCACGGCATCCCCTTGCAGCAGCACTTTTGGAGTAAAAAGGGTATCTGCGGGCAATGGCCCGATTATATTAAACCCATTGCCATTTAACTCTTTAATGACGGGACTGATTATTTCCAATTCTTCGGTGCCTAAGTGGCCGTCCTCTCCAGCGTGAGGGTTTAGCCCACAGACTAAAATTCGGGGGGTTTCAATGCCGAATTGTTGTTTCAGTGCGCTGTTAACAATTGATAAGGTTTGGCGTACATTGTCGGCATCGATTGCTGCGGCGACGTCCTTTAAAGGTAAGTGAGTGGTCACCAACGCAACGCGTAAGTTGGGCGTGGCGAGCATCATCACCACCTTCTTTATATGCGCCTGTTGAGCAAAATATTCGGTGTGGCCGGTGAACGGGATGCCGGCATCGTTGAGTACCGATTTATGCGCCGGACAAGTGATTAGAGCACTGTACTTGCCAGACTGGCAGCCGATGGCGGCATGCTCCAATTGTTGCAGCACTGAATCTGCGTTAGCGACGTTGAGCTGACCCGGCTGGCAAGTTTCTCTCAGCGGGGTGTGGATGACGTTAAGGTGCCCCGGTTCTCTATTTAGGTGATCTAAGTCTTGAGAGGGCGTATTTTGAGATTGAGAATTAGACGTTGAAGAGTGTTCAATGGTGTCCAATTGATGCAGCACAACGGGTATTTTTAATTGCGCGGCGCGCTGTTCGAGTAGCTCTATGTCGGCCATGACGATCAACGGGCTGGGGTGTGACTGCTGGCAAATTTGCAGGCATAAATCGGGGCCTATGCCTGCGGGTTCCCCTGATGTCAGCACAATGGGGCGAGCCCCAGAGCCTGAGATGTCAGGGGGGTGCGAATTAGAATTTGAAGTGATGGCGTTCAAATCTTTATATTGACGTAAGCATCTTGGCGAATCTCACGTACCCAGGTTTGCAGCTCTTCTTCAAAGCGTCTTTTTTGTAAAAATGCGCGGGCTTGATTGAGGCGGTATTCTTTACCCATGTTTTGGTCTCTGCGACCCATTACTTCTAATATATGCCAGCCGTATTGAGACAAGAAGGGCTCACTAATTTTATCAATGGTGGCGTTGTTCATGGTTCTTTCAAATTGAGGCACTAAGGTGCCCGGGTTGACCCAATTTAGATCGCCGCCTTTGCGAGCGCTGGAGGGGTCGTCAGAATAAGTTTTCGCCATTTCTTCGAATGATTTGCCCGTCGTTATATCGTTGCGGATACGATCAATAATATTCTTGGCCGCGAGTTGGTCGCGAATCTCGTTGGGTTTAATAAGAATGTGGCGGACGTGAGTTTGGGGGATGATGTGCGTTTCGCCGCCTCGTTTTTCAATCAGCTTAATGATATGAAATCCGCTTGCGCTGGTGATGGGACTGCTGATTGCGCCGCTTGCCATTTGTTCCACTGGTTCGGCAAATATGCTCGGTAGTTGAGACGCATTTCGCCATCCTAAGTCACCGCCTTGAAGCGCATTTTGCCCCCCTGATTCAGCGGCCGCGGTGTCTTCAAAGCTGGCTCCGTCGAGTAGGGTTTGATGCACTCGTTGGGCTTTTTTGCGTGTCACTTCCAGTTCTGAAGCGGAGGCATGAGCGGGCAAGGGGATTAATATATGGCCAATGTGATAGACGGTTGAGGTTTTCGTCTTACCTGTGTCCGAGGCCAAAAAGTTTTTAATGTCTTGATCAGTAATATTGATTCGTCTGCCGACTATTTGTTGGCGTAATTGAGAAATCAGTAGATCGCGGCGAATTTGGTCTCGAACATAAGAATAGGATTGGCCTTCTTGCTCTATTTGATCGCGAAACTGTTCAACACTGAGATTATTTTGAGCGGCTATTTTACTAATCGTAATATTGAGTGAATCGTCGTCAATGCGTAATCCACCGCGTTGTGCCATTTGTAATTGCAGGCTTTCGGTGATTAGCTTTTCCAAGACTTGGTTGCGAAAAATATCTTCGGGGGGAAGAGTCCCTGATCGTTGCAGGAAGTCTTGGCGAATGTACTCCATATTTTGCTTCAGTTCGCTGTCGAGAATGATGTCTTCTTCAGCAATGGCAACAATGCGATCCAAGGGGGCATTGGCATGGCTTAATCCGGTGCTCACTAGAATCAATATCGTTGCAAAAAAGCCAGCGATGCGGCTTATTTTTAAGGGAATCGTTAAGCGATTTGCGAAGCGGCTGGCGTTTAAATTCATGGAAAGTCCCTTTTTTAATGTTGAGGGGAATAGCGTTGAGATGATTCGGGTGTAGCGCATTGTCTTGGTGAACGTTCTCTTTATGAGCATGGCCTTAGTGAATGTTTGAATTGCTGCTTCCAAAGCGTTCATTATAGCCTGGAATAGTACGTTCAATGATGCTGAGGACATTGTCGTCGAAATTTGCCAGACCTTTGAGCTGGAGTTGTAACATAATTTGCTGACTGGGTTTGAGCTCATTGTCTGTTTGGCGAAGAAATCGATGATTAATGAGTCGCGCTTGCAGGCAACAGTTTTCGTACTCGACGCCTAAATAAGATTCCAGTGTGGTATTAGCGTCTAAAGTATCTTGCTCTTTTAAATTGTAATTCCAGTGCCCTAATAAGCTCCATTGAGGTTTAAGCGGCATGGCGAAGGACAGCTTTGATTGTCGAGAGCGTGCACGCTCATCAAAATTCAAGCCTTGTGTTTGTTCGCGCGAGTGCAGCGCTAGCTGTAGCAGGCGGCCGTTGCCGGGTAAATAGGTCGCTGAGACTGTGTTCGCTTCGTTTATATTATGATCCGCATCCCAAGAAAATGAGCTGCTCAATTCCCAATCTTTGATGACGTTAAGGCGCAATTCTCCGGAGATGGGAGACTGTTCTTGGGTGTCGATTTCTGCCTCGATTAGAGACACTTGCCTATCTTTAAGGAAAAAGCTCTGGCCTAGTAGTAATTGAAGTTGCTCTTTACCGGTTGTGGCGTCAAATAGTGAGCTGCTGATGCCG
>NVTH01000209.1 GCA_002401525.1 Moraxellaceae bacterium | reverse complement strand
CAGCTGTTTCGCGCGGCTCATGTAATGATCGTGGTGATCGCTTACTTCGGCTTCCAGTAACGCTAAGCGTTCTTCGAGGCTGCCGATTTGGTTTAACTCTTCGGCTAAGGTGTGCTGCAGCGCGTGCAGCTGGTTGGCTTTAACACGATGTTTTTGGGCGATGACCATGCATGCGGTGAGTCGATCTTCGATGGTCTGTACTTCTTCTGGGGAGATATTGAGGGTTTCTTGAAAATGGCTGATTTCCGAGATGGACTCTTCCAATAAAATACCCGCTTGGGCAATGAGTTCTTTGGCGCTGGCTAAAGGAGGATGATCTGCTGCGTGAGGTTCCAGTAACGCCAGGCTTTGATAGGCATTGGCGAGGCCGTTAAATTGCTCGTTTTCGCTGAGTTTCTGCAGCACTTCTTGGCAGGCGGATTGAAGTTGATCGAGCTGGTTGATGCGCTTGTGTTCGGATTCCAGCTGCTCCATTTCTCCTTTGGCAAGGTTTAGGCCGTGGATTTCTTTGAGTTGATAATTGAGTAAATCCGCCTTTGCTTGTTGTTCGTCGGCATTGGATCGCAGGCGAGTCAGCTGATCTTGGCTGGTGTGCCACTGTTGATAAATGGAATCTACTTCGTCACTCAGGTTTGTAAGTGCGCCGTATTGATCGAGAAGTTCGCGTTGGGTTTCTTTTTGCAGTAAATGTTGGTGTTCGTGTTGGCCGTGAATGTTAACTAGTAATTGGCCTAGACTTTTAAGGTCTTGGGCGGTGCAAGGTAGGCCATTAATGTAGGCTCTGGAGCGGCCTTCTTTGGAGACGGTGCGACGAAGTAGGCAGCCCTCGCTGGGGTCGAGGTCGCGAGCGGTAAGCCAGGCCACCACCTTGGCGTTCTTTTGGCAGTCAAAATGCGCAAACACTTCTGTTCTATCTGCTTTTTGTCGAATTGCTTTGAGGTCAGTTCTGCCGCCTAAGGTTAAATTGAGTGCGTCGATTAGCACTGATTTACCCGCACCAGTTTCTCCGGAGATAATGGAGAGTCCTGGAGTGAATTCCAGCTCCATTTCATCGACTATGGTGTATTGCAAGACTTTGAGTTGAGTTAACATAATATTTACTATGGCGTACAGGCCGCTGAGATGATCGTAAGTACAGGCGTTTTACGGGTTCGATAGTAATGGATTTAGGGACAATACAGAATTATTTCTACTTCCCTGGTTTATTTAACTCGGTTTTATAGTGGTCAGCTTGGAAAGTAGCGACTAGGATTTGAAGTTGCGGAATGTCGCGGCGGGTTTACTTGAGTTGAGAGCTCGAGTTGAGTATTTTGGATCACGCTGGTTTTAAATCGGGTTTTTAATTGAATTTTTAAATAGACGATCGGTATTTGCATGGCTGCACCAGAATTTGATGAGCGAGCTGCTTTATTACTGAAGAATTTGGTCGAAACCTATATTCGTGAAGGACAGCCTGTGGGTTCGAAGGTCCTGGCGGATACGTCAGCGCTGTCTCTGAGCCCGGCGTCAATTCGAAAGATGCTTTCTGAATTGGAGGCCCGGGGGTTTATCGAATCCCCTCATACCTCGGCGGGCAGAATTCCAACGCAGCTTGGTTTTCGGCTGTTTGTGGATACCTTGGTGACTTACAGCCCTTTGCAGATGCCGCGTTTAAGTGAAATTGAAGAACGTTTTGACTCCTCCCAGAATACGCATCAATTGATTGAATCAGCGTCTAATTTACTTTCGGACACGACTAAGCTGACGGGTTTGGTAATGCTGCCTCGCACTGAGCAAGCCTCGTTACGGCAGGTTGAATTTTTGCCGTTGTCAGGCTGCCGAGTATTGGTGGTGTTGGTGGTGGATGAGAAAGAAGTTCAAAATCGTATTATCAAAACAGATCGAGAGTATGAAGACATAGAGCTTCGGCAGGCCGCTAATTTCGTCAATCAGCATTTTATCGGCCAGTCGCTGACTCAAATTAGGCAAGGCTTGGTGAGTTATCTGGAAAAGGATAAAAACTCACTGAATCAGATGCTTGAGTCTGCACTCGAGGTGGCCGTTCAGGCGTTTCCTGAGGGCCGGGAAGCCGATGATTATATTGTCTCCGGTGAAACGCATATGTTTGATCAGGCGGGTCATGATTCGGTTCAATTGCGCAAGTTGTTTGAGGCCTTTAATCAGAAGCGCGATATTTTATACCTAATGGATCGTTGCATTGAGGCCAATGAAGCGCAGATCTTTATTGGCGCTGAATCTGGCTCCAGTGCCTTACTGGATTGCAGCGTGGTGGCGGCGCCCTATGCCCTGGATGGGAAAGTTCTTGGGGTGTTAGCAGTGATCGGTCCGACGCGCATGGATTACCAAAAAGTGGTACCGACTGTCGACGTGACAGCAAAAGTTCTCAGCATGGCCTTGAATCAGGAATAATCATCCCCATATCGTTTGCAAATCTTTTCTGGCCCGCTTTAGGTGGGCTGTTTTTTGTCAGAATTTTAGGAGTTAAGCATGGCGGAAGAGTCCACAAACGCTGAGCTAGAGGAAGAAGAGGGCGACACTCCGCCCGAAGCGGCCATTACTGGTGAGGTAGTTGATTCAGTTGATCTAGTTGATTCAGTTGAAACTGATGAGGCGGCTGACAATACCGATGTTGAAAGCATTGAGTCCTTGACGGAGAAAGTGACGGTACTTGAAGCCCAGTTAGAAGGGCAGAAAGAGGGTGTACTTCGGGCGCAAGCAGAAATGCAAAACGTGCGTCGACGAACTGAAAATGAAATCTCAAATGCACGTAAATTTGCTCTTGAGCGCTTCGTGGGTGATTTGTTGCCCGTGGTGGATAGCCTGGAGCGAGGCCTAGAGGCGGTTGCTACCGAGGAGGTTGAGGGCGAGCAAGCTAAAACGTTACGTGAAGGGGCTTCGTTGACCTTGAAAATGCTTCTAGAGGTGTTGGAGAAATTTAACGTTAAGCGTCTTGATCCAGAGGGGGAACCCTTTGACCCACAGTTCCATGAGGCGATGTCCATGCTGGAAAATGCTGACGCAGAGCCTAATTCGGTGCTGGCAGTATTGCAGAAAGGTTATACCTTAAATGGGCGGCTTGTACGTGCGGCCATGGTCGTGGTGTCGAAGGCGCCCGCTTAAGAAGTATACGGCGATGGATGGTTGCGTAATGGGTGTGGCGAGGTGTTTTTGTATTAGCAGCCTTGAAAACTGGCGCGTCATACCAATATTAAGAAACAAGATTACACAACGATTTATTGCTGTAGAAATTTATCAAAGTGCAGGCCGGCAATACGAAAGTTACCCTGGGTTCGCATAAAAATGTTTAAAGACGATTAAAGATTTGAAATTGGAGAGAAAATACAATGGGTAAGATTATTGGCATCGACTTGGGGACTACTAATTCCTGTGTTTCCGTGCTCGAAGACGGCAAAGCAAAAGTAATCGAAAATTCTGAAGGTGATCGAACCACGCCTTCGATTGTTGCTTATACCGACGATAAAGAGTGGATTGTCGGGCAATCGGCTAAGCGTCAAGCGGTGACCAATCCCGAAAACACCTTGTTTGCTGTAAAGCGATTGATCGGCCGTAAGCACAAAGATAAAGTGGTCCAAAAAGACATCTCCATGGTGCCCTATAAAATCGTCCCGGCGGATAACGGTGACGCATGGGTCGAAGTGAACGGCGAAAAACAAGCGCCTCCGCAGATTTCAGCCCAAGTATTGAAGAAAATGAAGAAGTCTGCTGAAGACTATCTAGGCACTGAAGTCACCGAAGCGGTCATCACCGTGCCGGCGTATTTTAACGATTCCCAGCGTCAAGCCACTAAAGATGCGGGCCGTATTGCTGGGCTGGACGTTAAACGTATTATCAATGAGCCTACTGCTGCGGCCTTGGCCTACGGCATGGACAAAAACCGTGGCGACAGTGTCGTGGCAGTTTATGACTTAGGTGGCGGAACTTTCGATATCTCTATTATCGAGATTGCTGAAGTGGACGGCGAGCATCAGTTTGAAGTATTGGCCACCAGTGGTGATACCTTCCTGGGTGGAGAAGATTTCGATTTGCGTTTGATTGAATACCTCGCGGCAGAATTTAAGAAAGAATCGGGCATCGATTTACACAATGATCCGTTGGCACTGCAACGCCTGAAAGAAGGCGCTGAGAAAGCTAAGATTGAGTTGTCCACAACCCAACAAACTGATGTGAATCTACCCTATATTACTGCAGACCAATCAGGCCCTAAGCATTTAAACATTAAAGTCACTCGCGCTAAATTAGAGTCCTTGGTGGAAGAGTTAGTTGAGGCGACGTTGAAGCCTTGCCAAGTAGCATTGAAAGATTCTGGCTTGAGCAAGTCTGAAATCAATGACGTGATTCTAGTGGGCGGCCAAACTCGGATGCCTTTGGTTCAAGAACAAGTAAAAGGGTTCTTCGGCAAAGAAAGCCGTAAAGACGTCAATCCTGATGAAGCCGTGGCCATGGGGGCTGCGATTCAGGCAGGAGTATTGTCCGGTGATGTCAAAGACGTATTGCTACTCGACGTGACGCCTTTGACTCTTGGGATTGAAACCATGGGTGGGGTGATGACGTCGCTCATCGACAAAAACACCACGATTCCGACTAAGGCTTCACAAGTTTTCTCCACTGCGGATGATAATCAAACAGCGGTTACTGTGCATGTGCTGCAAGGGCAGCGTAAACAGGCAACAGGCAATAAATCTCTGGGTCGTTTTGATTTGGCGGATATCCCGCCTGCGCAACGCGGCATTCCTCAAATTGAAGTCGCTTTCGATATTGATGCTAACGGCATCTTGAATGTGTCGGCGAAGGATAAGGCCACTAATAAAGAGCAATCTATTATCATCAAGGCGTCTTCTGGCCTCTCCGATGAAGAAATCGAAGCCATGGTGCAAGACGCGGAAGCCAATGCTGAGGCAGATAAAGAGTTTGAAGAGTTAGTTCAAGCTCGAAATCAAGGCGACGGTTTGATTCATGCCACCAAGAAGACCTTGGAAGAAGCCGGTGATAAGGCTTCTGAGGAAGAACGCGCCAATATTGAAAAAGCCATCGTTGATTTAGAGGAAGCTCTGAAAAATGATAACAAAGACGAGATTGAAGCCAAAACCAATGCGTTGACTGAAGTGACTTCTAGCTTAGCGGAAAAAATGTACGCTGAACAAGCAGCTCAAACGGAAGCGGCAGGCGGCGCTGAAACGGAGCAGGAAGAGGCTCCAGCAAGTGGTAGTGATGACGCTGTGGATGCTGAGTTCGAAGAAGTTAAAGACTAACTTTGAGCGGTGTTGGACAGTGTGATTAAATGAATAAATGCAGTTAAAGCGATGAGCCTCGGCTGAATGAGAACAAGGCGTGAAATGATTTATGCCGCAGATCTTAATTCAGCTGAGGTTTTTCGGTTGAGGCATTGTTGAGATTTTGAAGACGCGGGGCTTGCCTCGCGTCTTTGTATTTTGGAAAACCGTTTGTTTTAGATCATTAAAGCGCGAGCAGTTTTTTAACTTTTATTTTATTAATTCTTTAAACCGGTAGTGATGGTATGTCTAAACGAGATTATTACGAAGTTCTAGGGCTTCAAAAGAGTGCTTCGGAGCAAGAGATTAAGAAAGCCTACCGGCGTATGGCGATGAAATTTCACCCGGATCGCAATCCAGATGACAAAGAATCCGAAGAAAAATTTAAAGAGGTGAAGGAAGCCTACGAAGTGCTTTCCGACAGCTCGAAGCGCGGCACTTATGATCAACACGGTCATGAGGGCTTAGATCGAAGTGGTGGCGGTGCTGGATTTAACGCGGAAGGCTTTAGCGACATCTTTGGTGATGTATTTGGCGATATTTTTGGAGGCGGCGGAGGTCGTGGCGGAGGCGGTGGTGGTCGAGCGCGCTCCAACCGAGGCTCGGATCTGCGTTATACCCTTGAGTTAGGATTAGAAGAGGCAGTTCGAGGCACGGAAGTACAAATTAAAGTGCCGACACTGGTTTCCTGTAGCCCTTGCGGTGGCTCCGGTGCAAAGAAAGGCAGTACCCCCATCTCTTGTAGTATGTGTGGTGGCGTGGGGCAGGTAAGAATGCAGCAGGGTTTCTTCTCTGTTCAGCAGACCTGTCCGCGATGTCACGGTAAGGGTAAGACCATTAAGGATCCATGTGCCAGCTGTTTTGGTAAAGGTCGTATTGAAGAAACCAAGACTCTTTCGGTGAAAATCCCCGCCGGTGTGGACACGGGCGATAGAGTACGTTTAGGCGGCGAAGGCGAAGCGGGTGCGGACGGCGGGCCGGCTGGCGATTTATACGTGCAGGTGTCAGTGCGCAATCACGAGATTTTTGAACGCGATGGCAAGCATCTTTACTGTGAGGTGCCGATTTCTTTTGCAGATGCAAGCATTGGCGGGGAGCTAGAAGTGCCTACCCTTGATGGCCGTGTGCTACTGAAGATTCCTCATGAAACGCAAACCGGTAAGGTATTTCGTCTGCGAGGTAAAGGCGTGGCACCAGTGCGTGGTGGTTCTACTGGCGATTTGCTCTGCAAGGTAGTCGTGGAAACCCCAGTCAACTTATCTAAGCAGCAGAAAACGTTGCTTCACGAATTTCAGACTTCCATTGATGCGGGCGGAAATCGCCAGTCACCGAGGAAAAACTCTTGGTTTGATAATGTAAAAAGTTTTTTCTAGGCGGCAGTTCTGCGAGAGTGAGTTATGGGGGTCGATTGTTAAAGAACAATGGCCTATCGACCCTAGACTCAGCCGCGTAAATTAGGAAGCGATAAATGCTGGAGGGTGTGAGCCTAACCCCCAAGCTAGTTAGAATTGATGGAATTTAAAATGACAAAAATTGCAGTTACCGGTGCAGCCGGTCGAATGGGACGGACCCTGATTGAAGCGATTCAGCACACCGACGGGCTTAGTTTAGGGGCTGCCATTGAGCGCTCAGGCAGTAGTTTGTTGGGGGCTGATGCGGGAGAGTTGATCGGCATCGGGGCTATCGGCATAGAGTTGGTGGATGATTTGTCGAAAGTCGTCGGCCAGTTTGATGTGTTGATTGATTTTACCTCGCCTGAGTCTACTTTGAATAATGTAGCTTTTTGTCGTGAACACGCTAAGAAAATGGTCATCGGCACCACCGGTCTGGATGATTCCCAAAAAGCTCAATTGGAAGCGGCTGGGCAGGATATCGCCATTATGTTTGCTTCCAATATGAGTGTTGGGGTTACGCTTTGTCTGCAATTGCTGGAAACAGCGGCCCGAGTGATGGGCGATGACGTGGATATCGAGATCATTGAAGCCCATCACCGTCATAAAGTGGATGCCCCTTCTGGGACTGCTCTAACAATGGGCGAAGTGATTGCGAATACCCTGGGCCGAGATTTGAAAGAGTGCGCTGTCTATGGTCGTGAAGGGCAAACTGGCGCTCGAGACCGCAAAACCATTGGTTTTGAAACTATTCGTGGTGGCGATATTGTTGGCGAGCACACGGTGATGTTTATTGCGGACGGTGAGCGAGTCGAGGTGACCCACAAGGCCACCAGTCGTATGAACTTTGCTCGCGGGGCGATGCGGGCCACGCAATGGGTGCTGGAGCAGCCTAAGGGCTTATTTAACATGCGCGATGTATTGGGTTTAGATTAGCTGTGGCACAGAACCTAAAGTGGATGTTGGTGGGTTGCTGGTTTTTTGCTAAGCAGCGTCAGCGATAGTTCAAATAATAGTTTAAGAGATCGCTTAAGAAATAGTTTAAGAAATAGTTCAGATACTAGTTTGATTGGCAGTTCAATCAGAAATTGATCAATTGGTTGATAAAAACGCATGGACATAAACTAGTGGCTTGCAATAGAATACGGCAACTTTTTAGGTGGCGTAGAATTCTAGAGAATAAAAAAGAGCGAGATGTGGCGAAGGCCTGTCTCGCTTTTTTTCGCGCGTACGGTGTGTTCAGCGATTAGAGGAGAGATTCTTGAGTAATCCAGCTGTTTTGGTGCTCGAAGACGGGAGTGTGTTCAAGGGTATTTCAATCGGTGCTTCGGGACGCTCGAAGGGAGAGGTGGTCTTTAATACCTCTCTCACGGGCTACCAGGAAATATTGACTGACCCTTCCTATGCCCAGCAAATGGTGACATTAACCTATCCTCATATAGGCAATACTGGGGTGAATAGTGAAGATGAAGAGTCTTCCAAGGTGTGGGTAAACGGTTTAATTATTCGTGACTTACCTTTGTTGGCGAGCAATTGGCGCAGTGAGGAAACACTGTCGGCTTACCTAGTTCGTCATGAAGTGGTGGCGATTGCTGATATTGATACCCGCCGGCTGACCCGTTTACTAAGGGAAAAAGGTGCCTTGAGCGGTGCGATTATCGCTTGTCCAGATGCTTATTCAAGGGTGGACGAAGGGCTTGGGTTAGCGAAAGAATTCCCCGGCTTAAAAGGCATGGATCTCGCCAAGCAGGTGAGTGCGTCTGAACCCTATGCCTGGACTGAAGGGGTGTGGCAATCTCCGGACAAGCCTGTCAAAGAGCTTGCCGAGCCACGGTTTCATGTAGTGGCTTATGATTTTGGTGTAAAGCGAAATATTTTGCGGATGTTAGTCGAGCGCGGCTGTAAAGTAACCGTTGTGCCTGCTCAAACCAGCGCTAAAGACGTGCTTGCTCTGCAACCGGACGGCGTTTTCTTGTCCAACGGACCTGGTGATCCTGAGCCTTGTGATTACGCCATTAAGGCGATTCAAACCTTGCTTGAAGCTGATAAACCCTTATTCGGTATTTGTTTGGGGCATCAGCTATTGGCGCTGGCTTTAGGGGCGAAGACTTTAAAAATGAAGTTTGGTCACCATGGTGCTAATCACCCGGTACAGGATATTCAGTCTCGTAAAGTGCTTATTACGAGCCAGAATCATGGTTTTGCGGTGGATGAAGAGTCCCTGCCGGACCAAGTTGAAGCAACGCATCGTTCCTTATTTGATGGTTCCCTACAAGGCATTCAGCATCGTCATAAAGCGGCGTTTGGCTTTCAGGGGCATCCGGAAGCCAGTCCGGGGCCTCAAGAGGCTGGGCACTTATTCGATAAGTTTATTGGTTTGATGGAACAGAATCTTTAGTTTGTAGGGTTTTGCAGTCAAGGTTCAGTGTCTCTCCCAAGAGTCTTTTTATTTTTACAGCGAAGTAACATTGCAACATGCCTAAACGCACAGATATCAGCAGTATATTAATCCTGGGTGCCGGTCCTATCGTGATAGGTCAAGCCTGTGAGTTTGATTATTCCGGGGCGCAAGCGTGTAAAGCGCTGCGAGAGGAAGGTTATCGGGTTGTGTTAGTGAATTCGAACCCGGCCACCATCATGACCGATCCTGCCATGGCTGACGCGACCTATATCGAGCCTGTTGAGTGGGAAACCGTTGCGCGCATTATTGAAAAAGAAAAGCCTGACGCGGTGTTGCCCACCATGGGCGGGCAAACGGCGTTGAATTGCGTATTGGATTTAGCCCGAGAGGGCGTGCTAGATAAGCACAATGTGCAGATGATTGGTGCGAGTAAAGAGGCGATTGATAAAGCCGAGGATCGAGAAAAGTTCGACAAGGCGATGAAACGCATTGGTCTTGATACTGCAAAATCTGCAGTGGCTCATAGCATGGGTGAAGCGTTTCAAGTGTTGGATATGGTGGGCTTCCCGGCGATTATTCGACCTTCGTTCACCATGGGTGGCTCGGGCGGAGGCATCGCCTATAACCGCGAAGAATTTGTCGCTATTTGTGAGCGCGGCTTGGATTTATCACCCACTAAAGAGCTGCTGATTGATGAATCATTAATTGGTTGGAAAGAGTTTGAAATGGAGGTGGTGCGGGATAAAAATGATAATTGCATTATCGTTTGTACCATCGAGAACCTCGATCCTATGGGGATTCATACCGGTGATTCTATTACTGTTGCGCCAGCTCAAACGCTGACGGACAAAGAATATCAGCGTATGCGCAATGCGGCAATTGCGGTACTGATTGAGATCGGTGTTGAAACCGGTGGCTCTAACGTTCAGTTCTCCTTGGATCCTGAGACGGGTAAAATGGTAGTGATTGAGATGAACCCTCGGGTCTCGCGCTCCTCAGCTTTAGCGTCTAAAGCAACCGGTTTCCCTATTGCAAAAATCGCAGCAAAGTTGGCAGTCGGCTATACCCTGGATGAATTGAGTAACGAAATTACCGGCGGCGCTTCGCCCGCGTCATTTGAGCCTTCCATTGATTACGTAGTGACTAAGATCCCTCGTTTTAACTTCGAAAAATTCAAGCGTGCCGACACCACCTTGACCACCCAGATGAAGTCTGTGGGAGAGGTCATGGCAATTGGCCGGAATTTCTCTGAGTCAATACAAAAAGCACTGCGTGGACTTGAAGTGGGGGCGGATGGCTTTACTCCCAAACTAGATCTCGAAGCTGCCGGTGTTGCCAGTACTTTAAAACAAGAATTGAAAGTGGCGGGCCCTGACCGTATATGGTATGTGGCGGATGCGTTTCGTTTTGGCATGACCCTGGATGAAGTGCATGAGCTGACACAAATTGACGTCTGGTTCCTGGTGCAAATTGAAGACATTGTGCGGGTTGAACTTGAAACAGCCACTCGCAGTTTTAAAGACGTCGATGCCGATCAGCTTTATCAGTTAAAGCGCAAAGGCTTTGCCGACAGTCGTATCGCACAATTATTGGGGGTGCTGGAAAAAGAAGTGCGGCAGCGGCGTATTGAGCTGGGAATTATGCCGGTTTATAAGCGTGTCGATACCTGCGCGGCCGAATTTTCCACCGCGACTGCGTATTTGTATTCCACTTACGATGAGGAATGCGAGGCTGACGTCAGTGATCGGGATAAGATTATGGTGCTGGGCGGTGGTCCAAATCGAATTGGCCAAGGCATCGAGTTTGATTATTGTTGTGTTCATGCGGCGTTGGCGATGCGTGAAGACGGCTATGAAACCATCATGGTGAACTGTAATCCCGAGACGGTTTCCACAGATTACGATACTTCGGATCGACTTTATTTTGAGTCCATTACGCTCGAAGACGTACTGGCCATTGTCGATTTAGAAAAGCCAGTAGGCGTTATTGTTCAATACGGCGGCCAAACTCCGCTGAAGTTGGCGCAGGCGTTGGATGCAGCTGGCGTGCCCATTATTGGCACCAGTGCAGACGCCATTGATCGGGCTGAAGATCGCGAGCGATTTCAGCAGATGGTCGAGCGTTTAGATTTAAAGCAGCCCCCTAATCGTATTGCTAGAAACATCGAAGAGGGTGTGATCGGGGCTCAAGAGATTGGTTTCCCAATTGTCGTAAGACCTTCTTATGTATTGGGGGGGCGAGCCATGGAGATAGTGCATGATGAAGCCGATTTGCGCCGCTACATGACAGAAGCCGTGCAGGTTTCCAACGACAGCCCGGTGTTGCTGGATCGGTTTCTAGATCAAGCGGTAGAAGTGGATGTGGATGCAGTGTGCGATGGGACAGACGTGGTCATTGGCGGCATTATGCAACACATCGAGCAGGCTGGTGTACACTCGGGTGACTCGGCGTGTTCACTTCCTCCCTATAGTCTTGAGCAAGATGTACTCGATGTGATTCGCGTTCAGACGCGCAGCATGGCATTAGAGTTGGGCGTTAAAGGCCTGATGAATGTGCAGTTTGCGGTGCAAGGCAAAGACGTTTATGTTTTAGAGGTAAATCCACGGGCGTCGCGTACGGTGCCTTTTGTGTCGAAATGCATTGGCCATTCATTGGCGAAGATTGCCGCGCGCTGCATGGCAGGCAAGACATTGGTGGAGCAAGGTTTTACGAAGGAAATTATTCCTAAAAAATTCAACGTTAAAGAAGCTGTGTTTCCATTCAATAAATTTCTAGGCGTGGACCCTATCTTGGGGCCAGAGATGAGATCTACTGGGGAAGTGATGGGGGTGGGAGATAGTTTTGCTGAGGCATTTCTAAAGGCTTCCATTGCCACTGGTGAAGTATTTCCCAGCGAAGGATTGGCTTTCTTGAGTGTCCGAGAGGGCGATAGAGAAGGTGTTGTGGACGTGGCTCGTCGGTTATCGCATCTCGGTTTTGAGTTGTGTGCCACTCGGGGCTCCGCGGAAGTGATTGAGGCGGCCGGTTTTGCCGTACAACGCGTCAATAAAGTGTTGGAAGGTCGCCCTCATGTGGTCGACATGCTTAAGAACGATGAGATATCATTTATCGTCAACACCACGGAAGGGGCTCAGGCGATTGCTGACTCTTTCACTATAAGACGGACTGCTTTACAGCATAAGGTGTGTTATTCCACCACGATTGCGGGAGCGCAGGCGATTTGTATGGCCATTGAAAATAATGACAAATCCACTGTGCGTCGATTGCAAGATATACATGGAGATCTACAGTAATGTCTCGGGTACCTATGACGGTCAAGGGCGCAGAGTCTTTGCGTAAAGAATTACAAGAATTAAAAACAGTGGTACGGCCCCGAATTACCAAGGCCATTGCGGAGGCCCGCGCCCACGGCGATTTAAAAGAGAATGCCGAATATCACGCGGCCCGCGAGCAGCAGAGTTTTGCGGAAGGGCGGGTGCAGGAAATTGAAGGCAAGCTGTCCGATGCCCAGATCATTGATCCATCGACTATGGATAATAAAGGCAAAGTGATTTTCGGTGCAACCGTTGAAATTGTGAATTGTGAAACCGATGACGTGAAGAACTATCAAATTGTCGGTGAAGACGAAGCCGATATTAAGCAGCATCGGATTTCTTATACTTCGCCTATCGCCAAGGCGTTGATCGGTAAGAATGAAGGGGATGAGGTTTGCGTGCAGACCCCAGGCGGCCAAGTGGACTATGAAATTATGAAGGTGGAATACAGTTAGGCGTAATATACCGCTCGATTAAATTAACGTTAGAAGGGTTAATTTAATCGAACGTTGTCCATCCTAACGGGTATTAGTCCTTACCTTTAATGGCTCGAAGTACGTTGGATAATTTAGGGTCGGCCTTTTCAGATGCCCGATAGATTAACGCCGTATTGCCTAGCGATTGAACTAGTTGCGCGCGGCATTGCTGGCAAATCAATTGGCACATTTCTTTTCTTGCCGTGCGGTCAGGGCTACTGACTTTTATTTTAATTAGCTCGTGATCTTTTAGTGCTCGTTCCAGCTCTTCCTTTACCGACTCGGTTAAACCGTTGTCTGCAATAAAAACAATGGGTTTTAAGTGATGGCCAATGGCGCGAAATTGTTTTTTGCGCTGATTGTTGAGTTCCATAAATAATGCTCTGTAAAGGATGATTAAATAAAATTGTAGCTCAGAGTAAGTGTTTGCCTTAGGGCTTGATTTGCTCGGCTAATGTTTAGTGAACGTGAGTGCGCGTTTTTAAAGCGTGTATGTAATTAGCGTCTTCAGCTTTGTCTGGCTAAGACCGACAAGTAAGACCCAAAAAATGAGTACGCTATTATGGCGAGATCGAAATCAAGTGCAAGGTGGTTACAGGAACATAATGATGACTTTTACGTTAAAAAGTCTAAGGAGATGGGGTATCGCTCGAGGGCTGCCTTTAAGTTGGTTGAAATGCATGAGCAGAATGCTCTTTTTAAGCCCGGCATGTCCGTGGTTGATCTTGGTGCGGCTCCCGGTGGATGGTCGCAAATAGCCGGTGAATTAGTGGGCGATAGCGGTAAAGTGATTGCCACTGACTTGTTGGTGATGAGCCCGTTGGCTAGGGTTGATTTTGTGAAAGGAGATTTTACCGAGCAAAGCGTTTACGATCAGATACTGGCAATGCTTAGTGGGAGAAAGGTGGACCTTGTTTTATCGGACATGGCCCCCAATATAAGTGGTAATAAAGTCATTGATCAGTCAAAAGCAATGTATTTGGCGGAATTGGCACTGGATTTTGCAAATCAAGCGTTGGCTCCTGGAGGAACCTTTGTTGTGAAGGTTTTTCAAGGTGCAGGGGTTGACGTCTATAGAAAGGAGGTTCAAGCTAGTTTCGCTAAGTTATTGACGAAAAAGCCTAAAGCATCGCGCCCTCGATCAAAGGAAGTGTATATTTTAGGTGTAGGCTTTAAATAATTATTTTAAAAATGATTTGAATGTAAGCCACTGTTTATCGCTATCTACTAGATATTGTTCTTGTGTAGGGCTATAACAGAGAGACAGGGCGTTGATTTTTACGGCTTAAAGAATTAATTGATACGAGAGATAATCCATTGAATGATATGGCAAAAAATATAATCCTCTGGCTAGTGATTGCCGTTGTATTACTGTCGGTGTTTAATAATTTCAGTGTGCAGCCTAGTCCTGTGCGCTTAGATTACTCCGATTTTATTGTAGAAGTTGATAATAACCGAGTTCGCAAAGCGATTGTGGGAGATCATATTATTTCCGGCGAGCGTCTTAACGGCGATAAATTTGAAGTGGTTATACCGGCAATTCCTGATTTGGATTTGATGTCCGATTTGTTGGAGCATGGGGTGGTTGTTGAGGGGCGTCAGCCTGAGCGACAAAGCCTGTGGATGCAGTTGCTAGTCGCAGCGTTTCCGATTCTATTGATTTTAGCGATTTTTATGTTTTTTATGCGCCAAATGCAAGGCGGCAGCGGTGGTCGTGGGCCGATGATGTTTGGTAAAAGTAAAGCGCGGCTGGTGGGTGAAGATCAGATTAAGACCACCTTTGCTGACGTAGCAGGGGTTGAGGAAGCGAAGCAGGATGTGCAAGAAATAGTGGAGTTTCTTCGTGATCCCGGTAAATTTCAGCGCCTTGGGGGTAAAATACCTCGTGGCATCTTGATGGTGGGGTCGCCTGGAACTGGTAAAACATTGCTTGCGAAAGCCATCGCTGGCGAAGCCAAAGTGCCTTTCTTTTCCATCTCAGGATCTGATTTTGTTGAAATGTTCGTTGGGGTCGGTGCTTCTAGAGTCCGCGACATGTTTGAACAAGCCAAAAAGCAAGCTCCCTGTATTATATTTATCGATGAGATTGACGCGGTAGGGCGTTCTCGGGGTGCCGGATTAGGCGGTGGCCATGATGAGCGCGAGCAGACTCTTAACCAACTCTTGGTTGAGATGGATGGTTTTGAGCAAAATGACGGCGTGATCGTTATTGCTGCCACTAACCGTCCTGACGTTTTGGATACGGCCTTATTAAGACCTGGGCGTTTTGATCGTACAGTGACTGTTGCATTGCCTGACGTGCGCGGTCGGGAGCAGATCCTAAAGGTGCATATGCGCAGCGTGCCCATTGGAGACGACGTTGAGCCTTCGTTGTTGGCTAGAGGGACTCCTGGTTTTTCTGGGGCTGACCTGGCTAATTTGGTAAATGAAGCAGCGTTATTTGCAGCAAGGTCAAGCAAACGTCTAGTAGAAATGAATGAGTTTGAGTTGGCTAAAGATAAAATCATGATGGGTGCCGAGCGCAAATCCATGGTGATGTCTGAACCCGAAAAGATTAATACAGCGCATCATGAGGCCGGGCATGCGATCGTGGGTCGAGTGGTTCCTGATCATGATCCAGTTTATAAAGTCAGTATTATTCCTCGTGGCCAAGCGCTTGGCGTGACCATGTTTTTGCCAAAGGAAGATCGTTACAGTTATAGCAAACGCTACATCGAAGGTCAGATTTGCAGTTTATTCGGCGGCCGTATTGCGGAAGAGATGTTGCACGGTTTTGATGGCGTGACCACCGGTGCCTCCAATGATATTCAGCGGGCCACGGAAATGGCTCGCAATATGGTCACCAAATGGGGACTGTCTGAAAAGCTGGGTCCGTTGTCGTATGACGAAGAAGAGGGTGAGGTTTTTCTAGGTCGCAGTGTCACTCAGACTAAGCATGTTTCAGAGGAGACTGCGAAGACCATCGATGCGGAGGTTCGCACGATTATTGATCAGTGTTATGGTCGAGCAAAGGCTATTCTTGACGATAATAAAGATAAACTTGAGCTGATGGCGGAAGCATTGCTGCAGTATGAAACCATCGATAGTAAGCAGATTGACGCGATTATGGATGGCCGACCTCCGGAGCCTCCTAAGGGTTGGGCCGATGGTGATAATAGCAGCAGCGGTGATGCATCATCTGATTCTTCAGGGGATTCAGATGAGCCGAAGTCGTCCAGCGCCGATAATAAGTCTTCTTCGCCCCCCATTGGTGGCCCTGCAAACGAGCACTAAAGATAGACTTTAGGTAGATTGTTTTTCCATGGAGAAATCTAATCGTGTTGATCTGCAGTGCGGTGCGCGTGTATTAGATCTGTCTATGCCTCAAGTGATGGGAATATTGAATGTAACCCCCGATTCCTTTTCGGACGGGGGTTTATTTTTGTCTGCGGAAAGTGCGTTACGTGCTGCAGATAAAATGGTCTTTGAAGGAGCTGCTCTCGTCGATATTGGGGGGGAGTCCACTCGTCCTGGTGCGAAGCCAGTCTCCCCTCAACAAGAGCTTGATCGCGTTCTTCCTGTGGTGGAGCGCATTCGCGATAATCTAGACGTCATCATTTCCGTGGATACCAGTTCACCTTTGTTGATGCGAGAGTCGAGTAAATTGGGTGCGGGTTTTATCAATGATGTGCGCGCCTTAGCTGTAGACGATGCACTTTCCGCAGCTTGTTTCTCGGGTCTGCCGGTGGGGCTTATGCATATGCAGGGGTCCCCTACTACCATGCAGGGAAAGCCTCAATATGACGATGTGATTGAAGAGGTGTATGCATTTCTTGCAGAGCGTGTTGCAAATTGTTTGGCGGCAGGGATTTCTGCGAATCAGATTGTGGTGGATCCAGGGTTTGGGTTTGGTAAATCCCTCGATCACAATTTAAAGCTGCTTCAGGGGCTTTCCCGATTTAAACAGTTAAACTGTCCGATTTTAATAGGACTTTCAAGAAAATCGATGGTGGGTGAGTTGCTGGGTAAACCAGTCGATGAGCGATTGTTTGGCAGCGTGGCGGCTGCGCTTATAGCGGTGGAGCGAGGGGCTGATATTGTGCGTGTTCACGATGTTGGGCCGACGGTCGATGCATTAAAGGTGTGTCAGGCTGTCCGTGAATTGGACGCTTAAAAAAAGGCACCTATGGGCGAATGGAACCATGAGTGTATGAGTTGATAGGTGACGGAACAAATAATAATGGCTAAAAAATATTTTGGTACTGATGGGATTCGTGGATTGGTGGGGAAGCCCCCTATTACGCCTGATTTTATGCTTCAGCTCGGATGGGCCGCTGGGAAAGTGTTTGCTCAACAGGGGCCGTCGAAAATTATCATTGGTAAAGATACGCGAATTTCGGGCTATATGTTTGAGTCCGCATTGGAGGCGGGGCTTTCGGCGGCGGGTGTGGATGTTCGATTGCTTGGGCCGATGCCAACGCCGGCGATTGCCTATTTGACGCGCACCTTTCACGCTGTCGCAGGAATCGTCATCTCTGCATCTCACAATCCTTATTACGACAATGGCATTAAGTTTTTCTCAGCCAACGGGGAAAAACTGGCCGACGAAACTGAGCTGGCAATCGAAGCCTATCTCGACCAGGCTCATGATCATATGCAAATGGTGGCATCGGATCGTATTGGCAAGGTTTCTAGGGTGAATGATGCGGCGGGTCGTTACATCGAGTTTTGTAAAAGCTGTTATAAGGGTAATGGCAATCTGCAAGGGCATCGAATCGTTTTGGACTGTGCTCACGGCGCGACATATCACATTGCACCGAATGTATTTCGGGAGTTAGGGGCTGAGGTGATCGAGATGGGCGTCGAGCCCGATG
>NVTH01000208.1 GCA_002401525.1 Moraxellaceae bacterium | reverse complement strand
CCCGGCGACCACGCCGCAGGGTGAGAATTCCGCAAGCCGGCCTTCTTGCAAAGGATTAGGTTGGATTACTCTTGGGAAGTACACGGCTGTATTAGCGTTGCGGGTGAGCCCCCACGTGCCACTGTCTAAGCCCGTACCTGGATCGGTAATATCATCCGGTTCGCTCCAACCACGTAAAGGATCTGCAATAAAAATTGCGCGCCTTTGCAAACAATAATTGGCCGCTTCAGTACGCGTAGTGGCACCAATGTCGCCGGTATCCAGCTCGTAAGGAGGAATACAAAGGAGATTAAAAAGGTCGGCTTTTTCTAAAGCCCAGATGCCTTCTCGATCCGCCTGTAAATTAACGCCACTAGACACTTCGTTGTCGGTGATGGGGCTACCATCATCCCCATCAGCGGCAAAGCTAACATCAACTACTTCAGTCGGACGTGTGACCGCCAAAGTCCCATCGACTCTAACGAGTTTTGATTGTTGTTCGATAATGGTGGTGGCAAAGCGACTGTTATCTTCCAGCGCAGAGATATTATTAAGTGACTCTATGGTCCCCGTACCCGAATCGGTAATGATCAAATTGAAGACTTCGTTGGTTGCCGCATCGGGGTTAATGGTGGGATCAGGATAGCTAATAGTGACCGATAAATTTTCGCCCCAATCGCCGCTACTAGACGCGACTAAATCAAGGCCTCCTGCCGTCACAGTTGCTGCGACTCCGCCATTACTAACGCGAACAATCAACGCGTCCCGGCCACCATTTAGAAAAAATTGACGTACGGAAAATCCCATCGGGCTGCTGCGGGAAAGCACTCCAAAGGTTCGATTGTAGTCGGCGAAACTTTGTACCAACGTGGGCTCATTTTCATCGCCGCGTGTTGCACTACCAATAAACGCAGCGACGGATGTGGCCACACCAGTGATACTACGAACACCACTTGGAACCTCTTCGATATACACGCCTGGATACGTCAGTGGAACACTCATAGGGGCCTCCATTTGGGCAATTGTTCCGGGTAATCATTTGAATTATTCGTGGTCTTTCGGTTTATACTATTCTTCAGTTGAGCGAACAATGTCCTGTTCAATTCTCAACCAAAATTGATTGCGATAGGTTAATGTCAATCGCCCACAATCTTATGTGGTTGGTTGCCGACTATATTATTTTTATTTGATTATTTAAATATTTATTTATGTAAATACGTCACGAGCGCGATTTTTTTAGATATTGATACAGCGTATCACTGCGGCATTGTTCTTATTAGGCCAATTAGGCGGGCGTACGTGGCTGGATTAGGTACATTAATTAAATAAATGTTTTCATGACATAATCTAATTAAATGATTTGAATGGATAGTTTGAAAGAGTGGTTTGAATAAATAGTCGGATTAAATAGCCTCATAAAATATTTTCGTGGCTTACTATTATCCAATAATGTGTTTATTGCTGGGGAGTATGATTTGAAGGTATATGCGTTGTCGGACATTCATGTTGATTACAAAGAAAACAAACGCTGGCTATTTTCTTTGTCCAACCCAGAGTATCGCAATGACGTTCTTATCCTCGCTGGAGATTTAACGGATGACTTGGAATTGCTTGAAGAATGCTTTCATTTTCTAGCTGAAACATTCAAGCAAGTGCTCTACGTGCCAGGCAATCATGAGTTATGGGTGAAAAGAAATCCAGGCATCACCTCCATGGAAAAAGTGGGTCTTATTGGCGACCTCGCAGCTAAGTGTTCAATCTCAACTGAAGTTTTTCATATTGGTTCTTTATCCATCGTGCCACTTTTATCTTGGTACGATTTTTCGTTTGGAGAACCCAATGAAAAGTTAACTCAGAACTGGGTGGACTTCCGAGCGTGTAAATGGCCGGCTGGCATGGATGAGCTGGCTCTTACTCAACACTTTTTGAAGCAAAACACGCAGCTAGAGATCACTAATGAAACGGTAATTAGTTTTTCGCATTTTATGCCGCGCATAGATTTAATGCCTAGTTATATCCCAGAGGCTTTCCATTATCTCCACCCGGTGATGGGGAGTGAGTTATTGGAAGAGCAAATAAGACAACTAAAGCCTCAGATCCACGTCTATGGGCATAGCCATGTAAACCGTCAAATTACACTTGATGGAATAGAGTACGTGAACAATGCGTTTGGTTATCCTTCGGAAACTAGGATTACCCGCAAAGAGCTTTTGTGCATTTACGAAGGCTAGAAAACAAGCGCTATTTCGGCCAAACTAATAAAACACCCTCCCTAGAAATTCCGTAATGGAAATGGAATATCAAATATATTTCACTCCCTATGAAAATTATTTCATTTGTCTAATCAATCTTTTATCCACTAAACTGCCTTTAATCCCAAGGCAGTGCAAATGGGAGTAATGAAGCTTATTGTGCCTTATTAGGCCAATCGTAATTTATGGCCTAATCGGATGCTACTCCTAATTCAACTAACGCATATAGTTGAGCTTTACGGGATTGATTAATTGAAAGGCATGCTTAGAGGAACGCTGTGTCTGGTTTTAATAAAATAAAAACAAACGTTGACCAATATTCTGCCCAAATTTAAGGGCGATGGGGCAACATTGATGGTGCAACAATAAGGAACGGAGTGATCATTATGTTATTCGAGTTATTTACCACGGAAGATTCTGCTTATAAAGGACCCAGAGAAGGCGAAACAGCCTTTATGAAATTCTGGAAATATTTTAGATTCGCTTCACCCTCATTTTTTCTGGCGCTTGGGATACCGTTATTCTTCATCGGCGGTCATGCCATTCTCTACTATTCCCTCTTTCTCGGTGCGTTGGCTTTATTTGGTGATTATTTCTTTGGCGAGGATACCGAAGAGTGGGCTGGAGCCTATAAGTATCCGCAGATATTTCCGTGGATGGAGGTGAGCGCGATAATTAGTAATTCCTTTTTGGTGATCCTATTTGCATGGCAATTAGGCTTTCCTGAAAAGGATTTATTTGGCATTGGCGCAATCGTCAGTACGATATTTGGTATAGATGTAGTGGCGGCGTTTGAAGGCAATACGATTCTTTCACTGCTAGGCGGGTTTTACCTAGCCGCTGCGGGGGGCACATTGAATGGTGTCGTGTTGGGTCATAATATGACCCACCGTACTTTTGAGCCAAAATCAGTTTGGATGGGGCGTATTGGCGAGGCCTTTAGTCTATTTACGTACTTCTCGGTTCGTCATCCTTATGGACACCACAACTTGATCGGAACTCCGGAAGATCCTTCCTGGGCTCATCGAGGCGAAAGCTTCTATAAATTTCGAATGAGAAGCGTGTGGGGCCAATATAAAATGACCTGGGCTATTGAAAAGCAGCGCTTGCAAAAATTTGGGCTGCCGATTTTTCACCCCAGTAATCAAGCATTGCAAGGCTGGGCTGTAGAAGCGTTGGTTTTACTGATGTTTTATTACACTGCCGGAATGGGTGGCGTGTTACTTATGTTGGCTATCGGCGTGCTTGCTCATACAGGATTAGAATTGGCTAATTACATTGAACACCAAGGTTTATGCCGGGTTCCTACTGAACCGTTTCAACCACGACATGCCTGGGATGACGCGCATCGTATGACTTATTGGGCGGTATGGGGCATCTCTAGACATTCGCATCACCATTCTGATGCGCAAGTTGAAGAACCGGAATTACAATTCTACGGCAATGGCAAAGAGGCAATGACTACCCCCTATGGTTATTTGGTAAGCTTCCTGTTTGTTTTATTTCCATCCAAGTGGAACGCAATAATGATCCCGCGATATTTGGAATGGGATGAGAATTATGCCACTGCGGATGAACGCGTATTGGCTGCTTATGAAAATATTAACAGTGGTCTGCCTGAGTTGATTGAAGCAGGGCAGCAATATTTAAAAACACTAGGACTTGAGAACGAATTGCCAGGCGAGGCGGAGCCACAAGCCATCGCAGTTTAATTTAAATTCTCTCTCAATCTTTACAAATAGGCAGGGGCTACCAGTCGTAATCTGGTAGCCTTCCCTAAGCCTAATATTTCTTAAAATAATAACAATAATATTCCGGTTTAATGGACCCAGCGAGACATAAGTCTTCGTTTTATTGAGGCCATTTCCCCATTTCCTTTAGTCGAATATATTCCAAAGCCTAAATCCAGTGGATAGGAATATTTCTCCTAATGGGAAATCTCGAAATTTTAAATGTTTAGAAATATCCAGGCTGTAGTTTATGGCGCGCTAACAAAGGTTTAGCCATTATCTTATTACTTGTTACATTAATAATGATTCTGGCGTCCGGCTCTTTAAAATACAGACTTATTAGTATAATCCCCAACCTTCTTCCGCCTTTAATGATTTTTGGTGCCTGGGGACTGTGGAAGGGATCGATTGGTCAGAATGTTGCTTTGGCGTATGCCATTAGTTTAGGGCTGATTATCGACGATACCGCTCATATATTAGTGAAATATTTGGATGCAAAGAAGAAGGGGCTGACTTCAGAAATAGCGGTCAAGTATGTATTAGAAAACTCCGCCGTTGCACTGATAATGAGTACCCTAATCTTTGGGTGTGCAATGCTAGCCTCAAACTTATCAGGCTTTCTGCCCACTCGGGACCAGAATAATGTACTGGCGGCTATCTTCTTTTTAGCACTTGCGTTTGACCTTTTTATATTGCCCTCACTGCTTATATTTTTTGATGATTTATTCGGTGGTAGTTCGAAGAAATCAGATGACGACAATCTTCAAGGTGCCAGCGACCGCGATATTGCTGCATAAACGGCATACCAATGATAGGAAATGGATGCAGAGCAAATTAAGATTGATCCGCTTAAAAAAAGAATGGCAAAGTGGCATTGCAAAGGGCAATATGGGCCAGTAAATTATTGCCTAAAAACGGAATACTCAATCGATGTCAGACATAGAATTTACCAAAGAAGCGCTAGCTTCAATGGTTCATAAGCTTCGCACTTATTTTGATGACGAACTTCATCAAGAAATTGGTCAGTTTGAAGCGGAGTTTCTTTTGGAGTTTTTCTCCAAAGGAATAGGCGCTCATTATTATAATAAGGGACTTCAAGACGCGCGCGCTGTATTTGAATCGAAGATTGAATCCATTGATGAAGAAATCTATGCGATTGAGAAAGAAACTTAGCCTGTAATAGTGATAACTTTATCTGTCCCTTGACCGTTCCAGAAAGTAAAAATATATCTCAGTAATTTATTTGCCTAATTTTGCTTTTTATATCTTCAGTATTGCTATATACGCATGCGCCATTACCTCCACCATCGTCATTCCCGCGAAGGCGGGAATCCATGTTGATTGGAGCTGATTTCTAGCCAGTTCAGTACCCTTTAGATCGAGCGAAAACATGACAGCAGAATCGATCTGACTTCATTGTTTTGAACCCGATGGATTCCCGCCTTCGCGGGAATGACGGCGGAGAGTTTATTCCGGTTAATCAGGAAATTGAACCGCAATGCTTTTGATGCCTTCAATATTTTTATTTACCTATGCCATTTCCTTTAATAACGTCACTCCCGCGAAGATGGTGGCGTTACTCAGCAGATTGAACTACGCCCACAGGCGTAGCCAGCTCTTTATTCACTAATTCCTGAGCCAAAGCAATATTCAAATCATCGATATGTTCAATGTGATTACAGAGTTGATCCAATATCCGCGCTTGAATTAGGCTGCGCTGCTGGGCCTCTTTATATGGCATTCGATGAAACATCACCATGCTGTATCTGGGTATAAATTGATTAGGAAAATGTGCTTCCAATTTAAACGCGACTGCTTGTTTGAGCCTATATTTTGGGTCTAAAACATCGGATCTCATTTCTTGATAGTTTTCTAAAGACATTTCTGCAATGGCATCGGTATTCGGTTTTCGCTGGATTTGCACCTTATTAAACAAGACACTCCATGAGGATTCGGTTTCTAGCAACTCGTTAAACGTTAAACAATCTTCAAAACCACAATTCATCCCTTGGCCGTGAAAGGGCACGATGGCATGTGCGGCGTCTCCTAGAATGAGTAGTTTGTCTTCATAATGCCAGGTCTCGCTTTTAACCGTCGCTAAGTTGCCGATGGGGTTTTGGTCGAATTGCTGATCTAAATCCTGTATCAACAAATTAAGATCACAAAACTCCCGTTTAAAAAACGCTTCTAATTGACCTTTCTTTAATAGGTGCTCAAAGCTACATTCCCCTTCATGGGGTAAAAATAGAGTAACGGTAAAACTACCATCCAAGTTGGGAAGGGCAATGCTCATGTATTGCCCACGGGGCCATATATGTAGGGCATTGGGTGAAATTTGATGTTGGCCTGTTGAATCCGCAGGGATAGAAAGTTCTTTATAGCCGTGGGGAAGGGGATCAAAGCCGGCTTGTAGGTCATGACGTTGATGGATAATGGTTTTAATTTTTGAATTGCTACCGTCTGTGCCGATTACGCGATTAAACGAGTACTGGTCGTAGGAATGATTAAGAGTATTTTGACAGGTGATTGTGTTTTGATTTAGATCGATAGATTCAAAAGACTGATTAAAAAATAGTGTCACGTTACCTGTGGCTTCTGCACGATCCATTAACAAACAATTTAGTGCTGCGCGAGAAATTGAATAGATCACTTCCTCTTCTCGTCGGCCGTAGGGTTGGAAGTTGGTAACGCCCTTTAGGTCATGAATTTCTCGGCCTTCCATGGCAATAATGATTTTCTTTACCGCTTCGAACACACCCACTTGTTTTAAAGCAGCGATGCCTCGATTGGCGAGGGCTAAGTTAATTGACCGCCCGGCTGAAATGCTTTCTTTGCGCATGTCGGGACGTTTTTCATAAACCTCCACCGGAAAGCCTTTACGCCCTAAATAAATTGCCAGTAATGATCCCACTAAACCAGCGCCAATGAGTGTAATGGTCTCCCGTTTCATAACAGTTGCTCTTTTAATATTTCCACCAGCTGATACACCTCTTGATAACGATTGTATAAAGGCACGGGGGTAGCGCGAATGACGTTTGGCTCGCGCCAATCCACACTCACGCCTTGATCATTTAAGTGTTGGTACAACGCTTTACCCGAAGTTTTTGGGGAGTTGATTACCATAGACAGTTGGCAGCCGCGTTGCTCTGGATCGGAGGGCGTAATTAATTTAATTTGTTCACTTAATTGCTGGCTGATTAAATATTCAAAATACCCAGTCAGTTGTTTTGATTTTTTTCGCAAAGGCAGCATTCCTCCAGCCTTTGAAAATACATCCAACGACGCGCGAATGGCTGCGAGGGATACGATTGGAGGATTCGATAGCTGCCACCCATCCGCACTCGCAATGGCTTGGAATTGAGCATTCATTTGAAATCGACTTTCTTTGTCATGCCCCCACCAGCCGGAGAGCCTTGGAAGTGAAGTGTTTTTTGCATGACGTTGGTGAACAAAACAGCCGCCTACCGCACCGGGACCAGAATTAACGTATTTGTAATGGCACCACACTGCAAAATCTACTTCCCACTGATGCAGGGAAAGCACCGTGTTGCCTACCGCGTGGGCTAGATCCACGCCCACTAAACAGCCTTTTGCATGAGCCGCTTCAGTGATGGTTTTTAAATCAAGAAACTGTCCCGAATAGTAATGAACACCAGGAATAATTAGCAGGGCGATGGATTCGCCTTGTTGGTGAATTAGATCCAACCAGTCTTCAGTATAAAATAGCAGATCCTCTCTGTGGGCTAGAGTGATAAGGTGAATTTTAGGATCAAGCTGATGATGAATAAGTTGTGACTCCACTGCGTAGTAGTCGGATGGGAAAGCATGCTGCTCAATGACTATTTTGTTGCGTTTTTGATTGGGCCTAAAAAAGGTCGCCATCATTAAATGCAAATTGGCAGTGAGCGAGTTCATTGCCACGACCTCTTCCGGCAGCGCGCCCACCAACTGCGCTAAAGCCTCGGTAAGAAATTCGTGATAGGGCATCCAGGGATAAGGGCCCTCGAAATGGCCTTTCACTGCAAGTGATTGCCATTGGCTTAATACTTCTTGGGTGTATTCGGCTGTGCGTCGTGGTTGTAAGCCTAGAGAATTACCACAAAAATAAACAAGCTCCTGCTTATTCTCGTGACAGGGAATATAAAACTCTTCGCGCAAAGTAGCCAACGGATCCTGCTCGTCCATTAGCGACGGCAAATTTGGGTCTAACGAAAACTCAAAATTCATGGCCTTGCTCATTGGCTTTTTTTCAACATTAAAGGGGTATTTCCGTTGATTTCATTGCTGTGGCTGCTGAAAAAGATTTAAGAGGGTAGAGTAAAGGGCGACTCGGCACTGCGTCGCCTTGGATTGCTGGGATTTGCAGATTTAATACATAATATCCATCGTCAATGGCGTCATCCACATAGATTAATTCTGTCACCGTACGATTAATTTTAGATTCTGCGTTAGGCTTTGAAATACTCTCAGCTGTCTGTCGTTGAGGTATATTCCACCATTGGTGATGATTACTTAACAAGCCGCTGTCGTACATACGATCCAACGAAGGCAGATCTACTAATAAATGTTTTAGCTTCAGTGCGGAAAGATAAGCCATCGCTTCAGTCGAAAAATATGCTGGGGGATTTTTAGCTGTGTAAACTCGGGAGCACTTTTCTTTTGGGTTAGGGAGAACCCGCACGATCAAAGCTTGATGGGCAATTTCAGTAACGGTGTTGGTTGTGTTCGGGACGGCTGCGAGTGAATTTTCCAATTCCAATTTCGAAATAATTAAATCGTCGGCTTCTTTAATGGGGTGGTATTGGTCGTTGCATTGAGCGCCTTTCTCAGCAACAACAGAAATTAAACGCGCTAAACATAATTCTTCTTTCAGCACGTCTAGCACTGATAATTTCTCATTGATTATATGGCCTGCGCATTCTGTATGGGTGCCGTTGCAGTGAGGTGTCATAGTGATTTGGCTGGCATTACAGCTGCCACCAGTACCTGTGCTACCAACGTAACTGCCTACTTGTAGAGGTACGCTAGTAGCCTGCGGCGCTCCGAAATGATTCACTTGAGGGCCGTCGAAAATAATCGGGATCGAAAGGTCATAAGCCGCCTCTAAATCCACTGAGTAAGTTTGCGATTCTAGTTGAACCTTTAGGATTAAGGCCATTCGCCGTCAACCACCTTGTGCGAATTGGCTGGCAGGTAAATTAAGCCACTCAAGCGCTGTGCCGTGAAAAATACGCTGCCGTGCTTGGTCGCTAATGCCCAGTTCATCAATCAGCTTCCCAGGCTGCAAATCGCCTAATGGAAACGGATAGTCACTGCCCAGAGCAATTTGTTCAGGCCCTACTAAATCGAGTAGGTAGCGCATCATTAAAGGATCATGCACTAGTGAGTCGTAGTAAATCTTTTTGGCGTAATGCCTTGGGTTAATATTATTGTCAATGGCACATAAATCAGGACGCACTTTAAAGCCATGTTCTATGCGACCTAAAGTCGAAGGGAATGATCCGCCACCATGGGCAAAAGCAACGCGTAATTTCGGCAAGCGTTCGAGGACTCCACCAAATATCATTGAGCATATGGCTAAACTGGTTTCAGCGGGCATGCTTACCAACCAGGGTAACCAATATTTTTTCATTCGGTCTGCGCCCATCATGTCCCAGGGATGTATAAATAGTGCCGCGCCTAATTCTTCACACGCTTGGAATACTGGAAACAGCTGCTCATCATCTAAATTCCATTGATTAATGTGAGAGCCGATTTGCGCACCGCTCAAGCCTAATTCCTTGATACAACGTTCTAACTCTAAGACGGCTAAATCTGGCGCTTGCATGGGTAAGGTGGCGAGGCCTACAAAATGATGCGGATAAAGATTGACTACTTCTGCAAGGTGATCATTTAAGCGTTTGGCCAAATCGAGCGTGTCTTTGGGCTTGGCCCAATAGTTGAACATAACCGGCACTGTCGACAACACCTGCACTTGAGTTTGGTGGCTTTTGTATTCTTCGATTCTAATTTGAGGGTCCCAACAATTGGATTCTATTTCTCGAAATACTTTGCCGTCTTTTAGCATTTTCGCACAACCGCAGCCGCCCCCAGTAGCGATACTGTGCTCCAACTGAACCCAGCCGCCGTAACCGTAACGCTGTTTTAAATCAGGCCAGTCTTTGGGCAGAATGTGGGTGTGTATATCTATTTTTAAAGGCATATTGTACGGGGTTACAGTTCAATTATGAGTTCAATATTTAGTTCGGTTTACAGTTCGATTTGTTTGTCATGCACCATGAGTAGCCATTACAATTTATTATTGGCAGGCATAATTTCTGAACAATTGCTGCAGGTCCGTAATGATTCGGAATTGATAAAGCGCTCGAACACCGGTAAAAAATCTTTCTCAATGCTTGTCAGGTGAAAATACTCTTCGTATAATTTGCTATGGCAATGTTCACAGAACCACATTAAACCGTCCTTTTCTTCAGGTCGGCGTTTACTTTCTACCACTAAACCAATTGAATTTTCAAAGCGTACTGGCGAGTGGGGCGTCTTTGGCGGTAAGAGGAAAATATCTCCGGCCGTAAGCGGGTAATCTACCGGCTCACCATTTTGAATGGTTTTTAAAAGCATCTCACCTTCAAGTTGATAAAAAAATTCAGCGCCTTCATTGTAATGGTAGTCTCTGCGACCATTAGGACCGCCCACCACCATAATGATGTAATCACCGTTTGGATAAACTTCCTTATTACACACCGGCGGTTTAAGTTGATCGCGGTGTTCTTCAATCCATTGTTTAAAATTAATTGGGGGTAGTAAATTGGCCATCGCCTTGCCTATTGCTTTCAGTAAAATAATTTAGACCGATAAATTACAACTCATTCAGAGATTACGTTTGTCAATCGTCAAGCACTGCAATACATTTCAGTTCAATTGCGATGGGAGTAGGTAAACAATTGACTTCCACCGTGGTTCGGCAAGGCGCATTGTTTGCGAAATATTTTCCGTATAGCTTATTGTAACTAGCAAAGTCATCTTTCATATTGGTAAGAAATACGGTGACGTCCACTAAATTTTCCCAGCTCGAGCCACACTCTTCGAGAATCAAGCGCACATTTTCAAATACGCTGTGGCATTGGTCTTCAATATTGTAACTTTGGATGTTGTTTTGCTTGTCCATTTGAACACCCGGAATCTCACTGCAGCCTTTCTTTCGAGGACCTACACCCGAGAGGAATAACAACGATCCAGCCTTTCTGGCATGAGGATAAGCCCCCACCGGCGAGGGCGCAGACAAAGAGTTTCTAATTGTATCGGCTACCATATAAACGCTCACGATATCGGCGGTGAATTTAATTCACCATTAATACTTTAAACACACGTTTTTGCTTTCAGTAAAAAATCGCAATGCTTCCAAGCCACCCTCACGACCCAGTCCTGACATTTTCATGCCACCAAACGGCGTTCTTAGATCTCGAATCAGCCAGCAATTGATCCATACAATGCCGGCTTCAATTTTTCGAGCTGCATTGTGTGCCCGTGAAATATTTTCGGTCCATAAGGTTGCCGACAATCCGTAGTCGCTCTCATTAGCGAGCATCAATGCGTCGTCATCGCTTTCGAACGTTTGCAGGGTCACAACGGGACCAAATATTTCTTCTTGATTGGTGCGGCTTTGGTTGGCTAAGTTTTCAAGCACTGTCGGCTGCATAAAGTAGCCACCTTCGCAGCGTCCTGTTAAACCCACTTGCTCTCCACCACAAAGTAACTGTGCACCTTCGCTTTTTGCAATTTCAATGTGATCCAATATTTTTTGCAGGTGATTCGCTGAGGAAAGGGCGCCTTGAGAACTTGTGTTATCAAGAGGGTCTCCAACCACGAGTTCTTTTACCGTTTTTATAAACAACACTTTAAATTCATCGTAAATCGACTGATGCACGTATATCCTGCTCGGGCATAAACAAATTTGGCCTTGGTTTGCAAAGCAGGCGTTGACTAGTTGTTCAACCGTTTCTTGCAATTTACAGTCTGCGAACACTAAAGCGGGGTTTTTTCCGCCTAACTCCAACGATAGTTTTTTAAGTGATTTGGCGGCAATTTGGGCGATGTGCAGACCGGTTTTGCTACCACCAGTAAATGAAATGGTTTTAATGCGCGGGTCTTCACAAATCATCTCACCGATGTTCGCCCCCGTCCCTTGTAATATATTCAGCACGCCTTTGGGAAGTTGCACCTTTTGGCATATCTTGGCCAACAGAAAGGCAGTCATTGGCGTAATTTCAGACGGCTTGGCGATGACACAATTGCCTGTTGCAAGCGCAGGGGCAATTTTCCAAGTGAACAAGTAAAGCGGTAAATTCCACGGGGAAATGCAGGCCACAGTGCCTACTGGGCTCCGCAAGGTATAATTCAGCGCGACATCCTCCATCGCATGGCATTCACTGCTGAATTGAGTCACTGCGTGCGCGAAGAATCGAAGATTAGCGCTGGCCCTTGGGATATCGACCTTGAGTGCCAGCTGTAATGGTTTGCCGTTATCAATGCATTCCGCTAACGCAAGGGTTTCCGCTTGCTGATCAATTTCATTGGCAATGTTGACTAGATACTCTGCTCTAATTTCAGGTTTTAATTGCGACCAAGCTTTAGCGCTCGCTTGTGATGAGCTGATGGCGTGTTCAAGGTCTTCGACATTGGATTCCACACACCGGGCGTATACTTTTCCAGTGGCAGGATTGACGATATCCAGCATTGCTCTGCTAGCAATCGGAAGAAACTCGCCGTTAACGTAATTTGAAATGGCTTCCATGAAATGCTTCACCCCATTGCTAGGATTGGGTGTCACTAAAGGCACCACTCACGAAAAAGAATCCCAGAAAGCGTTATTGATACTTCAAAATATGGTTACAAGCTGGAAGTTCGGCCACCGTCCACTGACAGGTTAATGCCAGAAATGTAAGACGCTGCGGGCGATGCCAAGAAGGCCACCGCGTTGGCAATCTCTTCTGGCTCGCCAAAACGTCCTAATGGAATGATGGACTTTTCTTCATACACCACTTCATCGAGTGATTTATGTTGTTTAGTCGCTTTGTTCTTAAATATTGTGGTTAGACGGCTTGTATTCGTAGCACCTGGTAATACGTTATTGACGGTAATTCCAAAAGGCCCTAATTCATTGGCTAGGGTTTTGGCCCAATTAGCCACTGCCCCTCGTAAGGTGTTGGATACACCCAAACCGTAGATGGGCTGTTTTACGGAGGTCGAGGTAATATTAATAATGCGGCCATAATGGGAGGATTTCATGCCACTCAATAAGGCCAACACTAGGGCATGGCTTGAAATTAAGTGTAAATCAATTCCTTTCCTGAATTCGTCAAATGAGGCCTTATGTGCAGGGCCAGGAGGGGGGCCGCCAGTATTATTGATTAAAATTTGATACCGTTCACCTGTCTCCAAGTGTTTATCAATCACCGATTTCACCAGTTCTGGTTCTGCAAAATCAGCAATTAGAAAGTTATGTTGTTGATTTTCCTCTGCAGGTAGTTCAGCCAAAGTCTTTTCAAGCCTTGCTTCGTCCCGAGCAAATAGAGTAACACTAGCGCCTTGTTGAGCGAGATTTAGGGCGCACGCTCGCCCTATGCCTTGGCTACTGCCACAGACTAGCGCATGTTTCCCTTCAAGATTTATATTCATATTGCCTTAACAGGGTTCCTTTTTGTTATTGACCTTGTAGCATGGCGTTTATAATTTGAATTTATTCTGCTCCTTAGAATTGGCTACGCTATAGGCGCAGCTCAAAACAGAAGTGTGTCACCGCTATGAGTAGTTATAGGCGAAAAACCTCAATTTGTCGTAACTCAGGGGTAAAACAATTCTTCAAATTTTCAGACGAAACCCTCATTGAGGCAAGTGTATGAGAATGGTGAATTTAGGCAAGGAACAGGGTAATATCGAACGCTAACAATAAATCACTGAGTACAATTCAAACCAAAATTGTAGATCCAGGAATCCAGAAATCAAAAAAAATAAGATAAGGGAATTATTATGGGCGGCGAAAGCAAAACAGTGGGAGAGAACAGGTACCGTGAATCCTATGGTCGATATTTGGAAGACTTTAGAGAAGGGGACATATACGAGCATCGACCAGGTCGTACCATTACTGAAACAGAGAATACCTGGTTTACATTGCTTACGATGAATCAACACCCGTTGCACTTTGATCAAGCCTATGCGGAAAAAAGTGAATTTGGAAAAATAGTCGTTAATAGCGGATTTACGCTCCCCCTCGTACTGGGGATGAGCGTCAGTGACATTAGCCAGAAATCCATCGCCAATTTGGGTTGGACTGACATCAAATTACTCAAGCCTGTTTTCGTTGGCGAAACCATTTACGCTGAATCCACCGTGTTAGAAATCAGAGAGAGCAAATCTCGTCCTACCCAAGGCATCGTGACTGTCGAGACACGGGGGGTAAAAGCGGATGGGACCCACTTTATGACGTTTATCAGAACGGTATTGATCCCCAAAAGAGGCCATGCGGTGGACGATATCGCGGACTACTAATTCGTAACCCTCAGTAATTCTTACTCCGCCTGCTGGCTAGTTTGCTGTAGCGCAATGTGAATTTCTATCTCGTTAGGAAACCCTTTTATGTTACCTCTTGAAGGTGTACGAATCATTGCCATCGAGCAATACGGTGCAGGTCCGTTTGGTACTCAAGTACTGGCGGACCTTGGGGCCGAAGTAATTAAAATCGAAAACCCGAATGAAGGCGGTGAAGTCGGACGTCATGTAGGCCCCTATTTATTGGGAGATGAAGACAGCCAATTTTTTCAAAGTCTTAATCGAAATAAAAAAAGCCTTACGTTGGATTTGAAGTCCTCTGAAGGACGAAAAATTTTCCTGGCATTGGTCAAAACCAGTGATGGGCTTTTGGATAATTTGCGCGGGGATCTGCCGGATAAATTGGGCATCACCTACGAGCAGCTCAAAGAGGTTAATCCCACTATTGTTTGCTCTCATTTATCTGCTTATGGTCGAACTGGCGAGCGCGCTGCTTGGCCGGGGTTTGATTATTTAATGCAGGCAGAAACCGGTTTTTTAAGCTTAACCGGAGAACCAGACGGGCCGCCCAGTCGGTTTGGACTCTCCATAGTCGACATGATGACCGGCATGACTGCAGTGTGCGCTTTAGCCTGTGGGATAATCGGCGCTCGCGCGAACCAGCAGGGCATGGACCTCGATGCAAGTTTATTTGATACCGCGTTAAGTAATTTAAATTACGTTGCGGCTTGGTATCTCAATGAAGGCGTCAATCAAGGTCGAGTGGCACGATCTGGTCATCCTTCCCTTACGCCGAGCCAGCTATTTAAAACCCAAAATGGTTGGCTTTTTATTATGTGCAATAAGGAGAAATTTTGGCCGTTACTTTGTGATGAGCTGGCAAAGCCAGAGTGGAAATTGGACCCTCGTTTTATTCATTTTGAAGCACGCTTGGAAAATAGAGCGGAACTAGGTGGATTGATAGAATCTATACTGAAGCAAAAAACCACCCAGCAATGGTTTGAACAACTGCAAGGGAAAGTGCCAGTGGCGCCTGTGTACGACATTGCCGAAGCGCTAGAGAATCCGTTTGTGAAACAAGAGGGCCGTATAATTTCAATCCCGCATGCTAGCCAAGGGGAGGTTAAAGTCATTGCATGCCCCATTAAGATCCCGGGAGAAACCCAACGATTAGAACCTGCCCCCGAGCTCGGCCAACACAGTGACTCATTGTTACAAGAATTAGGTTATCACTCAAAAGAGATTGAGGCGTTTCGATTGAATGGCGTAATCTAAGGCGTCCCCTTTAATTCAACCCCCTCTAAAACCGACATGATCAATAAAACAGTGGATATGTTTGACGACGATAGCGAGCCCATCAATCGCCTTCCAAAGGATGGGAAAGTCCACTATTACGGTCCAGTCATGTCTAGCTCAAACGCCAATAATCATTTTAAGGGTTTGCTAGAGGGCATCGAATGGAAAAATGATGTGGCGGTAATGTACGGTAAGAAAATCGTCACTCAGCGCAAAGTGGCTTGGTACGGCGATGAGCCTTATCGCTATACCTATTCTAATCATACTAAAACTGCATTGCCCTGGAGCGAGGCATTATTAACATTAAAAGCCATTGTGGAAAAAAGCACCCAAGAAATATTTAATTCCTGCCTTCTTAATTTATACCATAACGGTTCAGAAGGCGTGGCTTGGCACAGCGACGATGAAAAAGAGTTGCAGCGGGGGGCGGCCATAGCGTCTCTTAGTTTGGGTGCAGAACGTAAATTTTCATTCAAACATAAACAAAGTAAAGACACTATTTCACTCTATCTACAACCTGGCAGTTTGCTGGTGATGACTGGCGATACTCAACGATATTGGCAACATTGTTTACCGCCCACGAAAAAGGTGCATGCTGCGAGGATCAACTTGACCTTTCGACGTATGAATATAGAAATTAAGTCTCACTCAATTTGAAAACCCAATTCTAATGGCACAGTCGCATAACCGACTTCTGGTGCGAAATCCCTAAGCGCATCGTACGGATAACCGGTGACAGAATAGGCGCATAAACTGTGTACATTGAGTCCGAATTTGTGGTTGCCAGTTTCAAAACTTCCGTTAGAGCCAGGGTAATCCTCCCACAATAGAGAGCCTGGATCATCGCTGCAATCTTCATTCTGGTAATTAAACGTTGCAATCACTGCACCTTCGCCGGGATGTGCATTGGGAATCATAATGCCGCTTAAATAAGGTAGCCAATCTCGTTCATTAACGTAATGGACATAACGAGGGCCGTCAGGGAAGTAAACGCCTAAACCTCCTACTACTTCCACGTCTACAAGGCCAATCAGTTCGTTTCGCCGAGATTCTGAGAATGGATTGTACAACCAAATAATAAATTTCAACTGGATTAAGCTGCGCGAAATAATAAACCCTGCTTGACTGATGCCATGCAAAGTAACACGGTGCCCGTCGTTAATTTGTTCGAAAGCTTCATCCCTAAAGGTTGCTGCCGACGGATTGATTAAATCAAACAGCTTTAGAAATTCACCTAGCAGGTCTAAATAGGCATTGTAAATCCCGATGACCGGACGCTGTTTGGCGTCTGCAGTGGCCTGAAGCCGATTAATAAGTTCATCGAGGGTTGCGAATCCACCGTTCACCACGAATATGGGTGTCGTGTTTTCTAGCGTTGATCCGTTAGTGGGTTCTACCGCAGTAATATTCTCAGCCTTGAAAAGGGAGGGGTCATAGGCGCATCCATTGGAGCCGACGAAGAATCCATCCATGTCCTCAAACAATGTGCCTATGGGAGCCGCGTTATCGTCGTCACAAGAAAGTGCGCTGGCTTGAGAGATTTGTGAGATTGCTAGTAAATTCAGTACAAAGCAGGTAAGAAAAACGATCTTTATTGAAGGGATAGTGTCGAACGATTTTTCGATAGTAACCATAGGTCTAATTCCACTGCGTTGATCGTTAAACAAACCAACAACCCTCTTTAATTGTATGATGCTCTAAACTGTTATGATAACCCCCTCTTCAAACAATAATCCAACACTTTGTGGGACTTATGTAACAAGTAGGGTGGTAAAGTTGTAAAATATTCGGACGCATAATGCCACGAATTCGAACCGATTTATGAGCGGCAAAAGTTCGATATTTTGGGCCGGTGTTGGCTGAATAATCGTTGAAATTAAAATAAATCAGCTTAAACTAAGCCCTAAAATTGATATCTATCTGGTTTTATTTATCTAATAGCGTGGAAATTTTTGATGGTTATTATTTTTCTTCTTTACAAAAGAGAAGCATTTTATCGTTAACATAATAAAAAAGAGGTTAGCAATACTCAATGCAATATTTTTTGCCTGTATAGTTTTTCGACAATCTTAATTATTTGAATGATTTAACGGTTTTACCTCTATGGGATATAACACACTAAAAACAAAAATATTAACGGAATTAACTGCCTCCGATCAGTCAAACCACTTAATTGCAATGTCTTTTGCTGTGGGTCTTTTCGTTACATTATCTCCTTTCTGGGGCGCTCAGAATATCATTGCAATCTCCCTAGCAGTACTATTTAGGCTTAATAAAGTGATCGTCATGATCACTGCGAATCTAAGCAGCATTCCGCCTTTAATCCCAATTATTGTTTTGATGGCGTATCAAACCGGTTCCGTTCTAATGACAGGCGAGTTCACTGACCATATCCCCGAACTGGATGAGCTTCGAGAATTAAAAGGGCACTTTATTCTCTATTTTGTTGGGGCTGTAGTTTCGGGCGCATTTCTATCAGTACTTATGTTTATTGTAATATTGGTCACCCTTGGAATGACTCGGAACAAACTCTCAAATCAATAGGTTTACGCGTCCGTTAATATAAACTCATCAGTTTTGCTACTTTAAATTTAGCAGCGCTAATAATCGGATTGTATTCAAAGTGCCCCATCGAAATATACAATACGATTTTTGAAATCAATATGTCATAGTGAGTTGTTTGTTAACAAGGAATACAATAATCGCTGTATTAAAATCACTGTCAATAAAATAACAGGGGGTTTCATTATCAATACGCGCATCAATCACCGTCTATTCGCTGCCTTATTGGCCTGCTGTTGGTTTAATTCAAGTGTTGCCGCTGAAACCGGCGCTTCGTCAGATACCGCTTTTGAGTCCATCGAGTGGCAATCTTATGGTGGAGACAAAGGCTACGCAAGGCATACTGCATCCGATAAAATCACCCCCGACAACATCAAAAATTTAACGCCGGCATGGTCGATTAGAACCAATGCAGACGAACCGTTTATGCTTATCCGCACATTCGCGAATACGCCTCTAATGATTGGGAACTCATTGTTTGCCTGTACTCCAGAGGAGGACCTATTGGCACTGGATCCTGAAACTGGGGGCACTCAATGGCGTTTTGATTTTTCCTCATTGGGACTGAATCACAATAAACTTCGTGGCAATTGTTGGGGAATCGTTTATCACCAAAATGACACCGCGAAACCCGATGAGGCATGCCAATCTCGGTTATTACACGTTACCCAAATGGGACATTTGTTTGCCGTTGACGCGACTAATGGAAAGATTTGTCGCTCTTTTGGCGATGAAGGCGTGGTGAGCTTTCGTGCTCAAGAAGAAGAGATGTTCTCTGGTGAAATCTACAATACCACCGTGCCCATAATATTGGGAAATACTATCGTGGTGGGAAATTCTCCTTCCGATGGAGTTCGCGCTAATGGAC
>NVTH01000002.1 GCA_002401525.1 Moraxellaceae bacterium | reverse complement strand
AAAGTTGTCACTTTTTATGCAGTCAATGTCGGTGTAATCGCGGATAAAACATCGCGGATAAAACTAGGCTCAAGGCCCGTAAGACTCAATCATGAACGATACCAGCTTAATTCTTATATTAGTCAGCACAATCCTAGTGAATAATTTTGTGTTGGTGCAATTCCTGGGACTTTGCCCCTTTATGGGCGTGTCCAATAAAATCGAAACAGCCATTGGCATGTCCTTGGCCACCACCTTCGTGCTAACGCTTTCCTCCGTACTCAGTTATCTCACCTATCAATACCTATTAATTCCGTTGGACTTAAGCTATTTGCGCACCTTGAGTTTTATCTTGGTAATCGCAGTCACCGTGCAAGTGACGGAAATGGTAATCCGCAAATCCAGCCCATTGCTGTATCGGGTACTGGGGGTATTTCTTCCGTTGATTACCACTAATTGCGCCGTATTAGGCGTTGCTCTTTTAAACGTCCGAAAAGCCGACAGCACATTGCTTAGTTCAGCTTTATACGGTTTTGGCGCGGCGGTGGGTTTTTCATTAATACTGGTGTTGTTTGCCGCCATGCGAGAAAAAATTGCGGTTGCCGATGTTCCTGCCCCCTTCAAAGGCCCCTCCATCGCCATGATCACAGCAGGCTTAATGTCGTTGGCCTTTATGGGCTTTAGCGGATTAGTAAAGCTATAACGGAAATTCAACCGTAATCTAACAGACACTCAACAAGTACTAGACAGGCAACGCAACGAGCAGTTTTCATGGAAATTTTCATAGCGATCGCAGCAGTTTTAGGAATGGCCACTATTTTCGGCGCCGTGCTGGGCTTTATCGCCATTAAGTTTCGGGTTGAAGGCAACCCCATCGTCGATCAAATCGACTCCATACTCCCTCAAACTCAGTGCGGTCAATGCGGCTACCCAGGATGCCGCCCTTACGCGGAGGCCATGGCCAACAACGATGAAGCCATCAACCATTGCCCTCCTGGGGGCGAAGCCACGATTCAAGAATTAGCGGAATTATTGGGCGTCGAAGTAATCCCCTTGGACCAAGAGCACGGCGAAGAACAAGAACTTCCCAGCGTCGCCTATATCCGCGAAGACGAATGCATCGGCTGTACTAAGTGCATTCAGGCCTGCCCAGTAGATGCCATTTTAGGCGCTGCAAAATTAATGCACACCGTCATTGTCGACGAATGCACCGGTTGCGATTTATGCGTTGAACCCTGTCCAGTGGATTGCATTGACATGCTGCCGGTAGCCATAGAACAAAACACTTGGACCTGGGACAAACCCGCGGGCGTTGGCGAATCCAGCGTCGAACGTATTCCCGTCACCAACATACAAGAAGCCAGTTAACGACAGCTTGAGCCAATAGAAAGAATGAGCCGAAACACTTGGAAATTTCACGGCGGCATACATCCTCCGCAGAATAAACAACAAAGCGTATCCGCCTCCATACGGCAATTGCCCCTGCCCGACAAACTAATCCTTCCCCTCCAACAACACATTGGAGCCCCAGGCAAAGTATTAGTCAGCGTCGGCGACCGAGTATTAAAAGGTCAATTACTGGCTCAAGCCAAAGGATTCGTAAGCGCAAATCTTCACGCTCCAAGCTCAGGCACAGTGATCGACATCAGCGACCAACCGGTGCAACATCCTTCCGGCTTGCCCGGAAAATGCATCGTAATTGAGACTGACGGCAAAGAGCAATGGTGTGAAATACACCCCATTGACGACTACCGCCAAATGGACGCAACACAATTACTGGCCACCATCAACAATGCGGGCATCGTGGGCATGGGCGGCGCGGGTTTCCCAAGCCATGTCAAAATCGGCACTCAACAAACTATTTCCACACTGATTTTAAATGCGGTGGAATGCGAGCCCTACATCACCTCCGATGATTTATTAATGCGCGAACGCGCAGCAGAAATCATTGAAGGGCTACAAATCCTAGCGTTTATTCTAAACCCTAAAGAAATTTTGGTAGGCATCGAAGACAATAAACCGGAAGCCATTGCGGCCATGCGACGCGCGGCTCAAGAAAGCACTGAAGCCAACCCCGGAGCGCCTTGCGCCGTTACCATCGTCAGCGTGCCCACCATTTACCCTTCTGGTGGCGAAAAACAAATCATTCAAATATTAACCGGCAAAGAAGTGCCCAGCGGCGGACTGCCCTCGGACCTTGGCATTGTTTGCCATAACACGGGCACCGTTCACGCCATTCGAAATGCAGTGATCGAAGGCAAACCGTTGATTTCACGCATTACCACCATGACCGGCAATCTAGTAACCGATCCTGGCAATATTGAAGTATTACTGGGCACCCCAGTTTCCCACTTACTGCAGCACACGCGCACCTCCGCAAACCAAATTCATCGCCTTATTATGGGCGGCCCAATGATGGGCTTCTCGATGCGAAGCACTGAAATACCCATAGTTAAAACATCCAACTGCATCATCGCAGCGGATGACCAAGAATTTCCCGACGCACCGCCAGAACAACCGTGCATTCGTTGTGGCGCCTGCGCTGAAGTGTGCCCGGCTAAATTATTGCCTCAGCAATTATTCTTTTACAGTAAATCAAAAGAGATAGACAAAGCCAAACATTACAATTTAATGGACTGCATTGAATGCGGTGCATGCTCGTTCGTATGCCCCAGCCAAATCCCCTTGGTTCAGTACTTCCGCTTTGGCAAAGGCGAAGTGCGTAAAAGCAAAATCGAAACCGATAAATCCGATCGCGCCCGAATGCGCTTTGAAGCGCACCAAGAACGACTTGAAAAAGAAGCCGCAGCCAAAGAAGAGAAACGTCAACAACGAGCTGCAGCGAACGCGTTAAAGAAAGAAAAGCAAGCCAAAGCAAAGCTGGAAAAGGAAGCCGCAGAAGCCGCTAACCCGAGTACTGCAGCGAGCACCGCACAAGAGTCAAGCAACGAGCCAAGCAACAATGATGCAGACGAAGCTTTGGAAACCTTAAAAAGTAATGCCACTAAAGCCAGCAAGCGCTACCAACAAGCTAAAAAAGCCCTGCAAATGGCTGAGAAAAATGGCGCGGACAATATCGATAAACTGAGAGAGAAAATCCTTCAGCTTGAAACTAAAGCCAGTGATGCAAAAAAAGCATTAAAAGAGGCACTGCCGTCGCCTGCAAAAAAGATCCCCGCTAAATCAGACGCGACACCCAACAACACCCCGAAAGAGACTGACACCAGTGCGGTCATCGCGGCAGCCACTGCGCGGGTCAAGGTTAAAAAGGCACAAAATGCACTGATGGCAGCAGAAGCCTCGGATGCATCACAAGAAGTGCTCGAACACTTAAGTACTAATCTCAACACCGCTCGCACTGAATTAGAACAACATGCTCCCTCCGAGCCCACTACAGGAGAAGCGCAATAAATGGCTTTTATATCGGTCACTTCACCACACTCCCATCGAGCCAACTCGACAGCCGGAGTGATGCAACAATTACTACTAGCCACTTTGCCGGGTGTGTTGGCATTGTTTTGGTTTTTTGGCTGGGGAATTCTGGTTCAAATAACTTTATCCGTGATCACCGCAGTGCTCTGCGAAGCGGGCATTCTTTATTTACGTAAAAAACCCATCGCGTTTTATCTCAAAGACTACAGCGCCGTAGTCACTGCCGTCTTGCTGGCACTGGCGATTCCTCCCATCGCGCCCTGGTGGATTGTCGTCATCGGCACCAGCTTCGCCATGGTGTTTGCCAAACATCTCTACGGAGGACTGGGCAGTAACCCGTTTAATCCCGCCATGGTGGGCTACGCTTTTCTACTGATTTCTTTTCCTTTGCAAATGACTACTTGGCTTCCCTCTGAAGGCAACTTCGGAGCCAGCACTGGCGTAGAAAATACCTTACAACTTATTTTTTCAAGCAGCCCCGCTGATGACGCCAGTAATTATGATGCCTTCAGCGGCGCCACGCCCTTGGACGAATTAAAAACCCAACTTGATTTAGACCAAAGCACTGACATTCTTCAACAACAAGACGTATTTAAAGGATTTATTGCGGGTGCAGGCTGGGACTGGGTCAATGTTGCGTTTCTAATCGGCGGTTGTTTTTTAATTTGGCGAAAAATAATTAGTTGGCACATTCCGGTTGGCTTTCTTGCCGGGCTGGGCATTCTTGCCGCAGCATTTAGTCTCTACCAGCCGGCACAATACGCGTCACCATTATTTCACTGGTTCGGTGGTGGCTGCATGTTGGGGGCATTTTTTATTGCCACCGATCCGGTCAGCGCAGCCACCAGCGATAAAGGACGGTTTATATACGGATTCCTTATTGGCTTATTGATCTACATTATCCGCACCTTTGGGGGCTATCCCGATGCGGTGGCATTTGCAGTGCTATTACTGAACCTCGCAGCACCGACTATCGACTATTACACTCAACCTAGATCCTACGGTCACGACAAGCCCAATCGTGGCACAGCGAAAAAGGACTCTTAACCATGTTGTTTCAATCAATAAGTAAAAACAGTGTGATTCTCGCGGTATTTGCCATCGTGACCTCCGGTCTGGTGGCGTTTACAAGCTCCAGCACTGAGACTTTACGCGCTGAAGCCAAACAACGCGCCTTGGAAAAAGCCCTCAACCAAATCGTTCACGCGGATCAATACAGCAACGACTTGCTCGCCAATCGAATCAGCATTAGTGACCCATTACTGGGTTTAAATAAACCCAAAGACGGCTACCTGGCGTGGAAAGACGGTCAACCTTACGCAGCAATTCTACCGGCCATTGCCCCTGAAGGTTATGGCGGCGCAATAGAAATGATCATTGGTATTCATTACGACGGCACGCTCGCCGGGGTTCGTATTGTCCCGCCTCATAGCGAAACGCCTGGGCTAGGGGATAAAGTAGACATTAAAAAGTCTCCTTGGGTTTTAGGATTTAACGGTCGAAGTTTGGGAAACCCAAAAGACAAAGGCTGGAAAGTTAAAAAAGACGGCGGTGATTTTGATCAGTTCACCGGCGCCACCATTACCCCTCGAGCGGTTGTAAAAGGCATTCACCGAGCCTTACAATATTTCGAGCAGAATAAAACCTCACTATTTTCAAACGCAATTCCCATTCCTCGGAGCACCGACAATGGCCACTGAATATGCAAAAATTTCCCTAGACGGTTTATGGTACAAAAACGTAGCGACCGTTCAAGTACTCGGCTTATGCCCACTGTTAGCGGTCACCGGCTCCGTGGTGAATGCCATGGGACTTGGGCTCGCGACAATGGGGGTTTTAATAGGCTCCAACTTAGCGGTCTCACTGATCCGTCAATTTGTCACCGATGCAGTGCGCTTGCCGGTGTTCGTGATGATCATTGCGTCCATCACCACCTGCGTGGAATTTTTAATGCAGGCGTTTACGTTTGAGCTCTATGAAATACTCGGCATCTTTATTCCGCTCATCGTTACCAACTGCTGCATACTCGGTCGAGCAGACGCTTTCGCCTCTAAAAACCCCGTAATTCCTTCAGTAGTGGATGGATTTATGATGGGAGCGGGCTTTCTAGTGGTGCTACTGATTCTGGGCGCATTACGAGAAATCATTGGCCAAGGCACTCTGTTTGCCGACTTCGATTTATTATTCGGTGCATCCGCTGCGCAGTGGGAAATTAAGCTATTTGATGAATTCCCAGGGGTACTATTCGCTGCGTTGCCTCCTGGCGCATTCTTAGGATTGGGATTAATTATGGCCTTGAAAAATGTTTTCGACGCCCGCCTGGAAGCTCGTGCGAAGGCTCAGCAAGCCCCGGTTACTTTAGGCAGTAAGCGCGTCCGCACCACGGGACATATTACTTAATAGCGTCTCTAAATTTTAGGCTTCCTCGCGGAAGCCGTGACAGAACTTAAAACGCAGAATTATTATGAATGCGGATAAACGCCAACAGATATTTGCACGCTTAGCGGCAGAGAACCCAAACCCCACCACTGAGCTGCAATACAGCTCTGACTTTGAGCTGCTAATTTCAGTCATTCTCTCAGCGCAAGCCACCGACGTGGGGGTCAATAAAGCCACTGCAATTCTCTATCCGGTGGCCAACACTCCGGAAGCAATCGCAAAACTAGGCTTGGCGGGCTTAAAAAAATACGTCAAAACCATTGGGCTCTATAACACCAAAGCAGCCAACATCATTAAGACCTGTAAAATTCTAATTAAAGAGCACCACTCTCAAGTGCCCGACACTCGAGAAGCGTTAGAGGCATTGCCGGGCGTGGGCAGAAAAACAGCCAATGTGGTACTGAACACCGCGTTTGGCCAAGCTGCCATGGCAGTAGACACGCATATATTTAGAGTGTCTAATCGCACTAAAATCGGCCCAGGAAAAACCGTGCTTGAGGTCGAAAAAAAACTCATGAAGTTTGTGCCTAAAGAATTTTTACTAAACGCGCATCATTGGCTTATTTTACACGGTCGTTATACCTGCGTAGCAAGAACGCCTCGCTGTGGCAGCTGCATTATTGAAGACCTATGTGAGTACAAACAAAAAACCGAAGTTTAGTTCGCCTACTTTACGTTCACCCGTCGCTAAAAATGGCCCACAGTGGCGATTAAAAAAGGTGTTTATCTCTTACTGATCTAAGGTTTATTTAACTGCTCCAACTTAACCACAATGTCAGCAGGATCCATSCGCAACTTATAATCCACGTCGACATAACTCTCTAGCACGGTTCTATCCATGCCGATTAAATAGGTCGAAGGCAGCGGCAGCTGCCAATCTTTATTTTGATCGAGCTCACTAATTTCGATATCCCAACTGGCAAACAGCCGTTTCTCCTCTTCAGACAAGGAATACAACACACCAAATTGACTGGCGATTTTATTTCCTTGGTCACTCGCTGARAAATAATTGCCGTCACAACATTCGCTGACTAAAGCCTTYGGAGCGWTGGCAATTAATTTTGCGTGATACTGAGCTAACAAACCACACGCTTTTTGCCACGCTTCAAATTCAGCTTTACAAAAGGGGCACCAAAAACCTCGAAAAAAACTAACCACCACAGGGCCCTCTTTTAACAATTGATACAGGCTTTGGGCATCTCCATTTTGATCGTTAAAAATAAAATCAGGCGCCGTCTCTTCTCGCTGAAGGCAGCGTTTCACCAAACCGCTTTTTCGCAACATAGCCACTGAACGGCGCAGCACCGCCACAACGGCCATTGGCATTTCCGCACAAGCTTTACGGTTTATTTCTGCAAGAGTATCAGTAAATTTGCTCATAATTATTATAATACCTACTAGTAACACCCACGCCAGTCAAACTGCTGAACTTCTTTAAATCAACTTTCTTTAAGTCAACCAAGCTCTCTAAATAAACTATTTAAACCCACCGCCTTTGTGACCATTGTATATTTTCGCCACTCGCTTAAACAACCCTAGCCTACCCCAATTCCCACTTGCAAAATGTTAATAAGCCCCAACTGTATGTTAAGATTTTCGTCGTTCTAAATTCTAACGCATTTCAGTTTAAGTTTTTAGAGGTCTTGATCTCTAGAGGTAACAATGGATCGTCTAGATAGCATGGTCACCTTTGTTCGCGTAGTGGAACTGGGAAGTTTCTCCGCGGTGGCAAAAGAAATGAATACCACCCAACCCACCGTCAGCAAACGTATTGCTGAGCTAGAATCGTGGCTTGGCGCTAAATTACTCAATCGCAGCACTCGAAGCCTCCACCTCACCGAAACCGGCGCAGATTACTATGAACGTTGCGTCGGCATATTACACGACGTTGAAGAAGCAGAAACCAGTGCGGGCAATCTGCAGTCTTCTCCCAAAGGCACACTTCGAATCAATACCGTGACCGCGTTTGGGCGCTTACATATCATCCCACTACTGAACGACTTCCAACAACAATACCCTCAGATTCAAGTCGAAATAATGCTCAACGACTTAGTGGTAGACCTCATTCAAGAAGGCGTTGATGTTGCCATTCGGATGGGCGAACTCAACGACTCCAGCCTCATTGCAAAAAAAATATGCCATTGCCCTTGGACGGTTGTCGCTTCCAAAGATTATTTGGAAACTTTCGGTTACCCTCAGCACCCTCGCGATTTAAAACAACATCAATGCATTATCTATTCCGGTTCAGCAAAATCAAACCAATGGGAATTCCATGAGGATGATCAAGCGTTGAGAGTCGCGGTCGATGGTAATTTTAAAACCAATAACAGTGAGGGCTACCGCGCCGGCCTAAAAGCAGGCCTAGGAATTGGCTGCGCACCGAAATGGTTGATCAAGGACTTACTAAGCTCTGAACAAATCATTCCAATACTGCAGGATTATTATTCCTTTTCTCATTCGGTCTATGCAGTCTACCCTCCAGGCCGTCACACCCCCAACAAAGTCCGAAGCTTTATAGACTTCCTAGCACAACAATTCCAATCTGACGAGTGTTTTACCTAACACTGTAGCCTATGCCCGCTCCACCTTTTAGTTATCCCTGTTTTACTGCACCTCTTTTACTGCACCTCATTTAACTCGCCGCCTTAAAATAATACAATTCGAACTAGCCGGTCATTTAATTAAGTGAGCCACTACAATCATTCGATTTGCAGTGGCTAATCCGTTGATGGGATGGTTTTCATGGTTCAAGATTTGGCACTCTCGCTGTTTAATCGATTGAGCACGTAATCCTTAAAATGAACCATTCTATAATTGCTTGAGTCCTGACAAAAGTTCGCGTCTTGAGTCGCCTCTACCACCGCTTGCGCCACCATTTCAAGGTTGTATTGAGGCGCAAAAGCGTTGTCAACTCGTAGCCATAACAGGGTTAAAGCAGCGTAAAGTTCATCGTCTGCTGACTCGACAATAGTAGCATTCGTCGCTTCTAGGTATTGATTGGATTCCGCAATAAGCTGCAACAATCGTTCTTTACCGCCGATGCTAGCGTCTTTGTGCACGCTACGTATTATATTGCGCCCAGCGATGAGCCCCAAACCAATGGGCAATGAAGCCCCAAGGGTAGGAAGAAAGGCTAGGGCAGAGCCAACCGCGACACCCGAATCCACCCCCAGGCCTAACTTACTGATATTAGGTTGCTGCTCAATGGCATTGATCTCTTCTTGAACTAATCCGTAGCATCCTAAGAGCTCGTCATTTGTACCGGCCCATGAGTTACCGGCCCACGAATTATCGACCCAGATATTGCTTGCCAATAAAGCTAAAAAAACCATGGTTAAAGTTTTCATATCGATCTCCCTATAAATTAAATGTCACTCGCTTGAAAGACACTCTGCGGCAGCCTTAAATCTCGGTGCTTGGCACATGTTCTCAATTGGATGACACTAATAATGGGGCAGAACCATCGATTCGATAAGACCGGTGAAAGGAATATGATTCATTCGAATTTGGAATACTAGAAGACACCGAGGATAAAAGTAGCTCTGCGCTAGCCGTTCTGGGTTGGTGGTTCATAGGGTTGGTGGTTCAGAGGGTTAGTGGTTGCAGCCGCGCTTTAAAGCCCTAACTCAGCAATTCAGAAAACAATAGGAAAGCAATTTGATCCCCTTTGCGCACTACGCTGCCCGCCTCGATAACGGCAAACCCATTGGCCCAACACGCGGCTGAAAGCATCCCCGAGCTTTGATTGGGAAAAACTTGCACTAAGTTAGTATTATTTTCCCCTTGCACTAGTTTGGCTCGTAAATATTCCTTTCGATTGCCGGCCTTCTTGGTGTCAAAATCAGCAATTGCATGACAATAATTGGGTTCATATTCCTTAGCCCCCATCATTTTTAATAAATACGGCCGAACAATAAGACAAAAGGTCACCAGTACTGCCGCAGGATTCCCCGGCAATCCAAAAAATGGCACGCTGCGACCTTCCACCTCAAGTTCACCATAGGCTAAGGGCTTGCCCGGTTTGATCGCCATTCGCCAAAGTTCTAAACGCCCCATTTCCTCAATAATGTTCACCACATGGTCTTCTTCACCCACTGAAACTCCGCCACTGCTAATAATACAATCGCAGGATTCAGACAATTCAGTGACGGCAAGACGCACCGCATCTGGGTCATCCTCAACACTTCGAGCCTCCACAAGGGTAATGCCCAAACTATTTAACAACGCCACCAACATAAACCGGTTGGAGTTATAAATTTGCCCAGGATTGAGTGATAAACCAGGGTCTACCAATTCGTCGCCAGTGGAAAGCACCGCCACCCGCAGCGGTTTAAAGAATGGGATTTCAGCGACGCCCACCGAAGCAAGTAAGCCGATCTCTTGAGGGCGTATACGCGTTCCCTTGCCGAGAACAACACTATGCTTTTGTATGTCTTCGCCTCGGTCACGAATATTTTGTCTGACCTTAACGCTTTCAGGCAGCTCAACCAAGTCGCCTTCTTGGTGACACTGCTCTTGCATCACCACACAATCGGCATGTTCAGGAATCGGCGCACCGGTGAATATTCTTGCCGCTTCTCCCGCCAACACGGGAACCCCCACAGAACCCGCAGGGATTCTCTGAGTCACCTTCAAGCGCCGATCCCCCGTAGCAATATCCTGGCTACGAAATGCATAGCCATCCATTGCAGAATTATCGGCAGGCGGCACATCGCAACAAGCCACTTGGTCCTCAGCAAGAATTCGGCCCAGTGCGTGCTCCAAACGAACCATTTCCACGGATTGCTGAGGTGCAGCAAACTGGAGAATTTTGTCGAGCGCTTCGTTTACTGGCGTCAGTCCAGGTAAATTAGATTTAATCATTAATAAAACGAAGCCTATTTAGGAAGGTTTAATTTCAACTCACCGACAAAATTACAGGGGCGAGTTTGATTGCTAATTTGCGCCTCGATGATTTGATCCCACGCAGTGGCGCAAGCGTTATTGGATCCAGGCATGCAAAAAACTAGGCATTCATTGGCCATGCCCGCAATGGCACGCGATTGAATCGTCGAAGTGCCTATATCGTTGAAAGACAGCTGCCGAAATAGCTCGCCAAAGCCAGAAATTTCTTTATCCAACAAAGGAGTGACCGCTTCGGGGGTATTGTCACGACGGGTGAATCCAGTCCCCCCAGTCATCAATATCACTTGAATGTCATCCGCCGCAATGAGCCGGCTCACGACGGCTCTAATCTGATAAATATCATCCACAACAATGGCTCGATCTGCGAGCTTATGCCCGGCTTTCTCCAACCGCTCAGCTAACAACTGGCCCGAAGTATCGTTGGCTTCGGTGCGAGTATCTGAAACAGTCACCACCGCACAATTTAAGGGAAGGAATTCTTTTGGAGCCTTATCATGAGCCATTCGACGCATCACCTCTTGGTTACTATTGACTGTATATTTTTCGACGGTATCAATGTCGATTAACTAAATTTTCACTGGGGAATGACCCTAATCGGGACCAAAGCCCATTGAAGCCGCGATTATACCCTGGCTGTCTTAATTAAACTGATCTCTGATCCGCTAGCGATGTAGACACCCGGGTAATAAAGTTCGACCGCGTTTATTTGAGCCTAAACTTTATGCCACTTTAGGGTAGACTATCCTACTTCAGAAACAACAGATTCTGCTTCACTCAATTTGATTTACCGATCCTCTTAAGCGCCATCAACTAATTGAATACATGCTCAAAACAGATCAGAAAAGGTACCCGGTGACTAAAGCTAACAAAGACCAACTGTTTGCCACTCCCTCAAAGCAAATTGCCGATTTTGTTTTCGACCAATCGGTCGTGGATGTTTTCCCAGACATGATTAATCGCTCCGTGCCCGGTTACGGCAGCATCATCAACACCATTGGCTTATTGGCCCAACAATACATTCAGTCTGACAGTAATGCCTATGACCTAGGCTGTTCGCTCGGAGCTGGTAGCCTGGCGATGGCCCAAGGCGCGGGTGTCGATAAGTTCCAAGTGATCGGAGTGGATAATTCCCACGCCATGGTGGAGCGGGGAACTGAGATGATGCAACAATCGCCGTTTTCAGACTTTATCACCCTCCAACATGGCGACCTCTGCGATCAAAACATTGAAAATGCCAGCATGGCGGTATTAAATTTCACCTTACAATTTATCTCACCCCAAAAACGCTTAGCCGTACTTAAAAATATCTATCAGGGAATGAGGCCCGGAGCCGCATTAGTACTCTCTGAAAAAATCTGTTTTGACGATGTATTTTCGCAACAAACCAATGAGCAACTGCACCACCAATTCAAACAAACCAACGGCTATAGTGCGCTGGAAATCAGTCAAAAAAGAACCGCTCTTGAAAACGTACTTGAGCCCGAAACCCTCGACACTCATTTTCAACGCATTCATGAAGCAGGGTTTCAACACTGCAACACTTGGTTCCAATGCTTTAATTTCGCCTCCCTCATCGCCATTAAGTAACCCTCCGTCCATGATTAAGCAATCCACTGAGCACCACGCTGAGCACTACATTAAGCAATACCAGCCCCTGTTTGAACTTTTATCAGAATCTGCTCGCCTCAAGGCTTGGCTACCAGAACTTCAACGGGCCATCGCAAGCAAATTAAGCAGCCAAGGACACGGCGATTTCACAGGCTGGAGCAATGCCTTAAACGAATTGCCGGAGATTGAATCCCAATCGTTGCTCCTCAATAACGCTCGAGTCGGCGTTGCCACACCAATCCCCTTACCTAACGATCAATTAGAATCACTGAAACAAACACTTTTATCCCTCAATCCGTGGCGCAAAGGGCCTTTTGAGCTTCAAGGCATTCATATCGATTCAGAGTGGCGATCGGACTTTAAATGGCAACGGCTGCAACAACACATTAGCCCCCTTGAAGGCCGCCGTGTACTCGATGTGGGCTGCGGCAATGGCTACCACTGTTGGCGCATGCTAGGTGCCGGGGCCCGTTTAGTATTGGGCATCGATCCATCGGTATTATCAGTATTACAATTTCTCTGCATCAAACATTTCATCGGCCCGGCCCCCGTTTTTGTTGCCCCGTTGCGCATGGAACACTTTTGCAGTAATAGCCAATACTTCGACAGCGTGTTTTCCATGGGGGTTCTTTACCATCGAAAAGCCCCACTCGAGCATTTAGTGGAACTGAAAAACAGCCTTAGATCCGGCGGCGAATTAATATTAGAAACCCTGGTCATCGACGGCGACGAAAACACCGTCATGGTGCCAGAAGGCCGTTATGCCAAGATGAGCAATGTGTGGTATATCCCCTCCCCGTTGGCATTGGAAAAGTGGCTAAAACGTTGCGGTTATAAGCACATACGCACCGTCAACGTGGACACTACTCAGCTCACCGAACAACGCAGCACGGAATGGATGCCTTTCAACTCTCTGCAGGATTTCCTCGACCCGGATAATCGCCAACTTACTCAAGAAGGACTCCCCGCCCCCACCAGAGCCATCACCATCGCGGAAGCCCCCTAACCCTCTAACCCTCCTAAGCCGCTTTAGCCTGCCTTTTGCCTGCCTTTTGCCTTTTGAGTTGGCCTGACTCAACTATATGGCTCAACTATACTGAAAACACTCTTTAGCAGCACTGTCTCTCAAGCCAACAGACTCCAAGATGAGTCTCCTCAACTGGGTTCTCAACAAGGGCAAATCATGCAACTTAATGACCTGTTACGCACCATGGTAGAAAAAGAAGGCTCCGATCTTTTCCTCACCTCCGGTGCGCCCCCAAGCGCAAAGTTTTTTGGAAAACTCGAACCCATCGCCGACAAGACCCTCACCGCCGAGGACGTCGAAAAATATGCCCTACAAATCATGTCTTCGGAACAACAAAAAGAATTTGAAGAAAGACCTGAAATGAATATGGCGATTGCCGACCCAGATATTGGCCGGTTTAGAGTTAATATTTTTAAACAGCGTAATCATTACTCAATGGTCATTCGGGTCATCAAAACCGAAATCCCAACCGTAGAAGAACTAGGTTTACCCGAGGTGCTCACCAAACTGATCATGCAAAAAAGAGGCTTGGTGTTGTTCGTCGGAGGAACCGGATCAGGGAAATCCACTTCCCTCGCAGCACTCATTGATTACAGAAATCGTAACAGCACGGGCCATATCATCAGCATTGAAGACCCCATTGAATTCGTACACCCCAATAAAAAATGCATCATTAATCAACGTGAAGTAGGCGTGGATACCCTGAGCTATCAGGACGCCTTGGAAAACACACTCCGCCAAGCCCCCGATGTAATCCTAATTGGCGAAATACGCAGCCAAGAAACCATGGAACACGCCATCGCTTTTGCAGAAACGGGGCACCTTTGCCTTTCCACATTACACGCCAATAATGCCAACCAAGCCATCGACCGAATCATTAACTTTTTCCCAGAAGAAAGGCACAAACAACTGCACTTGGATTTATCGCTTAACTTAAGAGGTTTTGTCTCCCAACGCTTAGTGCCCACGGTCAAAGGCACACGCGCAGCAGCGATTGAAATTTTATTGGGAACCCCGCTGATTTGTGAGCTGATTAAACGCGGCGAAATAAGTAACATTAAAGAAGTGATGGAAAAATCCCAGAGTTTAGGCATGCAAACTTTTGATGGTGCACTGTATAAGCTTTATCAGGAAGGGATTATTTCCGCCGATGAAGCGCTCAAAAACGCCGATTCAAAAAACAACTTGAAACTAAAAATGACACTGGAAAAAAGAAGTACGCAAAAAACCGCCGCTCCCCAAGACGGAACGAAAAAATCAGCCGACAAAGAATCCAGTTATTCCCCCAATATTTCAGGACTGTCTTTAGAGCCCATCAATGAAGATCCAAAAGAAGACGACGAAAAAAAACAGGCAGGATGAAATAATAAAAGCGAATGATCTAAATTTATTAGCGGTAGAGCACACGCCTTAACAAAGAAATGGAATGGCGATGTAGATAAGTTTACAGCGCCATTTTGTAAGCTTATTTAGGCTGCATGCGAATACCCGCATCCAAACGTATACATTCACCGTTTAAATAGGAATTTTCAACGATATGCACCGCCAAACCGGCGTACTCGGTTGCAGCACCCAAACGGCGTGGAAATTGAGTCATATCAATTAAAGGCTGCTTGGTTTTATCCGGCGCCATCTGCATCAGAGGGGTGTCAAATATACCGGGCACAATAGTCATCACCCGAATTCCAAAACCTCTTAAATCTCTAGCAATAGGCAGCGTCATCCCCACCACTCCCGCTTTACTCGCACTGTATGCCGCTTGACCAATCTGCCCATCGTAAGCTGCCACTGATGCGGTATTGATAATCACCCCTCGCTCGCCATCGGCAGTGGTGGGTTCATTTTCGGTCATTTGCTCAGCGCATTGGCGCAGCATATCAAATGTACCGATTAAATTAATTTCCAGTACTTTTGAAAAAATACCCATGTCCAATGGGCCATGTCTGCCTACGGTACGCCCCGCCATGCCTACCCCAGCGCAATTAACCAAGACATGGACCGCAGAGAATTGTTCAATCACTTCTCCGATACTCTCTTTAATGCGGTCACTGTCGGTGACATCCACTTTCACAGCCAGAACACTGCTGCCCAAATCTGACACCAGCTGCTGGGCTCGATCCCAATCTCGGTCAAATATCGCTACTTTAGCGCCTTTTTGCACCATTAACTCCACAGTGGCCTGGCCTAGTCCTGAGGCGCCTCCAGTGACAATCACAACTTTATTCGATAAATCCATCTTGTCGTCCTTTATGATTAATAAATCTTAACGTTGTACAAAAAGAAATCTCTACGTTGCGGCCAAACCACACTAACAAATATTGTCCAGCAAAGTAATCCGCCGTCGCGCCCAAACATTAAGGAACCCCCGGTTTGGATAACCGAAGTAAATTTCGGCCTGATTTCACAGTTTTTGACTTTAATCCGAACAAAATAAAGGGCATATTTTGAACTATGACCTGTATCAAAGCAGAAAAATTTAAAGCCCTTTAGTCTGATAAAGCTGGTTCGATTACGATCCTTTTCTAATCAAACAAGCCTACAAAAAGTAACCGCAACAAAGGAAGGTCTTATGAAGAAAGATTTACAAATTATCTGCCGCAACATTCCTCAATCAGTTTCGCTCAACAATACTATTCAACAAAAAGCGGACAAACTCGAACAATTTTACAACGACATCATCAGTTGCCGAGTGGTTCTCGAAGCCCCCCACAAAAGTCAACATAAAGGCCTGCAGTATAGGGCTACCGTGGAAGTCACTTTTCCCGATACTGAAATGGTAGTGAATCACTCTGAGCACAATGACCTCTATGCGGCGACTCGAAATGCATTCGCAACCACTCAGCGTCAGCTCTCTACTAATTTAAACAGACGTCGCACTCTGCAAAGGCAAGCGGGTTAACACTGGTCTATAATCCTCGTCTCAAAAGACGTAAACAATACAATCTTTATACAGCATTAGGGGTTATCCTAACCCCGTTTTTACTAACCCTTAATGTTGTATTTATGATGAACACGGCTTATCACACTAAAACACTCCGCGCCCTACTCCTAAGCACCCTACTCCTAAGCACCCCAAGCTTTGCAATAGAAGCCCCTCCCCTCACGTTAGTAAGAGCGTTACAGGTCATCTATCAAGACAAAACCCAACCCTCCGGGCTGACTTTCTGTCGAGGCAAGTTACTCACAATCTCAGACAAGCACGATTCAATAATTTTTGAACTCAAATTAAAATCAAAAACAGCCCAACTGATCCCATTTATTGAATTGGACTCCATCCCAGAGCCTCCAAGTAATGGCTTATCTACTTCAGTGAAGGCCCGCCAAAAAATAGATGAAAAAGTGTTGGGCCGGAAATACGACTGGGAGGGAATTGCGTGTGATGCTGAAAACAATCTCTACTTGGTAAGTGAAAATCATTTGGCCATTGCAAAAATCGATAATGAAAACCAACTTTCCTGGCTCAACGTCGACCTTTATTCTGCAGGACAAGAAGAATCACTATTCACTCTATACAACGGATACATAGAAGGCATCAGCTGGGCCCCGAACGACACGCTATACCTAACTGCTGAGCGAGAAAACCGAGGGATCATTTCAGTCCACAAAAATGATTCGTTATGGAAAACCGATCGCACCGATGCAATTCCTTTCTCCAGCCTTAAAATTGCTGAACAAAGAAGCCTAGATTTCGCAGGCATAAGCTTCGAGAAAAATTGGCTCTTCACTTTAGAAAGAAACCTATTCGCCATTTGCCGCCGCAGCCTAGAAGATTTTTCAGAACAATTCTGCTGGTCCTACCAAAATTCAGAATTACATGAACACTATCAATATCAGGAGACAGAGTTCGGAGCAGCGGAAGGAATCACACAAGATAAAGGTTACGTGTACATCATTTTAGACAACAATGAAAAACTTTTAGAATCCAGCGGGCAAGATACGCCACTGCTGTTTATTTTTAAAAAACCTAATAATTGGCTGCATCCTCAGCCATAACCCATTCAGCCATACTGACTGCAACGCAACACTTAAAAATCATCATTGAACACTGAAGCCCAAAGAGCCTGACGCCCTATATTACAGCTTTTTTAATGTCACCATTAAAACGAAATTTATTGGGRTTTTTAATGGGYCGGCCTAAATAAAACCCCTGCACTAATGGAACCCCCATTTCTACAACAATATCTAGATCAGATTCAGATTCAATCCCTTCGGCAATGATTCTGCAATCAAGTTTCGCAGCTAAGCCTTGGATCATATCGATAAAAACTCGTTTATGTGGGTCTTGACGAAGTTCCTGAACAAAATGCTGATCCAACTTCACATAATCTGGCGCAATTTCAGACCACAACCTTAAACCAGAATACCCCGCACCGAGATCATCGATGGCTATTTTTACCCCTAGCTCTCGACACTCATCAATGGTCGCACGCAATTGCTGGTAGTTCTTTACCGGGTAATGTTCGGTGATTTCGATGACTACTCTATCCGGCGGTAAGCGCTGATCTTCCATACACCGAATTAGGCCTAACAGTCCAGAAGGACTTTGGGTAATACTTTGAGGGGAAAAATTAATGAATAATTTCGAATCAACGGATTGTTTCTTAAAACGCTCGATCGCAAGCTGACTGGTGAGCTCATTCATCGCCTCCAGGTAACCCTGATCTGCGGCACTGCTGAACAAATCCACCGCCCCGTAACAAGGGCTATGTTCGGGTCCTCGAGCCAAAGCTTCAAACCCGTAAACGCAGGAGTCTTGCACCGAGACAATCGGTTGAAATAGAGTCAACACCTGCTTTTTCTGAACAATATCCCTCACACTGACTTCTAGAGAGTTTATTTTTTTGGCCATGATTTTCACTGCTTAAAGGGATTTAGTAAAAATAACTCGCTTTTTATAGTACCAACGCTTGTGATGCCAAAATAAAATATCAAGTTTAGTTTTTATTGTTTATATTATTATTTTAAGGCATGCGATCCTCTTTAACCTAATAGGGCATAATTTTTTAACCGCCTAAACGGACAGCCCCCAAGTAACGCCGCACGCATCATCTTCCCTTATGTTGTTATCGCCAGCTCCCTTTACGTTGAACCTAATCGATCGAACTAAAGTAAAAAATCCAACTACAATAACCGAATCGAGTAGGGTAATACCCACTGTCATTATTTTTTAACAGTTATATTGCAGCGTTGCAAGCTTAAAAATATAATCGGCGTATTAATTGAATACGCTTTATCCACGACCAATGAAGCAAAAACTACACTCGGTACGAGGAAGGCATTTTACACTACATCGCCCTCGTAGTAACAACGAAAGATTATTAAAATTTTTGAAAGCTGCTCTTAATATGTACAGCCTCTCTGGGCTAGCGGTCCCTTTTCAATTGAAAGAGACCCTCTAAAAAATTATATTTAGCAGCAAGTTACTATGTCTACTTAATGTTTTACCGCACCATTTGCGCCCCTCCAAGCTGAGATAAAGTAATGCATGGGGAGCTATGAGGAGGCCTATTAAATGACCTATTAGATTACACATTAAAGTGCCGGTAAGAATACCCGTCAGAATACCGGCCAATAGTAAATGAAAATTTCCGGTAAATAGTGCCTCTCAAAAATGCCACAGAATGACAGCTTTACTTCGTACCATTTCTGATTCCACGCCTAAATAGCACCTGTAAATGGCGCGCCTAAAAATTATCTTTTGAAGGGGCTTTTTGCTAAGCTGCGGCCATCGGTCTACTGCCAAGACTATCGCAAATTCGGAGCACAATGGACACCACCCAAACCCCTTGCATTGGAATATGCTCCACCGTCTTCGGAGACGACATTTGCCGAGGGTGCAAACGCTATTCCCAAGAAATCATTCGTTGGAATCAGTTTGGGGCACCAGCAAAAGACATTGTTTGGCGACGTCTCGAAAAGCTGCAAAAACAGGTGATCAAAGAGAAAATCCACATCCAAGACTTTGCCTTATTTCAGCATCAATTGACTCGTTATCAGATTAAACACAATCCTCAATTAGATCCTCTGTGCTGGGTATTTAACTTACTAGAACAGAAGAAATCGGTTCTAAAACACACCCGCGAATTAGGCCTACAAATTCGCCCCCCATATCAGCACCTCAGCTTAGAGCAGCTTTTTGAAACCTTAGACAGTGCACTTTACGAGCTTTCTGTAGCGCACTTCGATTTAAGCCAGGCGCGGCATTGGGGCAACATCAAAAAAAGCACTCTAGAAAAGACTTCCAGCTAAAGGGCATCGCTAAAGAATCAATTGTCGAATATCGGTCAGAATATTCACTATATAACGGGTAAACAGCGCTGCAGCGGCACCGTCGATAACGCGATGATCATAGGAAAGGGATAACGGCAACGTTAACTGCGGTTGAAATTGTTCGCCATCCCAGCGGGGCATAATTTGAGATCTAGACACCCCCAAGATCGCTACTTCAGGCCAATTGACTATGGGGGTAAAACTAGTCCCCCCAATCCCCCCCAAAGAAGAAATACTAAAACAACCGCCTTGCATGTCTTGGGGTGACAACTTCCTTTCTTTAGCTCTCGCGGCCAAATCTTGAATTTCCAGAGCAATGTCTAACAAGCCTTTTTTATCGACTTCTTTAATAACAGGGACAAGCAGACCTCTTGGGGTATCCACCGCCACACCAATATTGAGGTATTGCTTGCGCACCAACATCGTGCCATCGTCATTCAGCGACGCATTAAAATCGGGAAACGCTTTCAACGCCGAAGCACAGGCTTTTACCAAAAAAGCCATGACCGTTAACTTGGTGCCTGTATTCTGCAATGATTGCTTTTGTTGCTGACGGAATTCTTCCAGTTCAGATATATTCGCCTCATCAAATTGAGTCACCTGGGGAACATTTTGCCAACTGCGAAGTAGCGCCTGAGCGCTGACGCGCTGAATTTTAGTACGCGGCACTTCCTCCACGGCACCGAACTTAGAAAAATCTACTTTGGGAAGCGCTGTGGGGCCTGAAGGATGATTCGAGCCCACCGAAGTACTCGGCAGGGTTTGGAGCCCTTTTTTCACAAAGTCATAGAGGTCTTGCTTTAAAACTCTTTCTTTGGGCCCGCTGCCTTGAACCAAATCAAGTTGAACGCCCAGCTCCCTTGCCAACAGACGCACTGCTGGCCCAGCGTGGAACTTTGCAGGTTGATTGAGATCGGCCTTGCCTTCTGAGACGCTCTCTTGCTTCCCCTGGGGGAGGCTTTGAGAGGTATTGCGGTCTTTCTCTTCACTGTTGGGCGCCACAATTTGGCTCGATTCGCCTCGGTCAGTTTTCTCGGCAGCAGAGGTGGACTGAACCTTACTCTCTTTGGAGGGCTCAGTAGGCGCTTTTTCCGTCTCTGCTGACTGTTGGCTGACCAATGTTTCGATGTTATCAACCACTAACGTCAAAATAGGGGTCCCTTCGGATACTTTATCCCCCACCGCGATGGATATCGCTTCCACTACCCCATTGGTTGGGCAAGGCACTTCAATGGTGGCTTTCTCCGATTCCAAGACAATTAAACTGTCTTCCTTATTAACCGACTCACCCACAGCGACGGATATTTCAATCACATCGACTTCACCTTCCTCACCAAAGTCGGGCACACAAATTACACTATTGGGCACAACATTCTCCTAACTAAAACTCTCAACATCAACACTCCCTAGCGATTACAAAGTCGACCATTGCGCTCTTTAATGGAATGCTGGGTCGGGTTTTTCAGGGTCTATATTAAATTCCTGAATTGCGTCTGAAACCACTGAAAGTTTAATTTTCTCTTGGTCCGCGAGGGCTTTCAGCGTCGCCACCACCACAAAATAACGGTCCACCTCGAAGAAATGCCGTAACTTCTTGCGACTATCGCTTCGGCCGTAGCCGTCTGTTCCTAAGCAGGTAAAATGTTTACGAATAAAGGGTCGAATTTGGTCACCGTGACTGCGCACATAAYCCGTCGCCACCACCACAGGTCCCTTGGAACTATTGAGGCATTGATCTAAATAAGAAGTCTTCTCGGTTTCCTCTGGATGCAACATATTCCAACGCTGTACCGCCGTACTTTCCTTTCTCAGCTGCACGAAACTAGTCACACTCCAAACGTCCGCAATGATTGAATATTTTTCCGCCAATATTTCTTCCGCAGCAAGTACTTCGCGCAGAATCGCTCCACTGCCCAATAATTGAACATGTAATTGATCATTACTCGATGCGTTATCACTGGAGGACTCAGAATCCGATTGRTCATTGCAGGATGGCCCTTTAAGGCAATACATGCCTTTCACAATGCCTTCTTCAGCGCCATCGGGCATTGCGGGATGAACATAATTYTCGTTCAGCGTRGTRATGTAATAGAAAACATTTTCACCCTCTTTCCACATCCGCCTTAATCCATCATGCATGATCACCGCCAACTCGTAGGCGTAGGTTGGGTCGTAACAAATACAGTTAGGAATCGTGCCCGCCAACACGTGACTGTGGCCATCCTGATGCTGCAAACCTTCGCCATTGAGCGTGGTTCGTCCTGACGTAGCCCCGATCAAAAACCCACGGGCTTGCAAATCTCCAGCCGCCCACGCTAAATCGCCGATGCGTTGAAATCCAAACATGGAATAAAAAATATAACAGGGAATCATCGGGCAATCATGATTGGAGTAGGAAGTCGCCGCCGCCATCCAAGCAGAGAACGCCCCCGCTTCGTTAATGCCTTCCTCCAAAATACGGCCTTTTTTATCCTCTCGATAAAACATCACCTGACTGGAATCTTCCGGCTCGTACAACTGACCTTCGGTGGAATAAATTCCCAACTGTCGAAACATCCCCTCCATACCAAAGGTACGGGCTTCATCGGGCACAATGGGCACCACCCGCTCGCCGATGATTTTGTCCTTGGTTAACGCAGTCAGCATCCGCACGAGGGCCATTGTGGTGGATATTTTTCGCTCACCAGAACCGTCTAAATGAGTCTTAAACACCTCCAACGAAGGCACTTCTAAGCAGGGCTTAATGTCATTTCTTGCCGGTAAAAAGCCGCCTAAGGCCTGCCGCTTTTCCAATAAATAACGGATTTCAGGGCTGTCTTCTTGCGGTTTATAAAACGGTAACGATTTCAATTCATCGTCGCTAAACGGCATATTGTAACGATCACGAAACCCTTTCAAACTGTCGAGCGCGAGCTTTTTAAGGGAGTGGGTTTTATTCGATGCCTCACCTTCCCCTAAACCATAGCCTTTGACCGTTTTCGCTAAAATAACAGTGGGTTTTCCGTTCGATTGAACCGCCTGCTGATAAGCCGCAAACACTTTATAAGGGTCATGCCCGCCTCGATTAAGGGCGAATATCTCATCATTGGAAAGGTGTTCCACCAATTTGAGTAACTCAGGATATTTGCCAAAAAACTTCTCTCGGGTATATGCCCCGCCTCTGTTTTTATAGGTTTGATACTCACCGTCCACCACTTCTTCCATGCGTTTACGCAGTAAGCCGGTCTCATCTTGTTCTAACAAAGGATCCCATAAACGCCCCCAAACCACCTTAATAACATTCCAACCCGCACCGCGAAATACCCCTTCCAACTCCTGAATAATTTTACCATTGCCGCGCACCGGTCCATCCAGGCGCTGTAAATTGCAATTCACCACAAAAATCAGGTTATCCAGCTTTTCTCGACCGGCTAGAGAAATCGCGCCTAAAGACTCAGGCTCGTCCATTTCCCCATCCCCTAAAAAGGCCCAGACTTTTCGATCCTCAGCCTCAATCAAACCGCGATTATGCAAATACTTCATCACATGAGTTTGGTAAATAGCTTGAATCGGACCTAAGCCCATGGAGACAGTGGGGAACTGCCAAAACTCAGGCATTAACCAGGGATGAGGATAAGAAGACAAACCCTCACCATCCACTTCTCTGCGAAAGTTATTCAACTGTTTTTCAGTTAAACGGCCTTCTAAAAAAGCCCGCGCATAAATCCCAGGCGAAGAATGCCCTTGGATATAGAGTAAATCCCCACCAAAATCCCCGTGCGGCGCGCGAAAGAAGTGATTAAAGCCAATATCATACAACGTGGCGGAAGAGGCAAAACTTGCAATATGCCCTCCCAACTCATCATCATCTTGATTCGCACGAATCACCATCGCCAACGCATTCCAACGGATGAGAGAACGAATTCGGCGTTCCATAAATAAATCGCCAGGCAACGGCGGCTCATCCTTAGGCGCAATCGTATTGATGTAAGGAGTCGTAATTCTTGAAAAAGTAATGCCGGATTCGTGAGCTGTATCCAGTAAACGCTTTAACAGATAACGCGCTCGATCCACCCCCTCGGTTCGTATGACAGACTCTAACGCATCAAGCCATTCGTCTGTTTCGTCACGATCTTCATCTTCGAAATATTGTTCACTTATCATATCAACGCCTTTGTACTGCCCCCAATTGGCCACGTTATTTCTAGACTATTGCTAAACCATCCTTAATCTATTCCTAAGTCCTTCCTAACGGCTAAACTATTCCCAAACTATTCCCCAACTATTCCCCAACTATTCCTAAATTATTCCTAATCCGATCACCTTTTAAAAAGCGCCTATCCACCCTCTTAAATCTATTGCTTTAAGGGTTCCGTTGTCCAGAGCTGATGTCTGTAGTTAGGGTGCCAAATGTAACGAATCCAATCCTCAATCTTCAATTCGATTGTTATTTCATTACCGTTAATGCATTTGCTTAATCCACTACCAAAGAAAGCTCGCGTAAAACATTATTTTAACGCCTGTATCAAGTATAGGTGGCTATACGGTCAACACCTAAAACGCTTTACCATAACCATGCCGCCCCACGAACTCCCGAGGAATCGCCATATTTTGCGCACGTTAAGCGGGTCAGCACTTGATCAGAAAATACATAACGAGGCAATAATTGGGTCACTGCTTCGACTAACCCAGCAATGTTTGACATGCCGCCCCCCAACACAATGACATTCGGGTCGAGCACATTGATCACTCCGGCCAACCCCATGGCTAAATGATTGAAATAGGTGGCTAAAGTTGATTGGGCCTGGAGCTCACCCTTTTCAGCGAGCGCGACTATCTTCTCTGCAGAAAGATCCTCCTCTGCAGAAAGATCCTCCTCTGCAGAAAGATCCTCTTCTGGAGAATGCTCAGGGTCACTTTTTTCGACACTGCAACTTCGGTAATTGCGCTGAAAAGAGGGGCCCGATAAGAAAGTCTCAATACAATTTTGCTTGCCGCAGTAACAAGGCCGGTCGCTCTCCAAACTGTCGTTCGTAGGATGAAAAGCAACGACAGTTTGGTCACACATAAAACGAGGCATTGGATTATGCCCCCATTCGCCGGTAATGCGGTTCGCTCCCCTTAATAAGCGTTGGTTAACCGCCACGCCACCGCCCACGCCGGTGCCAATGATCACCCCAAACACCACGGCTTCACCCTTGGCGGCACCATCGACCGCTTCAGAAAGAGTAAAGCAATCGGCATCATTGGCGATTCGCACTGGCCGAGCGAGCACCTCGCTCACATCCTCAAGAAAAGGCTGGCCGTTTAAGCAAGTAGAATTACAATTTTTCATCAATCCACTGCTTTCAGAGCGAGCCCCAGGCGTACCAATGCCAACACTCGCAGTCAGGCCCACTTGATCCTCCAAAAAGCCTACCGTATCTTTAATGGCGAGTAAGGTTTTGGAATAATCTTGTTGCGGTGTGGCAACTCTCTTTTTAAATAATACTTCACCCGCATCATCTAAGAGAATGCCCTCAATTTTAGTGCCTCCTAAATCAATGCCTATTTTCATACTGATTAAATACCTTCATTGCAGAGTCCACTGCTACATACTCTCGGTATTGGCTGCCTAAGGCACTAAAATTGCCAACAATGCAAAGCCAATAAACCAAACGCCTAACGTACGACTAATTAACTTTCTGATGACAATGATTTGCTGTTTACCCAACAAGGTATTATCCGCGCCATTGTCTACTAAATAATCAAGCGACAGTGTRGAGCGAGCGGAACGGACCACCAAAGTCGTTGTGGTTACGGTTAAATTGAGCACACTGTCAGTTACAATTCCTTTCATTCCCCTCAGCGCATTGCCAGAAAAAAGAAAACTCATCGCCAGCAATCGAGCGGCTAAATTATTGACTAAGTGAATCCCCATCATTAGATAATTCACCCAGCGGTTGGCCGGCTTGTCCTCAAACTGATCATCAAATTGATTCGCTGCGGCAAGCCACGCCTGAGACAGAAAATAAAACAGTAACCCTTCGACTCCGATAAACCAATACCAAAACAAATACACAAACGCCTGTTTAAAGGCACAGATCAACATTCGGTCAATCACCTGATTATGAAGATTATACGACGTCAATGTCCGATCGACTTGCCAATCATTAAACGCCAGATCTTTCATCTCATTCTCATTATGATCGATCCAGGCACGGCGATAACGAAACATCCTGCGTCTTAGTTTATGCAGGGTCAAGCCCATCATCAAAACGAGAAAACCCAATAAAAAGCTCAACAAAAACGCCCAAAAACCCTCTGAAATAGCTCTAATCATAGAGACGAAGAACACTGGAGCCATGACCAAAAACAAAAACGAAAGCAATGAATTACTCGAAAATCGTGCGTCCGTCGCTCTTACGAAATACCACTGATTAACCAGCGTACGACAATATTCGTGTCCCACCGGCTTATTATTTTTTTGTAACGCTACCACCAAAAATGCAATTAATATTTTCATACTGAATCCAACATCCGTTCTAAATATCTCAAGTCGCCAAATTTTCTAGATAGTATTGCCATCGAAATGCGGGGCCAGGATCAGTTTTGCGCGATGGCGCTATATCACTGTGACCACAGACTCTTTGTGGGGTGATTTTTGGGTAATGCCGCATTAACAGCTGAGTCACTTGGATCAATGCAAGATACTGTTGTTCTGTGTARGGTTCGTTGTCGCACCCYTCMAGCTCAATGCCCACCGTGTAATCATTGCAATTTTCTCGGCCTTGAAAACAAGACTCTCCGGCATGCCAAGCGCGACGATTAAACGGTACGAACTGCGTCAGCTTACCCGTTCGATCCACCAACAAATGAGAGGAAACTTCTAACGTTGCGATTTCTTTAAAATAGGGATGTTCGTGAGGGTTTAACTTATTTTGGAAAAACTGTTCGATATAGAGGCCGCCGTATTCCCGAGGCGGAAGACTTATATTGTGAATCACTAATAAGTCAATGTCGGCAGAATCTGGTCGATCGTTGGCATTAGGGGATAACACATGCTTTGCCCCTTGAAGCCAATGCGCCTTAATTTCCAAATYGCCCCCATTTCCCCAAAGTAATCAAYGATCTGAATWTAGCAGGAGCGCCGAACTTGTGCATGGAGTTTTAAGCAGCGAGCGATCGCGACTCACACCCCATAAATCCTATTGATAGGTTATTAGAGTTTAGTTTAATATTAATAGCACTGGCTTTACGAGAAATAGGGGCTCATTTTTTGAACCCTGTAGCAATGCCAGGTGAAAGATTGGCTTCCCTAGGAATAACTGGAGCTCTAGGCGCTAGCCTACGCGGCTATCGGTATCTGATTGATGGGAATTCGATTGATTTCCCCGCAAATTACTAATGACGGACTCAAGTGCCCGATCAAACAAACAAGAATCATCAAGTACGATAAACCCGCCATTCTCCATCGACTGAGCTAATTCATAACGTAATCGTTCGATTATTTTGACACCATTTCGATTCACGAAAATGAACTTCTTCTGGGCAGCGATTTTTGCGGCCAATTTACAGCGCGTTCTACTGCCGTCCGCCACTATAAATTCAACCCAACTTCCTACCCCCAGCGCATCCAACTGTCGATATTGCTCGCGGTATTGATGCTCAGATTCCGCCTCTTCATCATTCGAAGACGTGCTCGGCAGRTCTGTGGCACTCGCGTCCAGGGTGGGTTTGAGCGCTGTTTTTTGATTCACTGATTGTTGGCCTGCTAATTGTTGACTCCTTAATTGTTGACTCGCTGGGTTTTTATCCGCCTTAGCACTTTCGGCCATCGCCTTGGAATTTGCAGAAGCACCACTAGAGGCCCTCTTTTGGGAYTGCGCACKGGGTTGCTGACCCAATGACTTTTCTAGAATTTCTTTGGTGATATCGGCGATTGACTTTTGCCCCTCTGATGGCGAAACACTCGACACCGGCCGAGATTTTTTACTGGTCAAGGGATTACCGGTCAGGGCATTACCCGATAGAGAATCAGCAGATAAAGAACCTCCAGACAAAGAATCTCCTCTGAATTGCGCTGCCTCCTCTTTAGCCCGATCAGCAAATCGCTCGGTGGAGTAAGCACGGCTCTGAGCGCCAAACAATTCAGCTTTGACGGTTTGCGGCGCTTCGTTCACGCTTGCGCCAGTATCGCCTTCCAACAGGTGAAGATGAAGCCCTTGTAAGTCGGCAAATAACTGGCCCATTTCACACGGATTAAACGATATCTCAGTTAAGCCGTCACGCAAATCGGCCAACAATTTCGGTACCATTTCAAGCAAGCGCTGTTTGGAATGCATTGCCGAACCCGGCTGAACGCTCCAAATTAAATCACTGGCAATGGATAACTTTTTTTGCCAAACCTCAGCATCAGGTCCGCCTTTTAACAAGGCCACAAATAAGACGTTCGCCCACGCCCCTTTGACGAGTTTAAGCACCACCGGAGGAATTTCTTTACCCGCCAATAAAGACTGGATCGCTACATTCACCTCCGAACGAGCCTGGTCAGTTTTAGCACGACCTGCTTCGGCATCAAGAATCCGCCGTTCAATCAGTGCACTACGCTTCTCTTCCTTTTTAATAAACAAATCGAATTCGGTAAGCAATGACTCGTATAACTCGATGCCATGATCGTTTTGATCCAAAACTTCTTGGACTACGGATTGAATTTTACAAAAAATCGCATCCCGACCTGAATGGTTTTCATCCACGCACCCGACGCCTGCCTTTGCCAACCCATTGAGTAACTTTCGAGCCGGATGGGCGCTTTGACTAAAAAAACTCTGATCTAAAAGGGCCACTTTAACTAAGGGGATTTGTAAACGTCCGATCACTGCTTTCATGCTGTCTGATAAATTTCTGTCCTCGAGAATAACGTTGAACATCATCCCCACCACATTAATCACATCATCGTCATTTTGGTCGATCCGAAAGCGGCCACGCTTTTTTTCCTGCCCTTTCAGAATTCGACCTAACTCGTGCTGTAGATCGAGCTGAAATGCGCTCGATTCGTCATAACGGATGCTTTGATGTAAAGAACTTTGGATCGCAGAAAGCATTGCCATTAGATTGGGGCGGGACACTTGCTTTCCTTCACCTGCAGTCTTACCCAATTCGGTATAAGAGGCATGAGGGGAAGACTGATTGGTTGTGCCTTCCTCTAACTCACTGGGCGCAGATTTAGCGCTGCGCGCCATCGTCTTCGAACCTCGAGATAACGACAATAAGCTCTGGATCGTTTCAAAAACATTAGGATGCCCTTGATTCGACGCTTCCAACCCCGCCGAGGAAGTAAGATGACTACTGGGAATGCCTCTCCCCTGCGACCTGACTTCCGATCCAGGTGCCGAATTCTGATCTTGCCCTACATTCGGATTAACCACCTCATCCGATTCCCATTCATTAGGGGCACTCAAAGATGAATCCCTGGGTGAGGGGGTAGATGTGGCCGGCCCGCGGGGTGAAAAGTTTTTTAAATGAGGTAGAACACCTGCATCAGCAAAAATCTTGTTGGATGCTATCACCAACTTAACAGCATGCCCTAACACCTGTGCATCAAATAATTTAAATAGAATTAATTTAGTCTTGATATCGAGATCGAGAATTGCCCCCATATTAGTAAAGGCCTGCACTATCTTCACAGCCCCTAAGGGATTATTTCCTTCGTCCACTTTGATACCAGAAAGTAAGGCTTCAAACCGATAATTTAATTTCCCTATTTCTCCTGAAGTTAAGTTTTTATATTTAGACACCATGCCATCCACTGCCACTGACGCCTCCAAATCATCATTTTTCATCAGGGTCAAATTGTCCAACGAACATTCATCGTTGGAAGCACCGCTGTTGGAAAGACTACTGGGAACCTTAGGAGAATTATTTTTGGTGTTTGGATTGGAGGTATTCTCACCTTCTCTAGCAGCATCCGAAACTAAAGCAAAAAAATTATTCTCTAACGCTTGTCTAAAGCCGTTTTCCAATCCCCGTCGTCGAATACGAATTTCTCGCATCGACTCAAAATATAAATTTTGTTCAGAGTTACTCACCGCCCTATCCGCCATTTCAAATAGCGCGTCGTCGGCTCGATCAAACACTTCAGCAAGTGCTTTCGCAAGTTCTTTTATTAGGTGATTTTCTACCCGAGCAATCAAGGCAGGTAATTCACAGCGTTTAGGAGCAGAAGAATTCGTCACTGAATAAAGCTTCGCATCTTTTGGCATCACGATCCATAGGGCACGCCTGCGCCCACTATTAATCATCAAAGAACGGTATACCGACGGCTCGATTTACCACCTTTAGAGCACCACGCAACGTACATTGGCTTCGACCCAATATTCGTTTCTACGTCGTGCCCAATAAATACAAACAACCTTTTATACCCAGCTATAAGTATATGCGGACAATAATCGGACAGTTAACGGGATTCGCTTAAGTTAGAAATCATTCACATTCGGCAAGATACAATGAGCTTGTGACGACAATTCCAAATTTGAATTAAAGAACATTGAAGCGCAATTTCAGCGTTCAAATCAAAGCCGCCATCAACCCACTCTTTTGTAATAAAAACAACCAACAATACAAACTATCTAAAACGCAGACGATCAGTGCCTAAAAACTGTCTGTTGGATTTTTGTAACCAGGCAAGAAAAATCGCTGCTAAAGCCAATAACTTTGCGAAACCAGCAGACTGATCATGGCCACCTTTTTGGAGACAAACGGCACACTATTATTTACTTCAAAAATGAGACTTTTCCAGCAAAACCAACTTGCTTATTTTGAAAGCTCTGCTTTGGTGCAGATCCTAAATCATCCTTGGATCCCCTGCTCCTGTACAACCTCCGCTCGAGCCGTCTAGAACCTCGAGTCTTCAACTTTAGAGATACCCTTTTAGCTCAGCCAAAAACCCAATTAAATAACAAAGCGAGGATTGCCTTATGCTTAAGGTATGATTGCTCAACCGATTAATTGACCAATACACTCCAAAGTCATCGGCCCGTATAGTCATCGACCCGTTCTCAAGCGCTTCTTCCTGCCAGAGGTTTTATATGTCAACACCGGAGCACGCTCCTCAAAATAGATTAGGTCGAGGCATGCTTTATATAGCGTGGATTATTGTTCTAGGGTTGCTGACTTATGCCGCCGGCCTTTGGGAGCAGAAACAAATCAATCCCAACGCAACACCCCTCTCCAACCATCATCAGGGACGAGTCGACGTCATCTTGCATCAAAACCGTTGGGGCCATTACGTCACCAGCGGATTGATCAACCAGTCTGAAGTATTATTTTTATTGGACACCGGCGCCTCCGAAGTGTCGATTCCTGAATCCATTGCTCACTCTCTAGGGTTGGAAAAAGGGCCCCCTTTAAGACGCATCACCGCCAACGGAGAAATTACCGTCTACGCCACGCAAATCGACCAACTCAGCATCGGCGACATCAAATTGAACAACGTCTCAGCCTCTATCAATCCACACTCCGACGATCACGTCATCCTATTGGGCATGAGCGTCTTGAAACGGGTCGATTTCAGCCAAACGGGTAAACAGCTTACCCTCAGACAAATGCCTGATTCCTATTAACATGCGTCGCTCTTAGTAATATCCGTAGCGTTTAGTCAGGTAAATAGGTAGCCACTGTAGTACGCCATTCAAGCCACGCCTAGCAACGCAATTTTGGGTATAATGTCCGCCTTAATTCACTCTCTCCCTCCAACCAAGCACGTAACAATACTATGACCCAATCCTCATCCACGGCCCTATCTGCCGCTCTTCTGCAAGACATACAAACCACTGTCCAATGGGCTTTAAAAGAAGATGTGGGCGATGGGGATATTACCGCGGCGCTAATCCCCACAGAACAAATGGCTAAAGCCACCGTTATCGTCAGGGAACCCGCAGTGATCTGTGGAATCGCCTGGGTAGAGGAAGTGTTTCGGCAAGTGGACCCAAAAGTGAAGCTTCAATGGACGGTCCAAGACGGTGATGGTGTGGAAGCCAATCAAACGCTATTGATAGCCCAAGGCAATGCCCGCTCGTTGCTCACTGCAGAACGTTGTGCGCTCAACTTCTTACAAACTTTATCGGCCACGGCCACTTTATGCCGCCAATACGCAGATATAGTAACCGGCACTTCGGTGAAACTTCTGGATACACGTAAGACTATTCCAGGCCTTCGAAGCGCACAAAAATACGCAGTCACCTGCGGAGGTTGTTACAACCACCGTATAGGCCTCTTCGACGCCTACCTTATTAAAGAAAACCATATCCAAGCCTGCGGCGGAATCCAGCAAGCCATCCAAACAGCAAAAGCCAACCAACCTGGCAAACCCGTTGAAATAGAAGTGGAAAACTTCGACGAATTGGGTCGCGCCATTGAAGCCGGCGCTGATCGAATTATGCTCGATAACTTTTCAGTGGAAGAAATAATAAAGGCTGTCAACTTCACCCAACAGCGCGCGGAACTTGAGGCCTCGGGAGGCATTAACAAGGAGCAATTGCGAACCATCGCCGAAACGGGTGTGGACTACATCTCCATTGGTGCACTCACTAAGTCCTGCCAAGCCATCGATTTATCCATGCGATTTGCCACAGACAGTTAAAAATTAACTTTTTTTGAAATACGTCCTGCCAAACCCGTTGAGATGCTTCAGCAATCTACCGTATACTAATCAAATCGTTAGCGTCCGAAACTGTGTTTGGTTTCGAGTTTTGTTTCAGGCTTCAAACGCTTAAAGATCCGTACAGGCGGCCGAGCGCCAACACATCACTCGTCGCGCAAAAAAACTATCGGATCGAATTGCAGGACGCTTTCAATTAGTAGAAAACAATTGCAGTGCTTTTTTAAAATATAAGAACCAGTCAATAGCAACCGGACGGCTCTCTGGCTAGATTAACCAGTTCATGTGGGTTTTCGCTCCTATACTTACAAAGTAATCAGGATTTATAGCGTAATCAGAACTTGTAGACTAATCAGACAAAGCAGCTGATTCGCACGAAGTAAATACCTATGGCAGCAGCAGGAACAGTACCGGCCCTCAGTGGCTTAGCAAAAAGGCTTGTTCAAGACGGCATCATCGATGAAGAAGTTGCCCACACCAGCCTCGAGGAGTCCGCACAGCAAAAAATCCCTTTTGTCACATTACTGGTGCAGAAGAAGTTAGCCGATTCCAATCGCATTGCAATGTCAGCGTCAGACGAATTTGGTGTACCACTGTTCGACCTTGCCGCCATGGACAATGAGGCCCAACCCCAAGAAATCATTAAAGACGCACTCATTCGTCAACATCATATTCTACCTTTGTTCCATCGTGGCAATCGCCTCTATATCGCGGTTTCCGACCCTACCAATTTACAAGCTTTGGACGAAATCAAATTCCATACTGGCATTAACACTGAGTCTATTCTTGCTGAAGAAGACAAACTCGCCGCGGCCATTGAGCACTACCTCGACCAACAAGACGACACCCTTGATGACCTTGGGGATACCGATCTCGATGACCTCGACATCGAAGGCGGCGACGAAAAAGAAGATGAACAAGACGACAAGGGAGTGGACGAAGCCCCCATTGTTCGCTTCGTGAACAAGATATTACTCGACGCCATTAAAATGGGCGCATCAGACATCCATTTTGAACCGTACGAAAAAACTTACCGGATTCGATTTCGAGCTGACGGCATTTTGCAAGAAGTGGCTCGCCCACCGATCAATCTCTCCGCGCGTTTAGCGGCGCGATTAAAAGTCATGTCCCGCATGGACATTTCAGAACGTCGTATTCCCCAAGACGGCCGTATTAAACTTAAAATCTCAAAAACCCGCGCCATCGATTTCCGGGTCAACACCTTGCCCACCCTGTTTGGCGAAAAAATCGTACTGCGGATTTTAGACCCTGACAGCGCCAAGTTAGGCATCGACAAATTGGGTTATGAAGAAGAACAAAAGAAATTATTCATGGATGCGCTGGGCCAACCTCAAGGCATGATTTTGGTGACAGGCCCCACCGGTAGCGGAAAAACCGTGTCGTTGTATACCGGTCTTAATATACTCAACACGCCCCAAACCAACATCTCCACCGCAGAAGATCCGGTGGAAATCAATTTAGAAGGCATCAACCAAGTTCACGTCAACCATAAAGTGGGCCTCGATTTTAGCACCGCACTGCGATCATTCTTACGACAAGACCCAGACGTCGTGATGGTGGGGGAAATTCGGGATAAAGAAACCGGTGAAATCGCCATTAAAGCGGCCCAAACAGGCCATTTAGTGTTATCGACATTGCACACCAACAGCGCCCCAGAAACCTTAACTCGACTCAGAAACATGGGCATTCCCTCGTTCAACATCGCCACTTCGGTGACCTTGATTATCGCCCAACGATTAGCTCGCAGACTGTGCCCTCATTGTAAAAAAGTGCTCGACATCCCCAAAGAAGCACTGCTAGAAGCAGGCTACAAAGAAGAGCAAATTCCCGAGCTTTCCTTGTACGGTCCGGTGGGATGTTCCAAATGCAATGAAGGCTATAAAGGCCGAGTGGGCATCTATGAAGTGATGAAAATCACTGAAACCATAGGCCGAATCATCATGGAAGAGGGTAATTCAATCCAAATCGGCGAGCAAGCTCTGGCAGAGGGGTTCCCCAATCTAAGAATATCTGGGCTTAAAAAAGCCGCAGATGGGGTCACCAGTTTGGAAGAAGTTAATCGCGTTACCTCAGGACATTAAGCATGGCTAAAGCAAGCAGTCAAACCTATCAATGGCAAGGCCTTGACCGAAAAGGCAACAAAGCCAAAGGCGAAATTATTGGCACCAGCATTGCCCTAATCAAAGCCGAACTTCGCAAACAAGGCGTAACCAAACCCAAAGTTAAGAAGAAATCCGCGCCTCTATTTGGGCTTGGTGGTGCCAAACGATCCAAAATCACCCCAGGCGACATCGCAATTTTTAGCCGCCAATTGGCCACCATGATGAAAGCCGGTGTGCCCTTGGTCTCAGCATTCGAAATCGTCGCCGACGGACTGGATAACGCCAATCTTCGAGACCTTGTCCTGGACATCAAATCGGAAGTCGAAGGCGGCAACAGTTTAGCCAATTCAATTCGCAAAAAACCCGAACATTTTGACGAATTATTTTGTAATTTAGTCGATGCAGGCGAACAGTCTGGTGCGCTTGAAACCATGCTCGATCGAATCGCCACTTACAAAGAAAAAACTGAAGCCCTTAAAGCCAAGATCAAAAAAGCGCTTAATTACCCCATTGCAGTAGTCATCATCGCCATCGTGGTCACGATGATACTTTTGATTAAAGTGGTGCCTACCTTCGAAGATCTATTCGCAGGGTTTGGCGCTGAGCTGCCTGCATTTACACAGTTTGTGATCAATATTTCAGAAGTGGTGCAGGAGTGGTGGTTTGTGTGGCTGATTTTCATTTTCGCTTTTGGTTATGCCTTCAAACAAGCCAAAGCTAGATCGCCAGGGTTTAACCACACACTGGATCGACTGATTTTAAAATTACCCATTATTGCGCCTATTATGCACAAAGCGGTGGTCGCCCGATTTGCACGCACATTAGCCACCACCTTCTCCGCAGGGGTTCCGCTGGTAGAAGCATTAGAGTCTGTGGCCGGGGCCACGGGCAACTACGTTTACCAAACGGCGGTGCTTAAAGTCCAAGCAGATGTCTCTACCGGCACCCAGCTGCAAACGTCCATGCGCTCGGTGAATATATTTCCAGCCATGGCAGTACAGATGGTGGCCATTGGTGAAGAATCTGGCGCGTTGGACACCATGTTGGACAAAGTGGCCTGCTATTACGAGGAAGAAGTGGATAATGCCGTCGATGGACTCACTAGCTTGATGGAGCCTCTTATCATGTCTGTGTTAGGCGTTTTAGTTGGCGGGCTGATTATCGCCATGTATCTTCCTATATTCCAAATGGGCAACGCGATTTAGTTTGGTCACTCATTGAAGTAGTTTTTTAAGCGATAATTTATGGATTTAACTCTTTACCTTCAGCAGTCTCCTTGCGTCTTCGCTGGGTTCGTCTTTATATTCTCGTTAGCCATTGGTAGCTTTCTCAATGTAGTCATCTACCGATTACCCGTCATGCTGGAAAATGAATGGCGTGAACAAGCCCACGAGTTTCTCGAGTTCGAGGAAAAAGAAGCTCAGCAACAAGCAAATAATCCACAACAGCAAAATGCAGAACAGTCCTCTCTCGACGACAGCGCCGCTGCAGGGATCGAAGAAGAAAAGGAATCCTTTAATTTAGCCTTCCCCAATTCTCGATGTCCCAATTGCGAACACGAAATTAAACCGTGGGAAAACATCCCCGTGATCAGCTACCTATTTCTGGGTGGCAAATGCAGTCATTGCAAAAATAAAATATCAATTCGCTACCCGGTGATCGAGCTCGCCACTGCGCTATTTTCAGCATTAGTTGCTTGGCACTTCGGCTTTGGATGGCAAGCCGCTGCGGTATTGCCTTTAACCTGGGCATTAGTGGTCCTCACCATGATTGATTTCGACCATCAAATATTGCCCGACAACATCACACTGCCCTTTCTATGGCTAGGTTTGTTAATTAACGTCAACGAACTTTTTGTACCCTTGAGTGAGGCTGTTATAGGAGGCTTTGCGGGTTATATGGTGCTGTGGATGGTGTATTGGATCTTTAAGATCGTCACCGGAAAAGAAGGCATGGGCTATGGTGATTTTAAATTATTAGCACTGCTTGGCGCCTGGATGGGTTGGCAAGCCTTGCCGCTTATTATTATTTTGTCATCCTTCGTAGGCGCCTTCGTGGGCATTTGTTTAATAGTGGTCCTAGGCCGAGATAAAAACATCCCCATTCCATTTGGTCCGTATCTTTCTGCAGCCGGTTTCATCGCGCTGCTTTGGGGAGATCAAATCCTTGATCAATATCATCGGTATCTTTTTTAATGCTTACGACACCCCAGTAAACGATCCTCAATGATTTTCCATCATTCAAGCGCTTCATAAGCGTGTGGATCAAACCTCGGGGAACAAATGGCGAGAAATACCAAGTCAGCTTCCCCCTCATTACAAATTCGTTGAGGGCACATTGGGGGGATAATCACCACGTCACCCACAGCAACTTGTTGCGGCGCAAGCTCACCCACTTCCACTCTCCCTTTCCCCTCTAAAATCACGTATCGTTCCGAAATCCCCTTAAGTCGATGCCACTTCGTGATCACACCGGGCTCTACCCGTGCTCGCGCAACGGATACCTCAAGGTCATCAGAGGAGTTAGACATTTCAATAATATGGCAACCTTCCGAAATATAATGCTCGCTTTCAAGGTTCATTTTTTTAATCGTTTCTTTCAACGTTTCATTCCTGGCTGGTTTAGGGCGAATTCTAAGAACGTAATATAACCCATTATATTTCCCTTAGCTTCGGAAGCTCCTGTAGCAGCACGATTTCAAGCCAATAGCTTCACGCCAACGTTTCAAACGATAAAAACGACCCATTAAATAACACCGAGCAAAATCAGATGAGACGGCTTTTATATGCTCATAGTACCGACCACTCGCTCAAAAAATAGGATTTTGAGTATATCGGCCAGCACTATCCCACAGACCTCACCAAAGAGTTCGCTGCAAAAGCATGATTCAGTCCTACGCAAAAACCTCGTCACCTGAAAAGCTAAATTTAAAAACAGGCTTCGCGCTCAAATCTCACGTTTTTCAATTTGATTTGATCACTGAAACTTATACCCATCATTAAATAAAAAACCTTTCTTATTCAAACGATTGTGGCTTTCCTCTTTTAGCAATTTGAATATGCAAAGTGCGTTAAAAAACCAGCAAATGTTAGCATTTCATATGAATCGATATTTTTCTGTCGTCGACTAGAAATTCGGCGTCAGCAAAATGAATCACGATTAATTGACGCATCACCCAAATAAAAATTTAGCCGTCACAAGCTCCCGTCTCACATCACGATACTTCGCTAAAACGCCTTAAAACATAGAATATTCATTTGTATGGCGTAGATATTGCACCTAACTAAGAAAGTAATAACAATAATCAAAACAGAATAAGATCTATAAATGAGCGCTACTAAAACTAAATTCACTAACCCGTCGAGAGTAGCGCTCGCAATCACTGTACTTTTGTGTTTCTTCTCCAGCCGTAATTACGCGGATGACCAGGCCTTCAACCCTTCAATGGTTTTAATCGGTACCTCTCTCGCAATCTACGAACAACAAGGCCTAAGTTTTGGCAACCAACTGGTTCCTGCAGTAGACACAGACCTAGTAGTAGCCCCCATCGATTCCAAAGCAGCCTACTTTAACGTCACCGGCGAACCTAACCTAGCAGTGACCGCAAGCATTGTTGAAAGAAAAATTTCAATAACTAACGGCCAGGCAGGCAAAAAGAACAAAATGGACGTTACCGACTTCACACTAGGGGGGTCTGTAGACGCATCGGGAAATGGCTCATTCGATAACCAAGGGTTATTAGACAATGTGCGAGTTGGAGCTACTACAACGATTGCCTCTGACAATAATCTAGGGGTTTATCAGGGAACAGCCACTTTACGAGTGGTTTATAACTAGGTGAAAACCCCAGCCCCTAGTCCCTAGTCCTATCATAAAAGCTATGCGGCTAGAGCCAGGGCGAACATATTAAGTTATTACTTTTTTGTCATCGCTCCTAAGCCAAATCCACAAAGCAAACCACCGTCCACGGTAAATTCAGATCCCGTAGAATAGGCGCTTTCGTCCGAGGCTAAAAAGCCCGCCAATTTCGCAATGTCTTCGGCCTGCCCAATACGCCCCAAAGGGACACGGCTAAAGAAACTACTTTCAGGGTCAAAATTAACGCCATCCATATCAAGCATTTTTGTGTCTACGCCACCGGGGTGTATAGAATTGACTCGAATACCAAATTGCCCCAATTCCAATGCCGCTACTTTGGTCATGCCTCGCACTGCAAATTTACTTGCTACGTAGGAAACGGCCATGGCCATACCGACTAATCCATCGATCGAGGAGATATTAATAATCGAACCGCCCCCCGCTTCAGTCATCGCTGGGACCACCGCCTTCATCCCTAAAAACACGCCGACTTGATTGACGTTAATAGTCGCCATGTAATCCTCTAACGATGTCATGGCCAATGGCGCCAAACGAATAATGCCTGCATTATTCACCAGAATGTCCACCTTACCAAAATGCTCCTGGGTCATTTTAACAACCTGGGTCCAAGACTCTTCCTGAGTCACATCTTGGTGTAAAAAAAGTGCTTTATCCTTTAAGTCTGCGGAGACTTTTTCGCCCTCATCATCCAGCACATCAGTAATAACCACTTTAGCGCCGCGCTCTACAAACAGCCGCGCTTCGGCCTCGCCTTGTCCTCTGGCACCGCCCGTTATTATTGCCACCTTACCGTCTAATTGGGTCATGATCCATGTCCTCTTGAGCTAGCAATTAAATAAAATTATTGTTATTTTTTCTGCCATTAAGCTGACTGATTTAAAATCAACATAATTACTTGCATTATTGCTAGTAATTTTTAATATAGCAGAATCATTAAACAATTGCCTTAACTTTTGTTCAAAATCATTATAAATAGAATATGAAAATTTGGAAATGTAATTATGTATACTTGATTTAAATTTCCCATTTAAAAATTAAATCAAGCTTTGACTGTGGCTTTATCGGTAAGATCTTAAATCTTTGAGTCTAATGTTTCTTCAGTTTTTTCAACATTTGGGGCAACAGTTTCACTCCAATGTTTTCTAATAAAAGATGGAATGTTATCAGTTAAAATATTATCAGTTCCGTAATATTTTTTGAAGAAATAATAAGGTCCGAATTTTAAACCTTTATAGCATTCTAATAAATTAGCATGAGTTTTTTTGTTGGCTTACTAAATATAAATATTATTACTGTATAATATCTCCATAATGAAAAGAAATTTTTGTTTGGGTTGTTAATATTTTTATCTGTAGCTCCTTTGTAATTATGTTCAACATAGGTTAAGAAATTATTACCCATTTGTAAATAAGCTCTGGTTTAACCGTCATATTTAGCATCTAAGGGTAAATTTGATCTTTATCTCATTAAATTGTAAGCAGCAACGTTAGCTTATAACATACCACCATATAATGTTTTTTAGATGGGTAAATTGTTGACGTCTCCAACTCCGAAAATATTGGGATATTTGGTGTGTTATAAAGTTTCATGGTCTACATCCAAAAATCCGTTTTCGGCTGCTAAACCGGCATCTTTCAATTTACTGTCCATTTTGCCTGGGATCATAGAATATAATCTTGAAAACTCTTTTGTGGATAAAGCTCCAGTTTTAACGTCTCTTACTGTGGCTTATCTTGATTTTGATTCAACTTTGATAAGTTCTTAGTTATAAATAACCTCAATTCCTCTTCTTTCAAGTTCTTCTTTGATAAATTTATCAGCTTCTGGTTAATGTTCAACAAAGCTGTCATTAGCATTAATAATAACTAATTTTTACAATGGAGATGTAGCACCGATTTTTTATTACCATTTAAAAACGTCATCAGTCAAAAAAAAGTTGAAATTTTCAACTTCACCTGAATAAGGTCTTTTTGGGATACAGAAATAATAGTTTCCTTTAAAATTACAGTTATAAGAACTCATTAAGGATTTTAATTCCATTAAATCTAATTCTAAAAGTTCGTAATTTCCGAAAACTTAACTTTCTTAATCTAAAATAGCTTCTTTAAGTCCTTCAATATAGTCAATATCTTTTTGAATACCAGTTCCGATAACTAAACTTTCATATTTAACTTTTCTGTTATTTTACAAAATAATTGCATTTTCTTCTGGTAAATATTGTTTAACTCCAACATTATCGGAGTGAGCTGAAGTAAAATCAATTAAAGTATCAGAATAAATGATGAAATGTCTTCTATCAACTCTGAATTATTCCCAAAAAAGTCTTCTTGTCCATAATTGTTATTTGATTTCATTAAAGACAGTAAAATGAGTGTTTTCGCACTTAGGGAATTACTTTTAAATATATTTAATTTACTTTAATTAATTAATTGTTAGTCATAGCTCCTAAATGACCTCCAACTGAAATAATGTTATATGCAGGTAAATCGGATTTAGTGTTTTCTTTTTTCTTACCACCCATGTTATATGATAATTTAGTAACTTATGAAAGTTATGCAGAATAAAATATAGGCTTTCCCTAATGAATTTCGAAACTGAGATAGATAATTTTTAAAAATAAACCTTTTTTGGTCCCCTCTAATGAACAATTTTTCTCTTTAAATTGCATATGGCTCTACATATGATATATTTTATTAATAAGTAGATTTGTTTATCTTTTTAGTTATGTCATAGTAAATTAAGGATTAATAAATCTCATAATTTTTATTTTGATGTTAATAATGGTGTTTATAAATACAACTATAGATATTTAT
>NVTH01000207.1 GCA_002401525.1 Moraxellaceae bacterium | reverse complement strand
TTATCCGGCTTCACTTGGATGGTGGCGTAACTCGGCGCATTGCTGGAACCATCTTCGCGCGACTGAGTAATCACCTTGTTCATTTCACCCAAGATATGCAATCGACCGTCACGGGCTTGGCTAAGCGCCACTTCCATAATTTCTTCGGTAATGCCTTGAATCTTGATGTCCATTTGCAGCGCAGTGATACCTGCCTCAGTACCTGCCACTTTAAAGTCCATGTCTCCAAGATGATCTTCATCACCCAGGATATCGGACAAAATAGTGAAGCGTTCGGCTTCTTTTACCAAACCCATTGCGATTCCTGCAACAGGTGCTTTAAGTGGTACGCCTGCGTCCATTAACGACAAACTGGTTCCGCACACAGAGGCCATGGAAGAAGAACCATTGGATTCTGTTATTTCAGAAACGACTCGAATCGTATAAGGGAAATCTTCACTGTTAGGGAGCACCGCTTCCATACCGCGACGGGCTAAACGACCATGACCGATCTCGCGACGCTTCGGACCACCCGAAAAGCCTGTTTCACCCACACAGAAAGGAGGGAAGTTGTAATGCAGCATAAAAGGATCATTGCGCATGCCTTCCAACGCATCAATCATTTGCGCATCGCGATTGCTGCCCAAAGTAGCAACCACAATCGCTTGGGTTTCACCACGGGTGAACAACGCAGAGCCATGGGTATTGGCCAACAGGCCTACTTCCACTTCAATGGCGCGTACTGTTTTATGATCTCGACCATCGATTCGTGCTTCACCGCTGAGAATGCTTTCTCTTACAATTGATTTCTCAACCGAACCAAATGCATCTTTGACCGCATCGGAACTGGGTCCGCCTTCAACAGCGAGCGCTTCCTTAGCCTCACTTCGAAGTGCACCTAGTACGTCGTAGCGTTTCATTTTATCGGTCACTCGATACGCGTCGGCAATGCTGCTTTGATATTTATCCGAGATCGCTGCTTTTAACTCAACGTTTTCCTCAGGAGCAGTCCAATCACTGGCTTTAACACCCACTTCAGCGGCAAACTCTTTAATCGCGGTAATCGCGACTTGCATTTCTTGATGCCCGTAAAGTACGCCACCTAACATTTGATCTTCGGTCAGCTCTTGCGCTTCAGACTCCACCATCAATACAGCATCAGCAGTCCCTGCAACCACAAGGTCTAACTCGGAATCTTTAAGTTGGCTATAGCTTGGATTAAGCACATACATGCCGTCCACGTAACCTACTCTCGCCGCGCCCAATGGACCGGTGAAGGGCAAGCCTGCAATAGCTAGGGCTGCTGAAGTCCCCAATAAAGCGACAATATCCGGGTCAGTTTCTTTATTGGCAGAAATTACCGAAATGACAATTTGCACTTCATTACGATAGCCTTTCGCGAACAAGGGGCGAACAGGTCGATCGATCAAGCGGCAAGTCAGGGTTTCTTTTTCAGAAGGACGCCCTTCTCTTTTAAGGAACCCGCCAGGAATACGTCCTGCAGCGTAAGTTTTTTCTTGATAGTTAACGGTCAACGGAAAAAAGTCTCGGCCTTCTTCCGCTTCTTTGCGTGCCACGACTGACACAAGGACTGTAGTGTCATCCATGGACAACAATACCGCCGAAGTCGCTTGACGAGCAATCTTTCCTGTTTCGATAACCACTTTTTGGTTACCGTATTGAAATTCTTTTTTTACTGAATTAAACATTTTTACCTTCCACTAAGCTGGTTTTATGACACACCGACCAGATCTAATTTCTATATTCTCTTTTTTACAACCCAAGCTTAATTCAAATCCACCAATAGTCGAATGAATTTTTCAAAAAACAGAGCACTTTCCTTAATTTACCGCTATGGCCTTAATTCTGACACCGAACACTTCTCTTAAGCCTCTTTATCATTCGAGGTGACTTTAAAAGTGTACAAACGGATGGGACCCTTCAAAAACTGAACCCTAAAAATAAACCAGGGTAGCGTTACACGGGACAGCCCATTCAACTGCTGCCCTTTCAACTACAGGGCGCTCTCGTTTTTGGTATCTACTAAAGGTAATAGGAAGCAAATACGCTGTTGTTACTTGCTTAATTCAGACTTAAGCGCAGCTCTTACATAAAAGTCATTTTCATTATACTGCTGATGAAAATACCGCCGATGCACAAGTCACCGGCGTAAAAAGCGCCACGCAGAAGCCGATAAAACAAATAACCTAGCGGCGTAATCCGAGTTTTTTAATTAGATTGCTGTAGCGTGCGACGTCTTTGCGTTTCAAATAATCGAGCAATTTACGACGTTGGTTTACCATACGGATTAAACCACGGCGTGAATGATGGTCGTGCTTATGCTCTTTAAAGTGTCCTTGAAGATGATTAATCTGTGCTGTAAGTAATGCTACTTGCACTTCTGGGGATCCAGTATCACCCTCTTTCACTTGGTTATCGGCTACGATTTTTGCTTTTTCAACTGCTGACATTGACATGCTATTTCTCCAATATGCTAAAAAAATAAATGAATGACCGCGCATAATTACAGCCACACACCTTAAATACAGGTTTACAGTTTAGTTCACGGGACCGAACAAAGGCGGTTTTTGAGGAGGGGGCCCAAATTTGCGCCTCCTCTTTCGCCTATGTGCTAATTCTATTTCTAGCCTTAGAATCGGCCTGCGGTAAACAGGGGCGTATTGTACCCTCTTTACGTCCCAGATTGAATCAACCGTTTTGGAGCGATTTGATTACCGTCTCGCAACTCGCCCACGCCCAAAAACTCTTCGCTTTCACCTTCATTAGCGCCCCAGATCTGCACATCAAGAGGCCCAACATCATTAAAATCAGCACGCTCTTTCGGGTAAGGATAAGAAACTATCTGACCATGCCTTAAACAGTAGGACGAACGTTGATCAACCACAACTTTGGGCCAATCCGCCACCATACAGTGTATCGGCAACAAACATCGATCAGCCCCATCAAGACCTTTCTCTTCGACAAGCGTCTCAAGCTCTTCAAGAGAATAACTATCCTCAATTGAAAATTGACCGCTCGACAATCTATTTAGGCGAGTCACATGTGCGCCACACCCTAATACCWGCCCCACATCTTCCACCAAAGTGCGGATGTAGGTGCCTTTACTGCAGCTGACTTCCATTTCAAAACTGCTGCTCTTCAAACYCTTCAGAGCAATTGAAAAAATGGTGATCAAACGCGCTTTTCTTTCCACTTCAATACCCTSYCTWKSWWKNTTATRNNCWAASRMYSWMCATWRWRSWYRWKMRYASAANANATCSAARSNTAMTWGAGAAATTTCGCCCTCAAACCGAGCAAGAACCTCCAGTAAAGCAGGTTCATTTAAATCTTCAGGGACCGGCAGCTGTTTAATTATTTCACCGTCACTATCGCCCGTATCGGTAATCACGCCCAGTTGAGCATCGGTCGAATAGGTTTTGTTTGCGTTTAATAAATACTGAGAAAACTTGGTCGCTTCACCAAAACAGACAGGCAACAACCCCGTCGCCAAAGGATCTAAGCTTCCAGTATGGCCCGCCTTATTAGCATCGAACAGTCGCTTGACTCGCTGCAAAGATCGATTCGAAGTTTCGCCGCCCGGCTTATTCAATAACAGCACGCCATTAATTGGCCTACCTTTGTTACGCTTTCGGGAACTCAACTCGAACACGCCTCAAAACAAAATAGAAACGAAAAATGATTGGCGCGAACGATTACGAGGGTTCATCCTTGGAAGAGGCTTTTTTATCTTGATCTAACGCATAATCGATTAACTGAGACATGCGTTCGCCATTGACGGCGCTACTGTCAAAGTGAAATCGCAACTGAGGGATCTGCCTTAGATTCATATTCTTACCGAGGTTTTTTTTCAAAAACCCCGAGGCTCGCTGAAGAATCCCTAAGGTTTGCTTGATTTCCTCGTCTGAGTTTTCACCTAGGACAGTGACGTACACATCGGCATGGCTTAAATCGGAGCTAACCTTTACACCACTGATGGTCACCATACCTAAGCGCGGATCCCGCAATTCCATTTGAACCATTGCAGCCAATTCACGCTGCATTTGATCCGCTATTTTCTGTTGTCTACCGTATTGCTGAGCCACAAGTCACCCGCTTAGATTACAATGTACGAGCAATTTCATTGACCTGGAATACTTCGATCTTATCCCCAGCCTTAATGTCGTTGTAACTTTTTACTGCGATACCACATTCAGTACCGCTTTTAACTTCACCGACATCATCTTTAAATCGTCGTAAGGATTCTAACTCTCCCTCAAACACAACAACGTCATCCCGCAATACTCTAATGGGACGATTTCGATAAACCGTACCCTCGAGTACCATACAACCTGCTGCTGCACCAAACTTCGAAGAGCGATAAACTTCTCGCACATCAGCGACGCCTAGAATTTCTTCTCTTAATTCAGGGCTTAATAAGCCAGACATTGCGGCTTTTACATCGTCGATGAGTTCATAAATAATACTGTAATAACGAATCTCGATGCCTTCGTCCTGAGCCATCTGCCGTCCTGCAGCGTCAGCTCGAACGTTAAATCCTAACACCACTGCATTAGAGGTTTTCGCTAAATTAATATCAGATTCATTAATGCCACCTACTCCACGAGAAACAATGGACACCTGTACTTCATCAGTGGATAAGGCCGTCAGCGAACTTACTAACGCTTCAACAGAGCCTTTTACATCGCCTTTCAAAACCACATTCACCTGAGCAGCGTCTTCTTTGCCCATGCTTTGGAACAGTGATTCAAGATTGGAAGCCTGTTGACGAATGAAGCGTTCTTTACGCTCCTTAGCCTCTCGTTGATCAGCAACCATTCGCGCTTTACGCTCATCAGCCACTACGCAGAACTCATCTCCTGAATTCGGCGTCCCACTCAGACCCAATATTTCAACAGGAATCGAAGGTCCTGCGTGAGGCATAGACTTACCGTTTTCATCCTGCATGGCTCTGACTCGGCCATAGTACTGTCCAGCGAGAATTAAATCCCCGACGCTTAACTGGCCATTTTGTACCAAAAGG
>NVTH01000206.1 GCA_002401525.1 Moraxellaceae bacterium | reverse complement strand
GGATAGAAGTCGCTAATTTCATCTTTATCGGGCGTTGGATCTACCACGGAAAATTGCCAGCTTACATGATAGTTTTCCGCGTTTCGGGACGCAAAAATTTGCAGGCCATCTTGCGAGAACCCAGTGTTTCTAACGCGATCTAAGTAGATGGATTGAGGCAAAAATATAGTAGGCCGAGTAAAGGCCACGTCTCGAGTGTCTCCATAGAAACCGAAAGGTGCTTTCAGTCGTCCTCCTCTAAAGCCTAGTTGCCAATCAAAATTATTAATTAAGGTGTAACTTAGGAATGCGAAATCGATCCGCAGTTTTCCATCATTGCTGATGCCGTCTCTACGCCCGAGTATTTGCGCTGACACTTGGAATTGATCAATGGGTTTGGCGTTAAAAATAATCCCTACCTCGCTGAAGTCCGAACTTAATCTGTCGTCGGATTCGCCTAGGAAATTATTATCGGTGGAGTGGATAATGGCTTGGCTGATAAAACCGTTCAGAAAATATTTTTTTGGCGTAAAAGATTGCGCCTTGGTTTCGTTGGCGTTAACGAAACCAGTGAGTGAAAAGATCAACAACGCTAAAAACAAATTAGCGAAATTGCAAGTTTTGTAACGATGCATCGTTCGCATTCTCGTTTAGATATCCAATCGAGCCCGGTGTTAACGTTAGGGCTTGGTGCATTTCTTGGAGTGTCGATAATTCAATGGGGCCCTGTCCGGTGCCTGAAAATTCGAGCTTATTCCACGCTGCGCGCAGTTGATGAGGAAATATGTTCAGTATGTTTTTGCAGAATTGAATGTGAATTGCGTTGTCATCATTGACAACAAACACGGTAATGGGTTGTCCGTCGGGCCAATGAGTGAGCCTCATGGTAAAAATGGCGCGAATTTCTCGGCGAGTCAGTAGGTGTTTAGAGACGGTTGAATTGGCGCTTAAAAATATTTGCTGGTGTGGATTTTTTGCTTGTTCGGAAAGGTTTTCTGCTCGAGCGGCGTCCTCCTTAAACGCAATGCTTGAGAGCAAGAGTAAGGTGCAAGTGGTGATAATGACTTTAGTGGTTTTATTAATTAGGCTAAGCACTCGTGCGATTTATTCGAATTTCATTCGATTGGCCCGTTATGGTTTCGGTTAAGCATTATTGTGCGGTACTGTGCGTTACTGGGCGGTACTGTATTGTTTCGACCCGACATTAATAGGCGCTAATAGCAACATAGACTGATTGCCCTAATAGAAGTATAGGAAAGGATTGCTACAAGGTAAGACAATGACGGTTTATCTCTGAGTCAGGCTAAAAAAGCGCGAATTTAAATGATTACCAATAAAGCGTTTTTTTTTGCGAGGTTTTTAGGTAGCATGCAAAACAGCTAACGGGCAGAGCAAGTTCGCGGAGGAAACAATCCTATGCGGACACAATCTCATGCAGACACAATGTACTTAACATTGCTTTAAGCCCTGACGTAAAATCTCCATAATAACAAAAGCTTAATGTGGGTTTAATTTCTAGGATAAGGATATAAGTCGCAAGGAGTCATTTTGGGTCAATGCTCATCTTGTATTCAGGAAATACGCCGGTATTAAACCCCAAACCGTCTGTTACTGAGGGGGCTATATGGAGAAAGCCGAATGAACCATTATAAAATTTGCGCAGCGCTTTATAAAACGTCAATTTAATGGCGGCGTTCGGTTAAATAATGACAAAAACAAAAAATCCAAGGAGTACTCAATGTCTCATCAAGGTTTTTGGGAACGAGCTAAGCACGAGCCTAATCAACTAGCGATTGTCAGCGACGATTACCGGGAAATTACACTCGGTGAGCTAGGGGCGCGTGTCAATCAATTATCAAGAGGGTTACAAGCCTTAGGTTTGGAGAGGGGAGACGGGGTTGCTATTTTGCTCAACAACCACGTCGAGTGGATTGAGGTCTACATGGCGACTCAGCAAATTGGGCTGTTTTTAACGGCGATCAATTATCACCTTACTGGACCCGAAGTCGCCTATATATTGCAGAATTCAGAATCCAAAGTATTTATTACCGAAAGTGCCTACGGCGATGCGGCGCAAAAGGCCGTGGATGAAGTTAAATTTGATTCCAAATTTTGTTTTTCACTCGATGACCTGGGCAGCTTTGCGCCTTTTGAAGGGTTGTTGCTGGATCAATCGATAGAGCAGCCTGAGAATCGCAGTGCAGGGTCACTGATGCTCTACACCTCCGGCACTACTGGGAAACCTAAAGGGGTTCGTCGGCCGCTCTCAGACATGACGCCAGAGATGGCGGGAAGTATGTCGGGTATGTTGGGCATGCTGTTTGATATCGAGCCAGAGAAGGGCACTCATTTAGTCATGGGGCCTTTGTATCACGCTGCCCCAGCCGGATTTAGTACCGGGGCGTTGCATCAGGGACAAGCGCTCATACTGATGAAAAAATGGACTCCTGAAGGCGCTTTACAACGAATTGAAAAGTACGGCATTACGGCGACTCACATGGTGCCTACCATGTTCCATCGTTTGTTGGAGCTACCGGATGACATCAAGTCTAAGTACGATATCACCAGTCTTAAAAATGTCATTCATGCGGCTGCACCCTGTCCTCCCGAGACAAAACGTCGCATGCTAAATTGGTGGGGCTCGGTGATTTATGAGTATTATGCCGCCACCGAAGGAGGCGGAGCTTATGTGAAGCCGAAAGATTGGCTGGAGCACCCAGGCACCGTTGGAAGTGCTTGGCCCGGTAGCCGTTTAGTGATTTTGGATGATGACGGTAAAGAAATGAAACCCAATGAAGTAGGCACCATCTACATGGGATCTGCGATGGGGGAATTTAGTTACTACAAAGATGACAAGAAAACTAAAGAGTCCCGACGAGGCGATTTGTTCACCGTAGGCGATATGGGCTACCTCACCGAGGACGGTTGGTTGTTTATCTGCGACAGAAAGAGCGATATGATCATTTCGGGTGGCTCTAATATCTATCCTGCTGAAATTGAAGGGGTTTTAATTCAGCATCCGAAAGTTTCTGACATCGCAGTGTTTGGAATTCCCGACAATGATTGGGGCGAGTCAGTGAAAGCGGTGGTGGAACTAGTGGAAGGAGTGGAAGCTAGTGATACAATCGCCGCTGAAATTCAGGCCTACGCGAGTGAAAATCTGGCCAAATATAAATTACCTAAATCAATCGATTTTATTGATGCATTGCCCCGCCTTCCCACAGGTAAATTGTACAAACGATTACTGCGGGATAAGTATTGGGAGAATCAAGCAACAAACGTCTAGATCGATCATCAATTGTTAGAATTCATAAAAGTTAGAATTCATAAAAGTTGAATCACTTGAAAAACAGGAGCAATTAGAAATGAAGCAAAAACCAATTGAAGAAGGTTACTTCAAAATTAAAGAAGACGGTACGCCGGTTCTTATCGGTTCATACAGTGCGGCAGCGGATGTGCATTATTTTCCCATTCGTAAGCAGTGCCCTATTACTGAAGAGCCTGTTGAAACGGTTGAACTTCCTGTGGAAGGCATTCTGTATTCTTGGACGTACGTCTATATGCCGATGATGGGTTCCGCAAAAATGGGTACTGCAGGGCACGGCGTGGGCCAAATCGATTTGCCCAACGGTGTGCGCGTACAAGCCAATATTGAAGGCGAAAAGGGTGACTGGACTATTGGCATGAAAATGAAGCTGCAAGCTTTGCCAATAAAGACTGTCGGTGACACTGAACTGTGTACTTTTGGTTACGCGCCCGCTTAACATCCAACGAATTTTTACGGAGAAAATGACATGATAGATGATGTATACGTAATTGGGGTTGGAATGCATGAATTCCAAAAAATGAGCCCTCCGGTTCGCGACATGGCCTATGTCGCGGGTAAAGCAGCCTTGAGTGATGCAGGCATTAAATTTAAAGACGTAGGCGCTTTATACAACGGCTACATTGGTGGTGGCATGCTCGAGGGCATTAGCTACGCAAAGGATTTTGGTTTGACCAATGTGCCTATCACTCACGTTGAAAATGCTTCAGCCACCGGCTCATGCTGCTTTCGTCAAGCAGTAAAGTCTGTGCAAAGTGGGGATACTGAAATTGCCATGGCGCTTGGTTTTGATGACATGATCAAAATGGGCATGGGCATGATGAAGGCGATGATGGGCGAAACCCCAAAAATCGAGCAGATCGTATTACCCGCAGCATTTTTCGCAATGTGGGCTACTCGTCGCATGCACGAATACGGGACCACAGAAGAAACATTCGCGAAAATTGCAGCTAAAAACTGGAACCACGCACGTCTTAATCCTTATGCGCAGCGTCGAGCCGATCATGAAGTCACCGTGGAAGAAGTGTTGGCGTCAAAGCCTGTCGCTTACCCACACACTTCAAAAATGGCTTGTGCAGCGGGCGGTGGTGCGGCTTGTGCCATTCTAGGCAACAAGAAAATGGCTGAGAAATATGCCAATGGTCGACCTTTGGTTAAAGTCACTGGGTCACAATCTAAATCAGAGCATTACACCCCTGGCCATGTATTCTTGGGCGCGGTGGTAGGACCTGGTGATTTAACAAAAGTGACCACTAAAGCGTTGTATGAAAAAACTGGCGTAGGCCCTAAAGACCTTAGCTTCGTTCATGTACACGATGCATTCCCCATTGAAGAATTGATGTATTACGAATTAATGGGAATTTGTGAGGAAGGCGAAGGTGATCGCTTAGTGGCTGAAGGAGCTACTTCCATTGGCGGAAGAATTCCATTTTCTACAGACGGTGGTTTGACTGCTCGCGGACATCCTGGTGGACCTACTGGTTTGGCGCAAGTTTGGGATGCAACCCAGCAGTTGCGTGGTGAAGCCGGAGATCGTCAGGTAGAAGGTGCTAATATTGGCATGATTCAAATGATGGGCGCAGGCTCAATCTGTATTATGCACATGTTGCAGCGTGAAGGCTGATTAAGTACGGCTGTTCAATACGCAATAAATTTTGACTTGCTTTCTTCATATTTTCTTCTAAGTTAATATTAGAAGTTTCAGCATCATCACCATGAATCAATCTCAATAAAATCTCTGGCTTTATTGAAATTTTATCT